>VBHB01000175.1 GCA_005880315.1 Chloroflexota bacterium | reverse complement strand
TTCGAAGCGACCCTCGGGCTGATACTGCTTGTGGGCGCCATCTACTACGTGCTCGCGCAGCGCAACCAGCCGGCCACCCCCACGATCCAACCGGCCGAAGCCCGCGCCTAGAGAACCCCAGTGGGGGCTGGATGAAAATCCGGCCCCCACGCTTGCTGATCGAGTAAGGCCGTGAGATCAAGCGCACGCGCCGTCGTCATCGGCGGCGGGGTCGGCGGCGCCTCGATTCTGTACTGGCTGGCACGCCTGGGTTGGACCGACACCGTGCTCGTCGAACGCGCACGCGTCACCAGCGGCTCGACCTTCCACTCGGCCGGGCTCGTCGGCCAGCTTCGCGGCTCGCTCAGCCTGACCCAGATGATGATGAACTCGGTCGACCTCTACCGAAAGCTTGGCGAAGAGGTCGGGCTCGAGACGGGCTGGCACGAGGTCGGCTCGCTGCGCCTCGCCTCGAGCGAAGAACGCATGGAAGAGCTCGCGCGCCAGGCCGGCTGGGCAAAAACCTTCGGCCTGCCACTCGAGCTCGTATCGGCGAAACAGGCGCAAGACATGTTCCCGCCGATGTCCACCGAAGGCGTACTCGGCGCGGCCTACCTCGCCACCGACGGCTACATCGACCCCAGCCAGCTCACCCTCGCGCTGGTCGAAGGCGCGCGAAGGCGCGGTGCCGAGATCTGCGAGGACACGCGGGTCATCGCGATCGAAACCGGCGCGAGAAGAGTGAAGCGCGTAGTCACCGATAAGGGACCAATCGAAACCGACCTGGTGGTCAACGCCGGCGGCATGTTTGCCGCTGAGATCGGGAGACTGGTCGGCGTCACCGTACCCCTCATCCCGATGGCCCACGAGTACCTCATCACAAAGCCAGAGGGCCTCCCGCGCGACATGCCGACGATGCGCGACCCGTCCCTGCTCGTCTACTACCGCCCCGAATCGGGCGGCCTGATCATGGGCGGCTACGAGCGCGACCCGGCTCCGTGGAGCCTCGACGGGATCCCGAGCGACTTCAACGGCAAGCTCCTCGAGCCCGACTGGGACCGGTTCGAGCCGCTGATGACCAACGCCATCGTGCGGACGCCCTCATTGAAGGACGCGAGCGTCGTCCGCCTGGTCAACGGCCCCGAGGCCTTCACCCCCGACGGCGAGTTCATCCTCGGGCCCACCGAGGTCCGCGGCTTCTGGGTCGCCGCCGGCTTCTGCGCACACGGCCTGGCCGGCGCAGGAGGAATGGGGCGCCTGGTGGCCGAGTGGATCGTCGACGGCCGGCCACACCTCGACGCCTGGGAGATGGACTCGCGGCGCTTCGGGCGTCATTACATCAGCCGTGAGTACACGCTGGCGCGGACCCGCGAGGTCTATTCGACCTACTACGACGTCAAGTACCCCGGCCACGAGCGCGCGGCCGGGCGCCCGCTCCGCCTTTCGCCGGCGTACCCGCGCCTCGAGGAGCTCGGCGCCGCGTTCGGCGAGAAGTCGGGCTGGGAGCGTGCCAACTGGTTCGAGCCCAACGCCGCGCGGGGCGACGAGTCGCTCAGGCCGCGCGGGTGGGCCGGCCGGCTCTGGTCGCCGGCGATAGAGGCGGAGCATCGCGGGTGTCGCGAGAACGCTGCACTCTTCGACTTCACGTCCTTCGCGAAGATCGAGGTGCGCGGCGCCGGCGCGGCAGCGTTCCTCGAGCACCTCAGCGACAACCGCGTCGCGCGTGCCGTCGGCGCGCTGACCTACACGCAGATGCTCAACGATGCGGGCGGCATCGAGTGCGATTTCACGATCACACGGCTGGCCGAGGACAGGTTTCGCATCGTCACCGGCACTGCGTTCGGCCAGCACGACCTGTTCTGGATTCGCGACCACATCTCCGACGACGGCTCGGTGCAGGTCGAGGACGTCACCTCGTCGCTCGCCTGCATCGGCTTGTGGGGCCCGGCCGCGCGCACGATCCTGCAGCCGCTGACGACCACGGACATCTCCAACAAGTCGTTCCCCTACATGACCTCGCAGCAGCTTGCCGTCGGCTCGGTTCCGTGCCTGGCCCTTCGCGTCACTTATGTGGGCGAGCTCGGCTGGGAGCTCTACTGCCCGTCGGAGTTCGGGCTGCGCTTGTGGGACACGATCTGGGAGCCAGGCCAGAGCCAAGGACTAACAGCGGGCGGTTACAAGGCAGTGGATTCGATGCGGCTCGAGAAGGGCTATCGGGTTTGGGGCGCCGACATCGGACCCGAGGTGAATCCCTACGACGCCGGCCTCGGCTTCTGCGTGAAGCTCGACAAAGGCGACTTCATCGGCCGCGACGCTCTGGTGAAGGCGCGCGAGGCGCCATCGTCAACGAGGCTTGCGTGCCTGGTGCTGGACGACCCGCGCTCGGTGGCGCTGGGCTCGGAACCTGTACGCATCGCCGGCGATGTCACGGGACGGGTGACTAGCGGCGGCTATGGCTACACGGTCGGCAAGTCGATCGCCTACGCGTACGTTCCTGCCTCGGCAATCATAGGGACGGCCCTGGAGGTCGAGATCTTCGGCACCTGGGTGCCCGGCCACGTCAGCGACGAGCCGCTGTACGACCCCACCGGGCAACGAGTGCGCTCATGACGACGGGAGCCTAAGACGCGTGCGTGAAAACGAGGAGGTGCGCCGCTTCATCGCCGTGCCCCACCCGCCCGTGGTCTCGCAGAGCCAATCCGCCACCTTTCGCCACTGCGGCGACTTCATCCGCTGAGCGGAGAGTGAAGCCGTAAGGAGTGGTCGGCAAGCGCGCCATCATTGCTGGATCGCCGATGCCCACGACGATCCTTCCTGCGCGGGTGATCACGCGCGCCATCTCGGAGAACGCGCGATCCAAATCGGCAATGAAGTAAATCGTGTTGATGGTGATGGCTCCGTGGATCAATCCATCCTCGAGCGGCAGCTGGGTGATCGACCCTGTGTGCAGATGAAGCCGGCCGCTTGCGACATCGCTTTTGAGCCGGCGCGATGCTCGGCTCACCATCGTGGGCGACAGGTCGACGCCGTACACCTGGCCCTTGGGTCCTACGCGTTGCAGGAGCAGCTCGAGCCCCACGCCTCCTCCGAAGCCGAGGTCCGCAGCCACTGTGCCCGGCTCGAGCGCCAGCGCGTCAATCGCGGCCGCAATCAAACCGTGGTTAGAGCGGTTGAGCATGATGCCGACCAGCCTTCCTCGTAAGCCCGTCGGCCTCCCAAGCTGCGCAGCGAACCCGCCAAGCATCCGGCTTCTCAGATCCACCGCGAAATCCTAGTCGCCGGCGAGCTCGAGACTCAACCTGGCGAAGTGTTTGGCGGCGTAGCCGTTGAAGTCGAAGTCGAGCTCCGAGATACCGCTCTGCAGCACTCCCCACATCGCTTCGCGAAAATCCGACATGAACTTCATCATCCCCAGCGAGGCGAAACGTGCTTTGGTCGCCTTACCGAAGTAGGCGGTGAGCAGAATCTGGTCCTCAGCCGCGGCAAACTCGTGGTTGACGGAAAAGTTGGCGAGGTCGAAGAAGCGGTCGCCCATCCCCGCGTACTCCCAGTCGACGATCCGTATCTCGCCGTCGTCCAGGAAGTTGGCGTTGAGCAGGTCGTTGTGGCACGGCGCAGGCGGCTGCGGCCCGCGCACGCGCTGGATGCGTTCGGACATCGCATGCGCGGCGGCGTACTCGGCGGGGATCTCGACCCCATGTGCCTCGGCTTCGCGCCGGTACTCCTCCACCACCTCGTGCGCGTCAAAACGGCCCGGGATCGGCGCCGCGTCATGAAATCTTCGCAGCGCCCCGGCCACCCGCCGGATCGTCTCGGGCCTGCGCATCTCCTGCAAAGAGATCGGACGGCCGTCGATGAAGCGCGTCACGAGCCAGCCCTCGTCCTCGAAGAACCCGGCCACCTCCGGGCCCACCCCCACCTCGGCGGCCCGCAACCCGGCCTGGTATTCAGCGCGGCGGTCGATCCCCAGCAATCCCGTCTGCGCGCCGCCCATCCTCAGGACGAAGGCCTGCCCGCTCACCTCCACCTTGAAGTTGTGGTTGGTGATGCCGCCCTCGAGCGGGGCATAGCTCGCCCCCCGGTCAGGCCAGAGCCTCTCGACGGCGGCCGCGGCGTCCACGCAGGCCGGAGTCTAGCCTGTGCTTGAATGACAGAAAAGTTGGGCGCTGACGAGCTGAAGGCTCTCCGCGAGAAATATCTGCCGCGCGGCGTCACGACCGCGCACGCCGTGGTGGCCGACCGCGCCCAGGGGGCGGAGGTCTGGGACACCGAAGGCCGCCGCTACATCGACTTCGTGGGTGGCATCGGTGTCATGAACGTCGGCCACAACCACCCGCGTGTCATGGCGGCCGTGCGCGAACAGCTGGAGCGCTTCACGCATACGGCCTTCCAGGTCGTCACGTACGAGTCCTACTTGCGGCTGGCAGAGCGCCTCTGTGAGGTAGCGCCTGGCGAGGGTCCTAAGAAGGCGATCTTCTTCAGCACCGGGGCGGAGGCGGTGGAGAACGCCGTCAAGATCGCGCGCGCCGCCACCGGCCGCCAGGCCGTCATCAGCTTCACCGGCGGCTTCCACGGCCGGACGCTTCTCGCCCTCAGCCTGACCGGCACCGTCAACCCGTACAAGCAGGACTTCGGCCCGTACGCGGCAGAGGTCTACCAGACCCCGTTTCCGTATGAATATCGCGGCTGGACCACCGAGGCCGCGCTCGCGCAGCTCGACGATCTCTTCGCCTCCGTGGTCGCACCAAACCGCGTGGCCGCAATCATCATCGAGCCCGTCCTCGGCGAAGGCGGGTTCGTGCCGGCGCCGCCGGCCTTCATGCAGACGCTCCGCGAGATCACCACACGCCACGGAATCCTTCTGATCGCCGACGAGATCCAGACCGGCTTCGGACGCACCGGCAAGTTCTTCGCCATCGAGCACTCGGGCGTGACGCCCGACCTCATGACCGTCGCCAAGAGCATCGCCGCCGGCTTCCCGCTTTCGGCGGTGGTCGGCCGCGCCGAGGTCATGGATGCGCCAGCCCCCGGTGGGCTCGGCGGCACGTACGCCGGCAACCCGGTGGCATGCGCCGCCGGAGTCGCTGTGATGGACGTCATGCGGGACGAGAAGCTACCGGAGCGCGCAGCGCGGATCGGCTCGATCATCGAAGAGCGCATGCGCAGCTGGCAGGCCGAGCACGAGCTGGTCGGCGACGTCCGTGTCGTCGGCGCCATGGCCGGCATGGAGCTGGTGCGCGACCGCAAGACGAAGACCCCGGCCGACACCGAGACCGCGCGCATCCTCGGGCTCGCGCGCGAGCAGGGCCTCTTGCTGCTGCGCTCCGGGGCCCATCACAACGTGATCCGAACGCTGATGCCCCTGACCATTCCCGACGAGCAGCTGCTGGAAGGGCTGGACGTCCTGGGTTCAGCGCTCGCCGAGGTCTCCGGAGCAGTTCCAACAAGGAGTGAGAAATGAGCACGACCCTGAAGAGCCGCGAGATGTTCATCGACGGCAAGTGGGTGCCAGGCACGGGGCGCGAGCACCAGGACATCGTCAACCCGGCCACCGGCAAGGTCATCGCGTCGGTGCCCAAGGGAACCGACGAGGACGTCAACCTAGCGGTCAGGGCCGCCCGCGACGCGTACGACGACGTTTGGTTCGACAGCACGCCCCGAGATCGGAGCGAGCGCCTGCTGAAGCTCGCCGACGTCATCACGCTGCACGGCGAAGAGCTGGCGCGGATCGAGTCGGAGAACGTCGGCAAGCCGTTGGCGCCGACCATATCGGAGGAGATCCCTCCCATCGCCGATTGCTTCCGGTTCTTCGCCGGCGCCGCGCGTCTGCTCGAAGGACGCGCCTCAGGTGAGTACATGAAGGGATTCACGAGCATCCTGCGGCGCGAGCCGCTGGGCGTCGCCGGCTCGATCGCGCCCTGGAACTACCCGCTGATGATGGCCGCCTGGAAGCTGGCCCCCGCGCTCGCGGCCGGCAACACCGTCGTCATCAAGCCGTCGGAGTGGACCCCGCTGAGCCTGCTCCGGCTGGCCGAGCTGGCCGAGGACATCTTCCCGAAGGGCGTGCTCAACGTCGTCACCGGCGACGGCGAGGTGGTCGGCGCCGCGCTCGTCCGGCATCCTGGCGTGAACATGATCTCGCTCACCGGCGACGTGGCGACCGGCAAGATCGTGGCTCGCGAGGCCGCCGCCACTTTGAAACGCGTTCACCTCGAGCTCGGCGGCAAGGCTCCCGTGATCGTGTTCGATGACGCTGACCTAAACGCCGTGGTCGATGGAATCAAGATCGGCGGGTTCTTCAACGCCGGGCAGGACTGCACCTCGGCGACACGGGTCCTCGCCGGCCCGCGCATCCACGACAAGCTGGTCAAGGACCTCGTGCCGGCGGTGGAATCGCTGAAGGTCGGCGATCCCGGCGCCGCCGACACGGACATGGGACCGCTCGTCTCCGAGGAGCAGCTCGAGCGCGTTTCCGGCTTCGTCGAGCGCGCCCGCAAGGCCGGGGCCGAGGTGGCCACGGGCGGAGCGCGCATCAAACGAGCAGGCTCGTGGTACGAGCCGACCATCGTGCTGCCGCCCGGGCCTGAAGCCGAGATCGTCAAGCGCGAGGTGTTCGGCCCGGTGGTCACCATCCAGCGTTTCAGCGACGAAGACCAGGCATTGGAGTGGGCGAACTCCGTCGACTACGGGCTCGCCGCCTCCGTGTGGACCCGCGACGTCGGCCGCGCGCTGCGCATGGCGCGCCGCCTGCAGTTCGGCACCGTGTGGATCAACACGCACATACCGCTCGTCAACGAGATGCCTCACGGCGGATACAAGCAGAGTGGCTACGGCAAAGACATGTCGATCTACTCGCTCGAGGAGTACACGCAGGTCAAGCACGTCATGGCGTCGCTCGACTGAGCGACACGAAAAAGCCGGCGGCGCTGCGCCTGGAGGGCGTGCGCAAGAGCTACGGCCACGTGGTCGCGGTCGCGGGCGTCGACCTGACCGTCGAGGAGGGCGAGTTCTTCACTTTGCTCGGCCCGTCGGGATCGGGCAAGACCACGCTGCTCCGGCTCATCGCCGGTTTCGAGCGGCCCGACGCGGGCCGTATCGAGCTGGGCGGCCGGGACGTGACGTCCGTGCCGCCGCACCTGCGCGAGACGAACACCGTCTTCCAGGACTACGCGCTGTTTCCGCACATGACCGTCGGCGACAACATCGGCTATGGGCTGCGTGTCAAGGGCGTGGCGCGCGGGGAGCGCAGCAAGCGGATCGAGCGCGCGCTGAGGATGGTGCGCCTGGTAGGCCTCGACAGGCGGCGGCCCAGCCAGCTCTCTGGCGGCCAGCGTCAACGCGTCGCGCTGGCTCGCGCGGTCGTCAACGAGCCGGAGGTCCTGCTGCTCGACGAGCCGCTCGGCGCGTTGGACCTCAAGCTCCGCCAGGAGATGCAGCTCGAGCTGAAGCGGATCCAGAAAGAAGTCGGAATCACTTTCGTCTATGTCACGCACGACCAAGAGGAGGCGCTCACGATGAGCGACCGCGTCGCGGTGATGTCGAATGGGCGCATCGAGCAGATCGGGCTGCCGGTCGACGTGTACGAGCGGCCCGCGACCGAGTTCGTGGCCGGGTTCATCGGTATCTCCAACCTCCTCACCCGCGACGGCATCCGCTTCGTGATCAGGCCGGAGAAGCTCCACATGTTGCTCGAGGGCGATACCGCGGAGCGCGGTATGACAGTCGAGCCGGGAGTGCTGGAACAGGTGATTTACGTGGGCCAGTCCACGCGCTACAACGTGCGCCTGGACCGGGGCGAGCACCTCGTCGCCGTGCGCCAGAATACGGAAGCCGCGGATGAGTCGCACGAGCTTGAAGGCAGGCGGATCCGGCTCGCCTGGGCGTCCGATCATACTTACGTGCTCGACCAGCCACAGCCGCCGGACGGAGAACCCGCGACGGCAGACAACAGCAAGGAGAGGTAGGAACGATGAGATCCACAAAAGCCCCAGCCCTGTGGTCCCGGCTGGGAACGGTGGCGGCGGCAGCGCTCCTCATGGCGGCCACCGCGTGCGGCTCGACGACGAACTCCGGCGGCCCGACGGCCAAGGAGCCGCCGACCGCAAAGATCGCGCCGCCGGCGTCAATCGGTGCGGGCGAAGGCCAGCTCAACCTCGTCCTGTGGGACGGCTACGCGGACAAGTCGTGGGTCGACCCCTTCACCGCGGCGACCGGCTGCAAGGTCAACCAGAAGCCCGCCGGCTCGTCAGACGAGATGGTGAGCCTGATGAAGGATGGCGGCGCCGGCCAGTGGGACATGGTGTCGGCGTCCGGCGACGCGGACCTTCGCCTCATCTATGGCGGCGATGTGAAGCCGATGAACACGTCACTGATTCCCGATTTCAACAACTTCCAGACCTACTTCAAGGCTCCGCCGTACAACACGATCCTTGGAGTCCACTACGGGATCTCCCTGCAGTGGGGCCCGAACACTCTGCTGTACAGCACGAAGAAGTTCCCGCAGGCCCCAACCAGCTGGAGCGTGATCTACGACCCGGCCAACAAGGGCCTGGTGACCGTGCCCGACAACCCGATCCAGATCGCCGACGCCGCCCTCTACCTGAGCAAGACCCAGCCCAACCTGGGGATCAAGGACCCGTACGAGCTGACGCAGAAACAGTTCGACGCCTCCGTGGCCCTGCTCAAGCAGCAGCGACCGCTGATCAAGAAGTACTGGGCCCTGGCGACCGACGAGATCACCCTGTTTCAGAATGGCGACGTGACGGTCGGCGCGGCTTGGCCTTTCCAGACCATCCAGCTCAAGGCCGCCGGCGCGGCGGTCGCCGACACCATCCCGACCGAGGGCGCCACCGGCTGGGCCGACACCTGGATGCTGGCCACCAAGGCCACGCACCCAAACTGCGCATACCTGTGGACCAAGTGGGTGAGCACCCCCAAGGTCCAGGCGATGCAGGCCCTGTCGTTCGGTGAGACGCCGGTGAACACCAAGGCGTGCGCCGAGATGGAGACGCTCCAGGCCGGCTCGTGCGCGCAGTACCACGCCGACGCGCCGGGCACCTACTTCAACACGGTCAAGTTCTGGAAGACGCCGATCGCCACCTGCGACGACGGCACCGACACCTGCGTCGCGTACAAAGACTGGCAGGCGGCCTGGACGACGATCACCGCGTAAACCCGAGGCCTGACTCTTGGCAGTAACAAGCGCAGGGCGGCTCCGCAAGAATCGCGGGGCCGCCCCTCTTCAGGCGCTGCTCTGGCGCTGGCCGTGGGTACGACCCGCGCTGCTTCTCATCCCGCCCCTGGCCTGGTTCGTCCTCGTGTACCTGACCTCGCTCGTCCTCCTCCTGGTCACCGCGTTCTGGACCATCGACACCTTCACCACGCAGATCGTCCAGGTGTGGAACCTGGACAACTTCCGGATCATCCTCACCGAGCCGGCCTACCGCCTGATCATCGGCCGCACCGTGGGCATAGCCGCGCTGGTGACGCTCACCGATGCCGTCCTCGCCTTTCCATTTGCGTACTACATGGCCAAGGTCGCTTCGCGCCGCACCCAGACCGTGCTGTTCGCCGCGGTCCTGCTTCCGCTGTGGGCCAGCTACCTGGCGCGGGTATATGCCTGGATCCTGATCCTCAACCACAGCGGCCTGCTCAACTGGAGCCTGCAGTCGATCGGCCTCCCGCCGGCCAACATCGGCTACACGAACACCGCGATGTGGCTGGTGTTCTCGTACATCTGGCTGCCGTTCATGATCATCCCGACGTACGCCGCGCTCGAGCGAGTGCCGGACTCGCTGCTCGAGGCAGCGGCCGACCTCGGTGCGCGGCGATGGCGTGCGGTGCTCGACGTGGTGCTGCCGCTGGCGATGCCGGGAGTGGTGGCCGGCTCGATCTTCACGTTCTCGCTGACGCTCGGCGACTACATCACGCCGATCCTGGTCGGTGGCGCCGGCTCGAGCTTCATCGGCAACGTCGTCTACAGCAACATCGGCATCGCCAACAACGTGCCGTTCGCGGCGGCTCTGGCGATGGTGCCGGTGGCGATCATGACCGTCTACCTGCTCGGCGCCAAGCGCCTCGGCGCCTTCGAGGCCTTGTAACAGATGGAGGGTTTCTGGACGAAGCTCGCGCTCAGGTTCTGGGCCGCCTTGATCTTGCTCTTCCTCTTCATCCCGATCCTCCTGATCTTCTTCTATGCATTCAACACCTCGAACATCGAGAGCTGGCCGATCCCGGGCCTCACCTTGAACTGGTTCTACGCAACGTGGGACGACCCGAGCGTTCGTTCCGCGCTGCTGCTCTCGGTGCAGGCCGGGCTCGTGGCGACCGCACTTGCGCTGGTCCTCGGCTCATTCGCGGCATTCGCCATCCACCGCTCAGCGTTCTTCGGTCGCGACGCGGTCAGCCTTCTCTTCATACTGCCGCTCGCGCTGCCTGGGATCATCACCGGGATCGCCCTCAACGCTGCCTTCAGCTTCAGCGGCGTCACCTTCTCGATCTGGACGATCATCGTGGGGCACGCCACCTTCTGCATCGTGGTGGTCTACAACAATGTGCTGGCCCGGCTGCGTCGCACGCAGGGCTCGCTCATCGAGGCGGCCGCCGACCTGGGCGCGAACGGGTTTCAGACGTTTCGGGATATCACCTTGCCGCTCATCTCGACCGCGGTCGTGGCCGGCGCCATGCTGGCGTTTGCGCTGTCGTTTGACGAGGTGATCGTCACCACGTTCACGGCCGGCGCGCAGAGCACCCTACCGATCTGGATCTTCGGTCAGATCAGGCACGGGATCCTGCTCCCCGAGGTCAACGTAGTGGTGTCCTTCGTGATCCTGGTCACGGTCATCCCGGTGCTGGTCGCCGCCCGGCTCACGGGCACCGGTGGTGCCGCCCGGGTGCCGGCCGCCCGCTGATCAGTGGATGAACATCGGGACGACGATCGAAGCCATCCACAGCGCCAGGCCCACGGCGATGATGCCGATCTTCTTGTAGCGCCAGCCGATCGCGGCCAGAACAAAGGCGACGAACGCCAGGATCAGCAGGATGACGCCGAGCGAGATGCTCGAAAGGCGGGGGATCAGATCCGCGAGGGACCACAGCGCCAGGCCGGCGGCGATCAGGTCCACCTTCTTTCCGAAGGAAAGGCCGATCGCGGCGACCACGAAGACCACGAACGCGATGATCAGTAGAAGCTCGCTAAAACTCATGGCCGAAATTATGTCCCCTCGCCCCGCCGGCGGAGAGGGGCTTAAAGCACTAGGGCCGGGACAGATCCCCCAGCAGATGCACGCCCCACCCACGCGGCATCAGGCCCTCTGACATCACCGACGCGCGGAACATGAAGCCGTTGAAGGCCAGGTAGGTGGGGTCGGGGATCACCCGCAGCAACCCGACTTGCAGGCCGGCCCGTTCGGCGAGGACCCGGATGGCGCCTTCCGTGTTGGCCCGATACAGGACGGGGAACGTGTCAGCCTCGACGCGGCCGTACAGCCGCGGCACCAGCCTTCGTTGCAGCTGCGGCAGGGCGCGCCCGAGCCGGTTGAACGCGAGGAGCGGGTTGCGCAGGTTCGGGGTCAGAAAGACGAGGTGACCACCAGGCCGAAGCACGCGCCGAACCTCGCGAAGGACGGTTTCAGGGCTGCGGAGATGCTCCAGCACCCAAACGCAGACCACCAGGTCGAAGGATTCGGCGGCGAATGGCATGTTCTCGCCCCTCCCGCCCACCACCGGCAGGCCGGGGGCTCGATGCTCGGCGAGGGAGCGAGCGTCGGGGTCCAGGCCTGCGGCGAGGGCGACCTCACGCCAGAAGAGCTCGACCATGCCGCCACGGCCGCAGCCCAGATCCAGGACCCGGCTGTCCGGCGTCAGGTGGCCGCGGACGAGCGCTTCGATCTGCTCGCCGCTCGAGCTCCAGCCCGGTCGCATCAAGCGATAGCGGGCCCGGTACGAGTTCTGGACGTCGAGGGGCAGGGCCGCCACCCTTTGCGACACGGCGGCATTATCCGCCGCCCGGCGGGATAAGAAAAGGCCCGCGGCGCAAGGCCGCGGGCCCTCGCGAGATCGAGCGCTACTTGATAGAGATGATCGTGCCGATGGAGCTTCCGAAATCACACGGCGGCGGGAAGCCCGACGCCACGAACGTGTTCGGGCAGGCGATCACCTGAACATTTGCGATGGCGGTACCTTTCTTGAAAGGCCCGCTTGCGGGGAAAACGTCAGGCGTAACCAACACGGTTGCCTGGTTGACTGTCGCAGTTGGGACGAGCCCTTCGTCGCAGATCGCATTGCCGAAGGCTATTCCCGAACCGTTGGCAACCGTCTTACCGCTGGTTCTCTCCTGAACTGAGCTGAATATTTGGCTCGAAAGGACTACGTCCAAGGTGTTCGTGTTCGGATCGAAAACGGGCCGGCAGGTGTATGTGACTGTGGCCGTGACCGCAAGCTTGGCGGTCAATGTCGCCGATGGAATCGCGATGCTGTCGACTCCGCCCCCTCCACCTCCGCCTCCTCCGGCCGCCTGTGCGTTCAGGGCAAGCTTGCCGGCGATCGTGCGCAGAGCCGCTGCGCCAGGTGCGGTGGTTGACATCGCCACGACCGCCACGACGGCGGCTAAGGCGATGGGGAGCAATGAAATGGCGGAACGCTTGAGCTTGAACAATCCTGTCTCCTCAGGTGAGCGCGACTGACCCCCTAGGTTCCCCTAGATCAGTGGCATAGGCATCGGCCCTCCGCTACCGGACGTTGACCCCCTCAGCCACCCTAAACGTTTGGGCGGCAAAACGGGTAACGGTCGAAGAATTGGTGGGTGGGCGGCGCAGCATGCGCCGCCCACACCGGGCGGTCGACTACGCCGTCTCCCGCCGTCCCTCCCGCATCCTCTCCGCCTCGGGAATGCGTGCCATCTCTTCGACTACCGCGCGGTAGTACAGAACGGCCATGCGAAAGTTCTCAGTTCCGCCACGCGCAGCTGCGCGCCGCGCCCTGCGCACACCCTCCGGAAGCCACTTCTCGGCCAGTGGATGCTCACGCTCACCTAGCAGCCCGAGCACGAGCGCATCCGCCTCCCGAACCGCCTCCCCGGGCGCCTCGACGAACTTCGACTCGATCTCATCCCACCTGGTCACATACCGATCGTGAGCCTCGGCCGTCAGCGGCCTGAGACTCGCGCGTGGCATCTGCTGAGACCGCCGGCTCAGGGCCAGAAGGGCGATGATCAGCAGGCCAACGACCATACCCACGATCACCCAGCTCGTTGTGTCCATCGACACCTCCATCTAGGACAACGCCAGGAGGAGGCGCAGGACTCAGCCGCGTTTTCTTCAGCAGCAGGGCCCAAAGGGGGTTCGGAAGCAGTCACCGAGCATTAGATTTCCCGGGTGGCAGTTTCCCCGGCGGTCCTTCCGGCCAGGTCCGCTCGCGAGCCATGGGGGCACGCTCTGGCAAGACGGCGATTCCGCTCCATCTTGCTGGGGCTGGCGGGCGTGCCGATCGGTGTGGCGTATCTCTGGTACGGGCTGGTCCAGCCGCTCATCTCTGACGAGCCGACCGATTTCGTCCGAACCTACCTCGCGGGCGCGAGGGTTCTCGCGAGCGGCGGCGACCCGTATCAGTGCAATGTGGGTGCGTGCGGGGGATTCCCCCACTACCTCCTTTTCTATCCGCCGCTCGCATTCTGGCTGACCCAGCCGCTTGTCAACTTCGATGCGAAGCTTGTCTCCGGAATCGCGCTGGTCGTGGCGAACGTCTGTCTGTTCGCCTTTGTGTGGCTTGTGTTGCGCGCGCTCCGCGTGCGCGACTGGCAGTTTGCTCTGGTCGCTCTCCTCGCCAGCATCAGCTTCGCGCCCACCCTGACTGAAATTCAGAATCGCAACCTTCAGGTGCTCGTGCTCCTGTTGAGCGCTGTCGTGCTGACGGCATGGTTACGCGGCGATAGGTGGTGGGGCGGTGCCGCCCTGGGCATCGGACTTGCCATCAAGCTGATCCAGGCACCCCTGCTGCTCCTCAGCGTTTGGGGCCGGCGGTTTGGTCTCGCGGCGGCGGCTGTCGCCACGTGGGCACTGCTCTGGCTGGTGGCCGCTCCGCAGTTCCTACCTGAATACGTGTTGCGGGTGGCTCCCTCGCAGGCGCAGGGATCCGGAGAAGTCATCAACGTCGCTCCGCTCGGAACCCTGAACAGGCTTTTTCACCCCGAAAGCCTATACAACTCCGGACGCGGGGGCGGCGTTCTTGTGTTGGGTTTGGCCGGTGTTTTCGCCGTGGCAGTCGTGGTCTTGACGGCCAAGCGCCTGGGAGCTCCTCGGGCTGACCGCGGAGGGCGTGCGTTGGAGCTCGCTGCTGCGGTCGCCGCATCCCCGCTCCTGGTGACGCTCGTTTACGCCGGCCAGTTCGTACTCCTGTTGCTGCCGATGATCGTGCTTCTGGATTACGGGCTTAGGTCGCGGTCGCGGGGGTTGATCATTGCCGTCGCCGTGAGCTGGCTGCTGCTTGGACCGTCATATCTGGCGTTCACGAACGCTTTCGCTGACGGCTTCGGTTTTCCCGTGCTCTTCCAGGTGTGGGCGAACTCGGCGCTAGCCGGCGCGATCGTGCTCTGGCTGGCGACTATGTATGCGCTGAAGCGCCACCGGATAGAGGCCGTCGACCGCTAGAGCTTTTAGAAGCCGACCGGCTCGCGCACGAGGATGACGGTCGTCCGGCCGCGCGAGTAATCGCACTCGAGGATCAGAATGCGGGCGAGCGAAGCCTCGCGCCAGAAAAAAGAGAGGCGCCCGTCGACGGGCGCCTCTCGAGATGACGCTCTAGGGCTCAGCCCATCGCACGCCGGGCGGCCGTTGCCTCCGCGGCTTCAGGCTGCTCTTCGTACTCCTTCGTGTGGTCGAGCTGTGAGCGGTCTTTCAGCAAGGCGACCGCTCCGAAACCAATTACACAACAGAGAAGGATGTAGAGACTGATCATGTAAGGGTTCTTGGCGGGAAGGAAAGTTTCTCCCGCCCAGATCCTGGTCGCGATGTACGGCGCTGGGCCGCCGGCAATCACTGACGCCAGCTGATAGCCGATGGATGCGCCGCTGTATCGGAGCCGTCCCGTGAAACTCTCGGCGATCAATGCCGCTTGGGGCCCGTATTGCATGTCATGTGGAATGAGCGATAGCGCGATGACGATGAAGACGACTAGCGGAATCGCTGTGCTGTAGAGCCCGAAGTACACAAATCCCCATACGGCCATGACGGCTATTCCGGCCATGTACATCGTCTTGCGGCCGATGCGGTCCGACAGGTGACCAAAGAATGGAATGCTGAAGAACGAAATGACTGCAGCCGCACTTACCGCCCAGGTCAGGAACGGCTTGTTCAGCTTGGTGGCGAAAGCTCCGAACGTGAAAACGAACGTGGTGAAGAGGTAGAAGGGCGCCTGCTCCGGAAGCCTCAGCAACGCGCTGAGCAGAATCTCTCTCCAGTTGCGCCGTATCACCTCGGTCACCGGCCGAGCCTCCACTCGCTGCTCCTGGACGATTGACCGGAAAACAGGAGTCTCCATGACTCCAAGGCGGATATACAGGCCGACGCCGACCAGGATGATGCTCAGCAGGAACGGAACCCTCCAGGCCCAGGCTTCAAACGTGGCTGCGCCCGCCAGGGTGAGAGTCAACGCGGTGATTGCAGTGGACGCCAGCAGTCCCACAGGAACACCGAACTGCGGCCAGCTGCCAAGGAATCCTTTGCGTTTTTGACTCCCCCACTCCATTGACATGAGCACCGAGCCACCCCACTCTCCACCTACGCCGATGCCCTGGCACAACCGCAAGACCACAAGAATCACGGCGGCCCACAGGCCGATCGAGTTGTAGGTCGGCATGACGCCGATGAGGAAGGTGGCGATTCCCATGAACAGAAGCGTCGCGATCAGGGTCGCCTTGCGCCCGATCCGGTCGCCATACGTGCCAAACAGCCAGGCCCCGACCGGCCGAGCCAGAAAGCCGACGAAAAAGATGGCGTAGTTGTTCAGGGTCCCGGTCAGAGGATCGGATTTCGGGAAGAACAGCTTCGGAAAAACGAGCGCGGCCATGGTCCCAAAGAGGAAATAGTCGTACCACTCGATGGACGTGCCGACGGTGCTGGCGACCACCGCCCGCACCATCTGTTTCCGACGCTCCTCCGGTGCGTCTGGCCGGCTGTTGGCGGCAACGGAATCAGACATACGATCACCCCCGCAAAGACTTCACGAGAAGCCCGAACGACCCCTTTGATTTACCACCTTTTACCCTGGGCTGGACGCCCGATTTGGAGGGACATTCGTCCCGACGATTGCACCTGATAAATAAGCGAATAAGCGTATATTCGCCTATACTCCTCCCCGTGCCGATCTATGCCGTACCTCCCAAGTCCCCCGCCATCCTCCGGCGCCTGGAGGAGCTTGACGAGCTGCGCCGCTACCTGGCGCAGCACCTCGGCGACTCGGCGCAGCCGTGGACGGGCGCGCTGCGCCGGCTGGCGGCGGCCGAGGCCGCCGTCGGGTCGACCTCGATCGAGGGCTATGGGGCGAGCATCGAAGACACGGTCGAGATCCTCGCCGGCCGGCACCCGGCCGGCGCCTCGGACGAAACCCAGCGGATCATCGCCGCCTACGCGCAGGCGATGGACCGCGTCGCCGTGCTGGCCGACGATCGCCGCTTCCAATGGTCAGCGCAGACCATGCTCGACCTGCACTTCCTCGTCTGTCACCCACAGCCCCAGGCCAGCCCGGGGCGACTGCGCGAAGGCTCGATGATCGTCACGCGCGGGCTGGGCCGAGAGCCATACCGGCCGCCTGCATCGACCGAGGTCCCTGCGCTTCTCAACGAAGTGGCCACCTGGCTGGGAAAGGGCGACCTGGCGCGACACCCGGTGGTTCGCGCCGCGATGGCTCATCTCGACCTCGTGTCAATCCACCCGTTTCGCGACGGCAACGGGAGGGTCGCTCGTATCGTCCAGTCGTTGGTGCTGGCAAAAGAAGGGCTGCTTCGCCCTGAGCTGGTCTCCATCGAGCCGTACCTCGGGCGGCATACGCGCGAGTACTACGCGGTGTTGGAGGAGGTTCAAGGCCAGGCGTTCGATCCGCGCCGTGATGCATCGCCGTGGGTGGAATTCTGCATCGAGGCTCACGTGTTCGAGGCCACTGAACGCAGGCGCTGGCTGGAAATCGCATACGCCCGCCATGACTTCTGCGAGGAGTTGGTGCGCGACCAGGCTTACCCGGCCCGGTTCGCCATCGCGCTCGACCAGACCCTGCTCGGTTTGCCGGTCACGAACGTCGAGCACCGCCGCGAGGCAGGCATCGCCGGTCCGACCGCGACGCAAGACCTGCAGCGACTGCGGCGCGATGGCTGGCTGGACCAGGAAGGCGGCGGCCGATCCATTCGCTACGTCGCAAGCCGGAAATTGCAGGAGCGCTGGTCGGCTTCCCGGAATGGCTGACCTTTAGCCGGCGGGTAGCGAGAACCCAGAGCCCATAGCACGACAACTGTGCAGGAAGGGCTCAATCCCTCGTCGGCGATTCGACCATCGGTGCCCGAATGGCGGACTCTCGGTCGGCAAGGCCGCGACGAACCTGCATCGCAACCAGGTCGGGACTCCCGTACACATCCGCTGCCGTGAAGCGAAGTAACCGAAACCCGGCGCCGACGAGGCGATTCTGGCGCCGGTTGTCATCAACCAGCCGGTCACGATGGTTGCCACCGTCGAATTCGATCGCCAACTTTTGACGTCGATAGAGCAGGTCTGGACGACCAAGAAAGCGTCCTCGATGGTCGTGAAGGGAAACTTGAACCTCTGGACGCGGAAGTCGAGCGAGCACGAGGAGCATCCGCAGCCGCGTCTCCATTGGCGACTCTGCATTTTGCTCGGTCAGGCCGATCACGCGGCGAAGTCGAGCGATGCCTTTAGCCCCCGGGTGTTCGGCGACATAAGCGCGCAGCTCGGCGATGGAAACCAATCCGGCAGGAAATGGCGCCGTGCGCACATGTGTGCAGGATGGGCTGCATCCCCAAGCCGAGATCCAGCCGTTTGTGCCCGAATGGCGGAGTCCCGTTAAGAAGGGGGGCTGACTACGCCCGCCCCATTCCGTCAGACTCCCGGAACGTGATCGACAGGGCCGAGCGCACGCTGCGAGACGTTTTCCGCCTGGATGCATTCCGGCCGGGGCAGGCCGCAGTGGTGGAGGCGATGCTCAGCGGACGCGACGTGCTGTCAGTCGCGCCGACCGGTTCCGGCAAGAGCATCAGCTACTGGGTGCCGGCCGTCGTCGAGGGCGGGCTGACGATGGTGGTTTCGCCACTCATCGCGCTCATGAAAGACCAGGTCGACCGCCTCACCGATTGCGGCGTCGCGGCCACGTTCATCAACTCGTCGGTGGAGCCATCTGAGCAGCGCGAGCGCCTCCGGCGGGCCATTGCCGGCGACTACCGGCTGCTTTTTCTGGCACCCGAGAGGCTGGGCCGCCCAGGCTTCATGGACCGGCTCGCCGAACTGCGCATCCGGCGGATCGTTGTCGACGAGGCGCATTGCATCTCCACGTGGGGCCACGACTTCCGGCCTGATTACCGACTTCTGTCCGCGGCGATCGCAGCCTGCGGCCGGCCACCGGTCGCCGGCTTCACTGCGACCGCGACTCCACCGGTCCGAACCGATATCGCGTCAAGCCTGGGATTGCGCGATCCCTTCATCTCGGTCAGCGGATTCAATCGGCCGGCGTTGACGCTCGTGGTCATCCGCTGCCGAGGTGAGCGAGCGAAGCGCGATCGGCTCCGCATTTTGCTTGGAACGAGCGGGCAGCAGGCTCTCGTGTATGTCGGGACCGTCTCCGCGGCCGAGGAGCTTGCAGCCGAGCTCGGCGTCGCCTGCTACCACGGGCGGCAGGCGGCGGACGTGCGCCGGCGCATCCAGGACGACTTCACAGCCGGACGCACAAAGGTCGTGGTGGCGACCTCCGCGTTCGGGATGGGCGTCGATATCGCCGGGATCAGGCGAGTCA
>VBHB01000020.1 GCA_005880315.1 Chloroflexota bacterium | reverse complement strand
ATCAGCGCCGCGCCTGTCACCCCATGGGCCGGCGAATGGAGGATGGAGTTCGAAAACGGCGAGGTGACGTGGACGAGCGCCGCTGACAGCGATTCGACTCAAGACAACGTCGTGGTGCGGCCGAGGGGCGGTGAGCCCCGGACGGTTGCGCTCACACCGATGCCGCGAACAGGCGGGTTTGGAACGCTGACCGAGTTCGCTGCGGCAATTCGGGCCGGCCGCGAGCCCGAAACGTCAGGACGCCACAACCTGGGCACCGTGGCGCTCATGGAGGCCGCGGTCGAGTCAGCCTCGAGGCGTGAGCCTGTGACGATCCGTCGGACCGGGGAGACCACCGGCGTCATCAACGCGATTTGATGCCGGGCCGCGGCCAGTTGCGCGTCACCGTCTGGAACGAGAACGTCCACGAGCAACGCGAGAAATCCGTCAAGCAAATTTATCCCAACGGCATGCACGCGCCCATCGCCGACGGCATCCGCCGCGAGCTCGGCCCGGACGTCAGCGTTCGAGTGGCGACGCTTGCCGAGCCCGAGCACGGTCTCACCGACAAGGTGCTGGGCGAAACCGACGTGCTGACCTGGTGGGGCCACGCCGCGCACGACCAGGTCAACGACGAAGTCGTTGACCGTGTCCACGCTCGTGTCCTCGCCGGGATGGGCCTGGTCGCCCTCCACTCAGCCCACAAGTCGAAGATCTTCATGCGCTTGATGGGGACGACGTGCAACCTGCGCTGGCGGTCTGACCCGGGTGGCGAGCGCGAGGTCATCTGGACTGTGAACCCCAGTCACCCCGTCGCGGCAGGCGTGCCGCAGCCGATCGTCATCCCGCATCAGGAGATGTACGGCGAGTTCTTCGACATCCCACAGCCAGACGACCTCGTCTTCATCAGCTCGTTCGAGGGCGGGGAGGTCTTCCGCGGAGGCTGCTGTTACACCCGCGGACTCGGTCGCGTCTTTTACTTCGGCCCCGGAGACCAGGAGTTTCCCGTGTATCACCAGCCCGAGGTGCAACGCGTGATCGCGAACGCTGTGGCCTGGTGCGGCGGAGTGGCGACCGCCAACGATGAGCCGACCACACGGACGGGCAACGCTCAGCGAAACTGGTACCTCGATGGAGATTGAGGCCTCTTAACGAGATCGGGGCGGCCGTGGTCGGGACCGGTTTCATCGGCGTTGTTCACGTCGAGGCGCTGCGGCGCCTGGGCGTCCAGGTGCACGGCGTGGTGGGCTCAAGCCACGACCGCGCCGCCGCACGCTCGCGCGAGCTTGGACTGCCACGTGCCTACGAGAGTTTCGAAGCGATGCTCGCCGACCCGCGGGTGGACGTCGTCCATGTCACCTCACCCAACCACCTCCATCACCAGCACGCAAGCGCTGCGCTGACCGCCTACAAGCACGTCGTCTGCGAGAAGCCACTGGCGATGACGCCCGCGGAGTCGGCCGAGCTGCTGCACGTCGCGGAGCAGAGTGGGCGCGTGCATGCGGTCAACTTCAACCTGCGTTTCTATCCGATCTGCCAGCACGTGCATGGGCTGATCCGAGAAGGCGGGCTGGGCGACGTGCGCCTCGTCACCGGCCGCTACCTGCAGGACTGGCTGCTGCTGGACACCGACTGGAACTGGCGCCTCGACCCGAAGCTGGGCGGCGACCTGCGCGCTGTGGCCGACATCGGCTCGCACTGGATGGACCTCACGTCGTTTCTCGTGGGAAAGCGCATCACGGAGGTGATGGCCGACCTGGCGACGTTCATCAAGACCCGGTACGAGCCGGCGGGACCTGTGGCGACTTTCGCGACGGAGCGAGCGGCCAAGACCGTGGCCCGCGAGATCTCGACCGAAGACAGCGCCACGATCTTGCTTCACTACGAGGATGGAGCGCGCGGCGCCTTGACCGTCTCGCAGATCAGCCCCGGCCGCAAGAACTCGCTCGCATTCGAGATCGACGGTTCGAGCGCGGCCGCGGCATGGGACGCAGAGCATCCGGATGACCTTTGGATCGGTCACCGCGGCCGGCCCAACGAGCTCCTGATGCGCGACCCGGCGATTCTCAACCAAGAAGGACGCCGCGCCACCGGCCTGCCCGGCGGCCACGCCGAAGGGTACGCCGACACTTTCAAGGCCCTGTACGCGGCGGTTTACGGCGCCATCGCCGAGGGCAAGCCCGGCGCCGGCTACCCGACCTTTGCCGACGGCCACGACGAGATGCTCGTCTGCGACGCCGTCGCGCGGAGTTCGCGCGAACGCCGGTGGGTTGAGGTTGCCAGACAGAAGGAAAGCCCAGTGCGCTTGGGGTCGCGGTGAAGCTCGGCCTGCTGACCGCGGCGTTCCCCGACCTCACCCTCGAGCAGGTCGCGCACTGGGCCCACGAGAACGGGTTCCAAGCGCTCGAGATCGCATGCTGGCCCTCGGGCCGCGGTGAGCGGCGGCGTTACGCCGGCGTGTCGCACATCGACGTCGAGGACTTCGACCCCAAGGCGGTCCGCCAGCTGCTTCGGAAGCACGACCTCGAGATCTCGGCGCTCGCCTACTACCCGAACAATCTCGATCCCGACGACGAAGCAAGGAGAATCGCGAACGATCATCTGCGCCGCGTGATCGAAGCCGCGCAGCGTCTCGAGGTCGGCATCGTCGGCACGTTCGTCGGCCGCGACCAGCACCTCTCCGTTGACGTCAACCTCGAGGACTTCACGCGGGTGTGGCCTCCGATTGTGCGTTTCGCACGCGAGCACGACGTGAAGGTCGCGATCGAGAACTGCCCGATGATCTTCTCCTCCGACGAGTGGCCCGGCGGCCGCAACCTCGCCTACTCGCCGGCGATCTGGCGCCGCATGTTCGAGATCGTCCCGGACGACAACTTCGGGCTGAACCTCGATCCGTCGCACCTGGTGTGGCAGTTCATCGACTACACGCGCGCCGTCCGTGATTTCAGCTCCCGCGTCTTCCACGTGCACGCCAAGGACATGGAGGTCGACCGCGAAGGCCTCTACGAGCAGGGAGTGATGTCGCTCGGCGTCGGCTGGCAGGTGCCGCGCCTGCCGGGGCTGGGCGAGGTCCGCTGGGACAGGTTCATCAGCGCCCTGTACGCGATCGGCTACGACTGGGTGGTGTCAGTCGAGCACGAAGACCGCAAGTTCGAAGGCAGTCTCGAGCTGGTGCAGCGCGGATTCCTGATCGCGCGCAACGCGCTGCGGCCGCTCATCGTCTAGCCACGCGGTTCGGCTTCCCCCTCGGATAGTCCGGACTATCCGAGGTTTTCGCAGTCTAAATCTTCGGTTCGTCCGGACTATCCGGGATTGGAGGAGGCGCGGTTCGCCAGCCAGAAGGCGGTCGACATCCCGACCGCGACCGTCGCGAGCACCGCGGGCGCCCAGCGCACACCGAACCCCGCGATGACCAGTCCGATCGCGCCCGGTCCCGCGATGCCGCCGATCGAGACGGCGGGGAATAACCAGGACGTGGCCCTCGAGTCGCCCGGCCGAAGCTTGGCGAGCCAGACGATGCCGGTCGGAAAGATCGGCGCGATGGCGAGCCCCGTCACGATGTAGGCCCACGGGGCGAGCGCTCCGATCGACGCCGCCAGCAGCGACAGCGTGGCGACGGCGGACCCGGCGATGACGATCGCCCCGTCTGGAATCGCGGCGGGCATCAGCGTCATCAAGACACGACCGGTGACCAGCGCCAGGAAGAAGCCGGAGGTCAGCGTCGCGGCTTGCGCGGACGCGAGGCCGACCGACTCGAGATGCGACGTCATCCAGCCCCCAGTCCCTGTCTCGATGCCGACGTACAGCGCGAACGCGCAGACAAAGATGAGCACCAGGAGGCCAGGGCGACCCGGTGAGCCCGTGGCGACAGGGAGTCGCCCCGAGATGCGAGCGTGGCCGGGGATGAGCACCAGGGCGACCGCCGCCCCGCCCAGGAACAACAGCGTGAAATGGCCGGCCGCGTATGCCGCGACGACGATAGGGCCGCCCACCGCCCCCGCAGAGTAAGCGCTGTTCAGCGCGCTCAGCAGCGCCGCCCGGCGCCGCCCCTCGCTGTAGGCGACGAGCTGGTTCTGGGCGATGACAAGGGCCCCGAAACCAAGCCCGAGCAGGAAGACCGCGCCGAGGAAGGCAGGCCATGTCGGGGCGACTGACACGGCGAGGCATCCCAGGCCGGCGAGCGCGGTGGCGACGATGACAGTCGATCGCGCGGGCGTCTTCTGCATCGCCCGCATCGCGACCAGCACGCCCACCAACGCCCCGGCGAAATGCACGCTGATGGTCGCTCCGGCAACGGGCAGGCTCACCGCGAAGCGGCGCGTCAGGTGCTCCAGCAGCGGTCCGTAGGCCCCGACCACGAGCCCCATGAGCAGGAACGTCCCGCCGATCGAGACGATCGCCCTCCTGTCAAGGAACACGCGGTCCGGACGCATACTGGATTCGATCAACGATCAGCCTCGGAGCGACGACATCGGACGAAATGCCGGATGGGGTGCCGGCGAGGATCTGGACGCGCCACCGGTCGAGGAGCGCACGGGGCCGGCACTCGCGCCGTTTCTTCGGTATAGGGGAGGAGACAGGGCATGGCGCCTTGCCCTCGGATGCCTCTGGCTGCCCGCCATCGTCGTGGTGATCACCATCGAGGATTGGCTCCACGTTCCCCAGAACGTGCAGTGGATCTCGCTGGGTGTCGTTTTCGTGGTGTTCAACCTGGTCGCGTTCGTACCGGACTCCAGGAGGCGCTAGGGCTCGATCGCCTGGCGGTACCGAGGTGACCCCACCGGCCCGTTGAGGAGCGGATCGCTGGTTTCCCGCATCCAGGACCACAGGCGCCCGCTGAGCTCGCGCTCGATTTTCGCAACCTCGGGCCGCCCCGCCAGGTTGGTCATCTCAAGCGGGTCGGTTTCGAGGTCGTATAGCTCGGTGATGCTTGACCTGTCCCGCGAGTACCGGCTGGGGTCGGAGCGGAAGATCGGGCCCGCCTGGATGTCGGCGGGCACCTCGACGGCGAACGCCGTCTCGAAGTTCCGGATGTATTTGTAGCGGTCCGTGCGGATGCATCGCATCGGGTCGTAGTAGCTGTGAAACGTCTTCTCGGCGAAGACCTCGTCGCGCCCAGGTCCGAAGAGCGGCTGTCCCTGGACGCCCGCGGGTACGGGAAGTCCGCATGACTCGAGGAGGGTGGGCAGCACGTCGATGTTGCTGGCGAGCTGGGACCCGGTGACGCCGCCCCCCAAACCTCCCGCAGGCCATCGCACCAGCAGCGCCACCTCGAGACCAGGGTCGTAGAGCGTGCACTTGGCGCGCGGCATCGCCAGCCCGTGGTCGGTGGTGAACACGACCATGGCGCCATCCGCGCGGCCCGCGTGGTCGAGCGCCAAAAGCACGCGACCGACGGCGGCGTCCATGGTCGCGATGGTCTGCTCGACGGCCGTCATCTCTTCAACCGACTCCGGACCGTCGGGCAGGTAGCCGGGGACAACGAGACCCCTGGGGGTCTCGCCCGCGGGCGGGTACGGGCGGTGGGTCTCATCGAAGTTGATCTCGAGATAGAGGCGCTGATCCTGTCCTTTCTGCGCGAGCACCTTCTCGAAGTCCGCGATCGCGTGGACTGCTTGGAAACCGAGGCCCTCAGGGTGCGACGTGACGTGCTGGCCGCCGAAGAGATGGGCCTGGAAGCCGTGCTCCCCAAGGATCGCCGCCGTATGCGGGACCGCGAGCGCCCAATCGAAACCTGCGTGCGTCAGGCCCATGACCCCGTTGTTGT
>VBHB01000174.1 GCA_005880315.1 Chloroflexota bacterium | reverse complement strand
AAACTGAACCCCTCGCGCGCCTGTAGCTCACCGGATAGAGCGCTTGCCTGCGGAGCAAGAGGCAGCAAGTTCGATTCTTGCCAGGCGCACCACTGTGCTTTTCCACCGGAGCGACTATGCCGCCCACTTCCGTTGACCATGAGGATTTCTGGGCGTAGATTTTTCATCGTGGAGTTGCTCGTCGCGTTCACGTGGTTGTTCGCGCTAATGAGTGGGTTTGCTGGCGGCATTGCCTTTACGCAGCTTGTCACGGGACGCCCGACCTACTTTCTCATCGGTAAACAGCCGACCTGGTCCGCAGGCGAGACTCGGGTCGCGGGACTAGGCTGGACGGTCCAATGGATGGCGGTGGCTATCTCGGCGCTAATTTCAGGGTGGTATTTTGCCGGGCACCCGGACGGGCCGTTCCCCAAGTACTACGTTGTCTCAATCGGCTCGCTGCACGGAGCTTATTCGTTGGAGTCACTGATGTGGCTTCCAATCATGCTCATAGGGCCCGTCGTTTCTGTCGTTGTGGACCTACACCACAAGCGGCGATGGCCTTTCAAACGGCAACTTAGCGGGGACTGATCCCCCGCGTGGTGCCCTAGGGGAGTTCAGAAGAAGAACTTCTGCAGCCCCGCCTCCAGAGCTTGGGCGATCTTCTCCTGGCCGGCCGTGTCGCCTGCGATCGTCGCCTCGGAAGGGTTGGTGACGAAAAGCGGCTCGACGAGGGCGCCCGGCATCTGGCTGGGATTGTCGACCCAGCCGGACGAGGGCGGGCCGAGCTCGATGAGATGGCCGTAGGTCTTGCCGGAGATGGTTAGTGCCGGCGCCGCGAGCTGGTCGTCGGTCCATATCCCACGGTCGGGTGCGCCAAGCCGTGCGACCAGGGCTGCTTGCAGGCTTGTCGCCAGCTTGCGATTGGCGGCGGCAAACGGTCGAGCCGCGTCATAGAAAGTCTCGGTTCCCCCAACGGTTGGATCAGAGAAGCCGTCGAAATGGATCGAGACCAGCGCGTCAGCGCCGGCGGCGTTTGCGCACGCAGCGCGCGTGACCAGGTCGCGATGGACGCCGCTGGAGGTGATCGCGCCGGCGTTGGACTCGGTGGAAGAGAGCTTGATGACAGTCGTGTCCTGCATTCGCGCCATTACCACGACATAACCGTCATTCCTCAGCAGGGTCATGAGGCGCGTTGCAACCGCGAGCGTGGCGTCCTTCTCCTGCACCATGCGCCCTCCAGCACTTGTACCGACCACGCCGGGGTCGAGGCCGCCGTGGCCGGCATCGAGGAACACCGTCTTGTTGAGGTGGCCGTGCGTGGGCGCGAAGCTCATGCATGTGCCCGCCTCCAGGCCCGGTATCGGCGGCTGCGAGCCGGTGGATGTGGTTGTGCTCCCACTGCCGTCCGACTGCCGGAAAGCGTCGATGACGCGCGGGATCGCGAGGACGAGCGTCGCTATGAGCGCGCAAGCGAGCGCTGTGCGGAACAGGGCAGAAGGGGCCTGTCGACGCCGAGGGCGGGCTGAAACGTGGCGCGAGTTTGCGATCGGCCCGCGTAGTTTAGCGGGCTCGCGTTCCGATTGAGGCGGGTCAGCGGATGCGGCTGTTCTCCGCCACGGCGGCTTTCTTCGCAAGGGCGGTGTCGACATTGAGAACCCCGAGGATGACCATGAACTGCTTGTTCTGCCAAACGGCTACATAGAAGGATTGGTTGGAGATTGCGATCGTCAGCACGATCGAGTTGGCACCCAATCCGGTGTCTTTGCCTTCGACGACGGGAACCTGCGAGGCCTTCAGCGACGCCGCACTGAAGCCGAATATCGAATCGCTCTTGTAGCCCTTCTCGGCGCTGGCCTGGTCTTTGAATTGAAATACGAAGTTGACGACGAGCTTGTAGGTGGCACTACCGATCTGCGATCCGTTGGATTCGAGGGCCTTGCAGTGATCGGCTGAGTCCGTATAGAACTCGACCTCGGCGCCGGTGGCGCCGTCCTTTTGCGCAGCCGCCCATCCATCGCTCGCTGACTTGTAAGTGGCCGGGTCCTTGGTCTTGATCTTGTTCAAGTAGCTGTTGATATCTCCAGACAGGTCGCAGCGGTGCAAGCCGCTGGGAAGGTCGCCCGACTTGACCGCCACGCTGGCCGCGGTGGGGGCAGACGTGCCCGAACCGCCGATCGGGCCGCAAGCCACGATCGTCAACAGCAGCGCCAAAGCCGCAAGTAGAACCCGCATCCGGCCTACTCTACGGGACGAGCTCCGCACGACATCCCATCTAAAAGAAGATCGTTCAACGCTGCCTGAGCACGCGACGAGCACCGCCCTCAGATCGAGTGTGACAACATGCAGGCGGCCTCGATATGCCCCACGACCTGCAGGCCGCCACGTCTGAATACATCGGCTGGCTTCAGCTCGAAGCCAACCGCAGCCCGAACACGGTTCGCGCGTATCAGTCCGAGCTCCGCAAGCTTCTTTCATTTCTCGCCGCCAACGGGCACTCCCTGGCCACCGCCGACCTTCGTCATGAAGACCTGCGCGCATACCAACGTCATCTCGCCGGGCATCTGAAAGGACCCGCGTCGCGAGCGCGCGCGCTGGTTGCGATTCGCTCATGCCTGCGCTGGCTCGCGAGAGAGGGAATGATGGAGCGTGATCTCTCCAACGGCATCACGCTGCCCAAGCTCGAGCAGCGGCTGCCCAAGCCGATCGACCCCGATGAGCTCGCGCGCCTGCTGGCTGCACTGCCAAGCTCCAACGTGGCCGAGAAACGCGACCGCGCCCTGGTGCAGTTCCTGATCAGCACCGGATGCCGCATCTCCGAGGCGCTGGCGCTCGACCGCACCGATTTTCCGCGGAGTGGAAATCGATTGATCGTGACCGGCAAGGGTTCGAAACAGCGTGCGGCGTACCTCACCACGGATGCGCGCTCCGCGCTCGAGGACTACCTGGGGGCGCGCGAAGATGCCTGCATGGCGCTGTTCGTGAACTTCGATCGCTCGGTGCGGGACGACCGGGGGCGGCGACTCACAGGCGCGGGCGCCAGGTTCATCGTCCGGCGCATTCGTCGAGAGCTTGGTGCGTGGTCGTTCAAATCACCGCACGTAGCGCGGCACACGACAGCAACCACATTGCTCGAGGTCACCGGCGGCGATGTGCGCCTGGTGCAGGAGGTGCTGGGCCACGCCAACCTCAACACGCTCCAGGGTTACACGAAAATCGTCGACAGCCGCAAGCAGGAGGCATATCGCCGCTACCAGGAGTTCCTGGACGGCAAGAAGACGGCCGGGACCTAGCCCGCGGGCGCCTTCACCAGCTGTTTGCGCAGGTGCACCTCCAGCTCGCCGATGCTTAGGTCGAGGGAGGCCGAGAGCCGGCCGGCGATGATCTTTTTCAGCGAAGGCGGCAGCAGCCTTTCGAGCTCGGCCACGGCCTCATCCGGGCCGGCGAGGTAAAGACGCCTGTACGAGACCGCGCTCACCTCCCGATCGATGAGACGCACCACTGCAGCCATGTTGGACTTGACGCGGTTCTCCTCCTTGCGCTGAAGGCTCGGATTCTTGTTGCCGCCGGACCTGATGTGCTTGACCTGTACGCCGTCGACGTGATGCTGCGGGATCATCTCGTCGAGGATTGATGCAAAGGTCTGCGCGTGCTCTTTGTGGACCACGACGATCAGGGAAGGCGGGTATTTCCTGAGCATCAGCTCGAGCGGTGCGAGAAGCGGCGCATCCACCTCGAGCCGGTCCTCGGTCTCCTCTGGGAGTCGTATCAACCTCAGTACGCCCTTGGGTTCGTCGGCGAACGCCGCCATGGAAGGACATGCAACCGGACGCACGACCGCAAGCTGCGCTTTGACTCGAAGGATTTCGCGTTCGGCCACCTTGCGGTCGTCGTCGCTCAGCTTGTGCTTGTGCCTCTCGACGATTCGCTTCAGCTCCATGTCGTAGAACTTGCCGTCGTACGCCTCGGGCCGGATCTTGAAATAGACGCTCAACGTGCGGTCGGAGGCAGTGCGCAGGCTGGGAAAGAAGGCCAGCAGGTAGGGGATCTCAGTCGGATGCGGGCGGGTCACCCCTCGACCTTCGCACATAACCCCGCCGCTGTGCGACTCGAACCCGCGCGGTGCTGAGTCCTACCCGGCCTCCAGCACCGCCGGCAGCCCCGCTGCAGCAAGCGCAGCGATGAAATCGCCCGCACTTTCGTACCGCTCGGCGGGCGCCTTGGACAGGGCTCTGTCGAGGACGACGGCAACATCAACGCTCAGCTCAGGATTGAGATCGCGGGCGGGCGGAAGGGGATCGTGTATCTGGGCCATCAAGGTTGCACCAGGCGTATTGCCCTGGAATGGGACCCGACCCGTGAGCATCTGGTAGGCGACCACCCCGAGCGAATATCGGTCGGCCGCCGGCCCTGCGCTGTCGCCAGAGACGAGCTCGGGCGCCATGTATTCCGGGGTTCCCAGCACCTGGCCGGTGACCGTGATCGTGTCCCCACCGAGGACCTTGGCCAGGCCAAAATCGGTGAGCACGGGCGTGCCGTCGCTGAGCAGCATGATGTTCGACGGCTTGATGTCGCGGTGCAGCACGCCCTGAGAGTGGGCATAGTCGAGGGCCGACGCAACCGGTACGAGCACCTGGACGGCGTCTTCGATAGGCATCGCGCCGTCAAGCCTCTCGGCCAGGGTCCCGCCATCAACGAATTCACAAACGATGTAGGGGACGCCCTCTTCCTCTCCATACGCGAACACGGTGAGGATGTTGTTGTGGCGCAGCTTGGCAACTGCGACTGCCTCGACCTGGAACCGAACGCGATAGTCCTTGTCCTCGGCGAAAAACTCGGGCAGGACCTTGATTGCGACGTGGCGGGTAAGGGGCTCCTCGTAGGCCTTGTACACCGTAGCCATGCCCCCGCGTCCGATCTGTTCGACGATCAGATAAGAACCAAGAGTCGTCCCCGGGTTGAAACTCAGGCTGCTCCCCTCCTTCCCCACTCCGCCCGCGCCACGCTATTTTCGTATATGAACGAGCAAACAGAACAGTCTTAGTGCCCGGAGTACCCGGTAAAGATTCTTAAAGTCTAAAAAGACGCCAAGAAATCGCTCCTGCAGTGTTAGCGAGTTGCCCTAGGGCCAAAGCAGGTGGCCGAGCACCATCCCGATCACAACCGCGAACACATAGGTGCCGCGGGGGAAACGCCTGACCAGAGCCCGCACCCCGTTCGTGATCGGGTCGCTGCCGCGGCGCAGCGCGATGGATTCCTGGAGCATAAGGAGAAACGCGATGCCCACGCCGGCCGTGGCGATGAGCGACAGGATCACCTCTGGGGTGAAGTTCATGGCGTGCCGTCGGTGGGCGAGGTCCTGCCACTGGCAGGGCCCCACAGGAAGTGGCCGAGGAGAATCCCGACCAGCACCGCCACGATGAACGCCCATGCCGGATGGTCGTGAACCGCGGGCCTGATGTAGTCGGTGATCGGCGTGTGGTTGGTGATCAGAGCCCAGCTCTCGTATACGAGCAGCAGGAAGATGACGGCGAAGAGAGCTGTCACCAGCCATGAAAAGAGATTGCTCAGCGCCTGCATGCGAACCTCAACGGCCTGGAATCCTACGGAGTTACGTAGCCTTGTGGCGACTTGATCGCGACCGCCGAGCGCGTCCACCTGACCCGAGCCGCGCTTGTCGCGATCGGCGCCGTCTTCTTTCTGATGGGCATTCTGGCCTCTGCCTACGGGCCCTTGCTGGGGTACCTCAGCCACCGGTTTGGGATCAGCCTGGCCATCGCGGGAGGTACGTTGAGCGCCCATCTCCTGGGGGCCCTGGTCGGCGTGCTCGTTTCGATGCGCGCGCTGCAATCGGTCGCCAGCCGTTCGTTCATGCTCGGGGCGCTGAGTCTCCTGGGCCTCGGCTGCGTGGGTGTGGCCCTGGCTCCCTCGTGGGGCGCGTTTCTCGGCGCGGTGCTCGTGATCGGGGTCGGCTTCGGCGCGCTCGACATCGGCTGCAACCAGCTCGTCGCCCATAGCGCGGGGGCGGGACGAACGGCCGTCCTCAACGTCTTGAACGGAGCCTTCGGGTTCGGCGCTGTGGCGGGGCCGCTCCTCGTCTCCACGGTCGGCCGCACCCATCTCTCTCTCCTGTACGGGGGCGCGGCGGCTGTCGCGGTCGGCGTCCTGCCCCTTGTCGCGGGCATCTCCGGGCGGCTCCCGTTCACCGCCCAACGCACACCGGCTCGCTCGAACGCGCTGGTGGGCATCTTCATGGTCGCGTTCGCCCTCTACGTCGGGATCGAGACCGGGACCGGTGGCTGGATGCCGTCTCACCTCGAGTCGATAGGACTGCAGTCGCTCGCAGCCGCGACGCTGACCTCGGGTTTCTGGCTTGCCCTCGCTGTGGGGCGGCTGCTCGCGGGCTTCCTTCCGGCTCGGGTGCCCGAGCCTACAACGGTGATCGTCGGCACCGCCGTGGCGGCACTCGCACTCCTCGTGGCGCTGAATCACGCCGCGGCGCCGGTCGCCTACATAGTCGCCGGCCTCGCGATCGCGCCCATATTTCCAACCGGAATCGTCTGGCTGGCCAAGCTCAGGCCCGGTGATGCCCGCGCGACGTCGTGGCTCTTTCCCGCCTCGATGGTCGGAGGGGCGATCATCCCTGGTGGAATCGGCGCGGTGATCGCGAGGTTTGGCATCGCCTGGGCCCCAGCCGTGCTGTCGTTGGTGGCTGTCGGCTGCTTGGTGGCGTTCTCGATCGCGGCTAGAGGGATCGGGGGTCGGATAGGCAAAGGATCGACGGCGCTGGTTCGTGGGGACCGCGAGCGTCAGTAGCGCCCGGCCCGGAGCATTGGTAGTCGCAAATTCGAGGACAATCGAAGGACGATGAAAGAGCGAACCAAACCAACTGAACAGGCCCAGTACCTGGTCGTCGAGCGGGACCAGCTGGCCGATTCAGAGCTGCAGGGCTATCAGTTCGGCGGGGCACACGTCTGCGTGATCTTCGTGGACATGGAGCCAGGCAACGGGCCGAAACTGCATCGCCACAGTTACGAGGAGATCTTCATAGTCCTCGAGGGGCGCGCGACCTACACCATCGGCTCCGCCACAGTGGAAGCGCACGCTGGACAGGTGCTGATCGTCCAGCCCGGGGTTCCGCACAAGTTCGTCAACTCAGGCGAGGCCAGGCTGCGCCAGATCGACATCCATGCGAACGACCGATTCGTCACGGAATGGCTCGAGGGCTGATAGCCGAAGGCCCATAACCCCGTCGTTATCTGTGGGGCTCGCAATGGTGGCACCAGCCGGCAGTTAGACGCCGTATGCGGTACCTGGCCGGGCTGCTGCTCGCCCTTGCGGTATCAGGGGCGATCGTGGCCATGGGATTCGGCATCTTCAACGCCTACAGACATCGCCGGCGAGCTTCGCTGCTTTGGGCGGTGGCCGCGGTCACGCTGTTCGTTGGTCAATGCGGTTTCGGCCAGCTCGTGGCCGTACCGAAGCCGGCTGCCGGCCAGAAAGTCGCGGTCAAGCCGTCGGCGTCTCCCGCGCACGTACCAACTCCACTCAGCTCACAACCGACTCCGTCGAAGCCGCCACAGCCAGGAATCACCCTGCTGCCAGTTGCGGGATTCGGGCGCGTGGTGGTCGATGCGTCCACCAGCCACGTATTCGTTTCCAGCCCGCGAAGCAGCGTGATCGTGGTGCTGGATTTCTCTGGCAACATCGTCCGCACGATCACCGACGAACCCGGTGCTGACGCAATGGTCGTCATCGGCTCCGTCCTCTATGTGACTCTGACAACCGCCGGCGCGATCGATGAGATCGACACCGGAACGCTGTCCAAGATTCGAACCTTGACCTCCGGTCTCGTCTCGCCCGCCGACCTCGTGGCAGCGGCGGGACATCTGTGGACCACAACGGGGCCGTGTGCGAACTGGTCGACGCAACTTGTCAGCGTCGATCTCAACAGCGGAACCAGGAAGACCTTCAAGCTGCCCATCGAGTCGTCTCTTTCGTACTGCGCCGCATTCGCGGCCAACGACCATGCGACCAACCGCATCCTGGCCTGGGACAAGGGGCTTGAGCCGGCCAGAAGCAGCGTGATCGTGGTGCTGGATTTCTCTGGCAACATCGTCCGCACGATCACCGACGAACCCGGTGCTGACGCAATGGTCGTCATCGGCTCCGTCCTCTATGTGACTCTGACAACCGCCGGCGCGATCGATGAGATCGACACCGGAACGCTGTCCAAGATTCGAACCTTGACCTCCGGTCTCGTCTCGCCCGCCGACCTCGTGGCAGCGGCGGGACATCTGTGGACCACAACGGGGCCGTGTGCGAACTGGTCGACGCAACTTGTCAGCGTCGATCTCAACAGCGGAACCAGGAAGACCTTCAAGCTGCCCATCGAGTCGTCTCTTTCGTACTGCGCCGCATTCGCGGCCAACGACCATGCGACCAACCGCATCCTGGCCTGGGACAAGGGGCTTGAGCCGGCCACCGTCAGCGTGATCGACGTGTCAACAGGTACCCCCGTTTTGGCTCAGAGCGCACGTGAGGATCGGTTGGGCAACCTCAAGGACATGGCCTTTACCCGAGACGGCGCGCGGTTCATCACGGCCTCCGGGGCACCGTACGAGTTCGACGAGTGGGAGATGAGCAACCTCGCCCAGGACGGCGTCATCTATCCCGCGGGGCCCTACCCCGTTGCGGTGGCCGTTGCGCATAGCGGCAAGGAGACTATGGCCGGCGGTCTATGGCAACCCTACGGCCAGGATCTGTATGAGTACGCTGTTGGATGGCCTTCGTCCGCATTGCCGGGACATCACACGGGCACGACCAGCAGTCAGGTGTATGACCGCGGTCTGGCCTTCAGCGTGGATGGCTCGAGCATCTTCGTGCTGACAGGCGACCAGCAGCCTGGCTCGGTCGGTGTGACCTTCAACGTGATCCCGGCGGCCTAGAGAAGGAGAGGCCGGGCTCGAATGAACCCGGCCTCGGTGGACCTGCTGAGGGTCGAGAGCTCTTACTCGTCCTCGATCTGGTTGTACATCAGGCTGTCCTGGATCTCGTACAGGGCATCCATCGCCTCCATCACGGAAGCTGGCTTGGCCTGTGCCAGGACGGTCACCTCGGGCGACTCCTCAATGACCTTGTTGATGGCAACCGACAGGACCGGCGGCATCTGCCGCTGGTCGGCGAGGTTGAGCATTTCGAGCTCGTTCAGGAGCTTGTCGATGAGATGCATCTTGTTCCGGCGCGCGTACTTGGCGCGCTGGACCCTCCGCTCCTTGGCGGTCATGTGCTCGATAGCGCGGCTGGCCTGCTTGATCATCGTCATAGTTCCTCTCCAGCACCCCAGTTTACGGACCCTCTTGATTTTGTCAAGATCCACCTGTAATAAATAGCCTTGGGCTCTGTTACCATCCCCAAAGCGTCCGGATATGCCCACCACGATCGCCGGCCGTTCCACCCGTATGGAAGTCCTGGAGTTGCTCCGGCGTAAAGGGCACGCCAGCGCCGAAACCATCGCTTCCGACCTCGGTGTGACCCCCAACGCGGTCCGCCAGCACCTGACCAACCTCGAGCGCGACGGCTTCGTGGTCAGCCACCCCGAGCGCCGTCGCCGCGGCCGCCCTTCACTGCTCTTTTCGCTTACCGAACGTGCCGACTCCGTGTTTCCCAAGCGTTACGGCCAGCTCGCCTCGATGGTCCTGCAGGAGGTCCAGGAGATGGGCGGCCCCGACGCCCTCGATGAGGTCTTCGCGCGGATGGCCACCCGCCATGCCAAGGTGATTGCGCCCACCCTCGAAGGGCTGGACTTCGACGACAAGATGCATCGCGTGGTGGCATGGATCGGGCGGGCCGGCACCCTCGCCGAGCAAACGGAGACGGCCGAAGGCGTCAAGGTCACGATCCACAACTGTCCTTTCCGCAACACCGCCCTGAAATTCCCGCAGGTCTGCACGATCACACCGCATCTTTTCTCGCAGCTCCTTGGCACGGCTGTCTCGCAATCGGACTCGATCCACCGGCGCGACCCTTACTGCTCCTTTGTCGTCCAGCGACCTCCCAGCACTTAACAGCGCCAACGTCAAGGCAGCTGACGCTCTCGCGCACGAGCGCTTCGGCATCGAGGTGGACTGGCTGATGGAGGCCGCGGGATGGCAGGTCGCCCGCTTCTGCCAGGGTCGAACGGTTGTGGCATGCGGCGTGGGCAACAACGCGGGCGACGGGCTGGCGGCCGCGCGACACCTTCACCGCTGGGGTCGACTGGCATCGGTCGCTTGCGTCGACCCCGGCCGGCTGCGTGGACCCGCCGCCAAAGAGCTGGAGGCTCTGCGCAAGCTGGGCATCGACGTCACCGGCACGCTTCTGTTCGAGAACGCGGAGGTAGTGCTCGACGCCATTTTCGGCACCGGCATCTCGAGGGCGCCGGAAGGCCACTTCGCCACCTGGATCGATGCGATCAACGAGTCCCCGGCGCGGGTCGTGTCGATCGACGTGCCTTCGGGACTCGACGCGGACACCGGCGTCGCCTACGCTCCAACAGTGAAGGCGCACACGACCATTACCCTCGGCCTTCCGAAGGTCGGCCTCCTGAAAGCAGACGGCCCTCGACTTGCCGGTGAGGTCTGGGTCGCCGACATCGGGATGCCGTTGGAGGTTTACGCCGAGCTCGGCATCGAGGTCCGCCCCACCCTGTTCGCGACGCACGATCGATTTCGACTGGAGCCTCCCACAGGATGACGCGCGAGGTGGTATGGGACCACGGTGTCTCCCTTCCCGAGCACAGCCTTTGGCTCGACCCACTGGTCGTGCGCGCGTTTGCGTTCATATCTCATGCGCACACCGACCACGCCCGTCGCCATAAAGAAGCGCTGCTGACCCCGCAGACGCTCGCGCTCATTCCCGAAGCGCGGCGGCCGCGCGGCTGGCGGCTACTGGGCTACGACGAGCCGATGCGACGCGGACCGGCCATGGTGACGCTTCACTCTGCGGGCCACATGCTCGGCTCCGCGCAGCTGCGGTTCGAGCACGACGGCACGAGCCTTCTCTATACCGGCGACATCAAGCTGCGGCAACCTGGAGGCCGCGTCACGCGAGTGCCGCGCTCGCACGTGCTGGTGATGGAGAGCACATATGGAAGGCCACACTTCCGCTTTGGCGACCCGGACTCGACCGTCGAATCGATTGCCCGGTGGTGCCGCCTTGCCCTGGACAGCCGCGTGACGCCCGTGCTGCTTTGTCACGCCCTCGGCAAGACAGAGGAGGTGATGCTCGCGCTCGCTCCGTATGGCTTCGAGTTCGCGCTCGAGAGTCGCTGCGTTCCTTGTGCGCGGTCTTACGAGAGCGCAGGCAGCCCTCTGCCGGATTGGATCGAGCTCAACGGGGAGACGCCTCCGGGTCGGGTCGTCATCGCGCCCCCTGCCGGCAAGGACGAGGTGCGCCGCCTCGGCCGTTATCGCACCGCACTCGTCTCCGGCTGGGCCAAGGATGCCGAGTTCGCGCGCCTGTTCGGCGCCGACGCGACGTTCGACCTCTCCGACCACTGCGACTTCGACGAGCTCATGGAAGTCGTCGAGCTTTCGGGCGCCGATCAGGTGTACACGGTGCACGGCTATACCGAGGACTTCGCGCGCCACCTTCGCAAGCGCGGCGTGCGCGCCTCAGCCCTGGAGGCGACTGAGCAGTTAGCTTTGGCGCTCTAGCGAAGGGCCCAGCCTGAGCGAAGGACCGCCCGGCGTAGGTCGGCGTCGGCGCCGGCCGCATCGCTGAGCCCGCTGAGCAAGAGGTCCAGCCACGCGGTGAGCATGACCGGAGGCTGAAACTCCAGGTTCTCCTTCTCCCAGCGAGCACGGAACGTGCGACCGCCGACGTCGACGGTCAGCTCGGTGATCGGGCCCCGATTCCACTGGCCGCGCTTCACCTTGGCGGTTGGGATCCTCTCGACCAGGTAGTCGAGCAGCTCGAAAGGGTCGTCCTCTCTGTCCAGCGGCGCGTGGCAGAAGACGCACGTCCCGTCAAGCGGCAGCGCAGGCGCCCCGCACACGGCGCAGGTCAACCCGCTGCCTTTCTGACGCGCGTCCAGCGCGCTCAATCCGTGTACCTCGTGATGGTGGAATCCTCACGACGCTTCTCAGACTGATATAGCGGGCAGTCCTCGAAGTTGCGGACGCAGATCGGCGGGCTGTCTGTCAGCGCGTACTTGCGCTTCGACAGGTGGTCGACGTGGCAATCGAAACGGTAGACGCGCAACAACATGCGCCGTTCCTTTACGAGCTCCTCCAGATAAGGGCACCGGCGCACGCGACTTACGATAGGCCACCGTACCCAGACATGCTCGATTTCTCGCGCACAGGAGCTGCGGTAGGCGGTACGTCCGCAACCCTAGAGAAAACACGCCTGCTCGGCGAATACTTTCGGTCCCTGAACGACGACGACCTGCGGCGGGCGGCGGTTTTCATGAGCGGCCGGCCGTTCGGCCCTTCCAAACGCAGGACGCTTGGCCTGGGGTGGTCGGCGGTGAGCAAGGCGATCGGTGCCATCTCCCGCCGGAACGACGAAGAGCTCCAGGAAATCTTTCGCAAGCACTCAGACCTCGGTAACTGGGCCGGCGAAGCGCTTGCGGGCAGCACCGAGAACGAGGACGTGTCCCTGGAGGAGGTGGAGCAGGCGCTCGAGGCGATCCGCGTTGCGCGCGGGGGTGCGAAGGCCGCCCCCCTGGAAGCGCTGCTCCGCCGCCTGCACCCGGAAGCCGCGCGATTCGTGGTGAAGATCATCTCCACCGAGATGCGCATCGGCCTTTCCGAAGGCCTGGTCGAGGCGGCGATCGGCGAGGCGTTCGGCGTAGCTGTCACGCAGGTGAAGCGCGTCCACCTCATCACCGGAGACATCGGGGAGACCGCTGTGCGCATCAAGCACGGCCAGATCGAAACCAGCACGGTGACCCTCTTCCAACCGGTGCGCTTCATGCTCGCGAGCCCGGTGGAAACCGCCGCCGAAGCTTTCGAGCGCATGGGCGCCGACAAGGTGTGGACCGAGGAGAAATACGATGGAGTCCGCTGCCAGCTCCACCACGCGGATGGACGGGTCGAGCTTTTCTCGCGCGATCTGAAGGAAACCACGAGCGCGTTTCCGGAGCTGGCTGAGAACGCGCCTCGCATAGGCCACGCCGTCCTCTTCGACGGCGAGGTCCTCGCCCATCGGGACGGTCGTGTGCTGCGCTTCTTCGAGCTTCAGAGGCGTCTCGGGCGCAAGGTCGTGACGGATGAGTTGCGGGGCCAGGTTCCGGTGGTGCTGGTGATATTCGACCTCCTGTCCCTCGACGGCCGCGCGCTTCTCGACGAGCCGCTGGAAGAGCGCCGGCGTCTACTCGAAGGGCTTGCCCTTCAGCATCCGTTTCTTTTGGCCCGGCTCGAGGACGCCACGAGCCCGAGCGAGCTCGATCGAATCTTCGCCGACACCCGCGAGCGCGGCAACGAAGGCCTGATGGTCAAGGACCCGAAGAGCCCGTATACGCCGGGCCGGCGCGGCCTCGCCTGGTTGAAGCTAAAGCGGCCCCTGGCGACGCTCGACGTAGTCGTAACCGCGGTCGACTGGGGACACGGCAAGCGGAAAGGGGTGCTGTCCGACTACACCTTCGCTGTCAAGGACGCTGCGACCGGCCGTCTGGTCAACGTGGGTAAGGCCTATACGGGACTGACCGATGCCGAGATCGCCGAGATGACGAAACGATTTCTCGCCATCACGCTCGAAGACCGAGGCTGGGCGCGCCTCGTGAAGCCCGAGGTCGTGCTCGAGGTGGCCTTCGACTCCATTCAACACTCCGGACGCCACGCGAGCGGCTACGCGCTGCGCTTCCCGCGCATCGTCCGCATCCGAGACGACAAGCCGGTGGACGAGATCGACACTCTCGACCGCGTATCCGAGCTGTACGAGCGCTATTTCGGCGAGAGGTCAGAAGCGCCTCTGAGCGAAATTGCTGAAGTGAAGCCCCCCACCCGGTCGGGCCCGCTGAGCGGGCCGGACCGACCTCCCCACAAGGTGGGGAGGTGAAGACATGAAAGTCACTTTCATGGGCACGGCTGGCGCTCGATTCATGGTCGCCAAGCAGCTGGCCGCTTCCGGCGGCCTCTACATAGAGGAAGGAGGCGCCAGGGTGAGCCTCGACCCCGGACCGGGCGCGGTCGTCCAGTATGCCAAGCGCAAGGTCGACCTCACCAAGCTCGACGCCATCGTCATCAGCCACCGACACCTGGACCACTGCGGCGATGTCAACGTGATGGTCGAGGCGATGACGGATGGCGGCTTTCGTCACCGCGGTCGGCTTTTCTGCCCGCCCGACGCGCTCGACGACGACCCCGTGGTCCTGAAGTACCTGCGCCATTTTCCTGAAGAGGTCGTGCGCTTGCAACCCGAGACCAAGTACACCGTCAACGGCCTCTCCTTCGCGACCACCCCACTGCACAGGCACCAGGTCGAGACGTTCGGCTTTCGATTCGGCGACCGGCTCGGCTGGGTGACCGACTCGGAGTACTACGACGGCATCGCCGAACAGCACCAAGCCGAGGTGATGATCATCCACCTCGTCCTCATGCAGTGCCGCTCGGGCCTTCCCCACCTCTGCCTTGACGACGCCGAGCGCATCATCCGGGACGCCAAGCCGCGCCTCGCCATCCTCACGCATTTCGGGATGACCGTCTGGCGTGCGCATCCGTGGGAGCTGGCCGCCGACCTGACGCAGAAACTCGGAACCGAGGTCAAAGCGGCACGCGACGGCATGGTCCTCGAGATCTGATCACCTGATGTCGCCCCAACAGCGATTCCTCCTTCTGCTCATCCTCGTCGGCACGCTTGCCACGATCCTCGGGCTCGTTTCCCGGCGCGCCCGCGCGCTCCCTTACCCGGTGGTGCTCGCGGGCGCGGGCGTGGTCGTGGGACTGCTCCCAGGCGAACAGCTGCCCCACGTCGGCGCCGACGTCATCCTGCTTGCGTTCGTGCCGGGACTCGTCTTCGAGGCCGCGCTGACCCTGGACCTACCCGAGCTGCGCAGGCGGCTGCTGCCGGTGAGCCTGCTGGCGACCGCCGGCGTCGTGTTGACCGTTCTGCTGGTCGGGACTCTGACGCATGTCGTGCTTGGGTTCAGCTGGCCGAGTGGATTCCTCCTGGGCTCGATCCTGGCGGCAACCGACCCCATCGCGGTCGTCACGCTCTTGCGCCAGGTCAAGGCGCCCGCAGGTCTCGCCGCGATCCTCGAGGGGGAGAGCCTGTTCAACGACGGCACCGGCGTTGCTGTTTTCAGCGCCGTGCTCGCGACGATCGTGGCCGGCCATCCATCTTTCGGAGATGCGACCGTGCGCTTTTTCGCGATCACGATCGGCGGCGCCGCCGTTGGCATCGTGGTCGGCTTCCTGGGAGTGGCGCTCGTACGCGTCGCCGAAGAGGCGCCGCTCGAGATCCTCGCCACGCTGGTGATCGCGTACGGAAGCTATCTGGCCGCCGATCTCATCCACGCGTCGGGCATCGTGGCAGTGGTCGCCGCGGGCGTAGTCATCGCGCGCTACGGATCGTCGGCCGGCAAACTCCACGGCACCCAGCTCCTCGGCTTCTGGAACCTGCTCGCGTTCGTCCTCAACGCGATCCTGTTCATCCTCGTCGGCGCCGCCTTGCCCGCCTGGAAGCTGGTGCCGGTAGCCGGACTGGTGATCGGGACTTTTGTGATCATGCTGCTCACTCGCGCGGTTCCCGTTTACGGCTTGCTCGTGGCCTCGGCGTGGAGGCCACCCCAGATACCGTGGGCGTGGCGTCATCTGACGTTCTGGGCGGGGCTGCGCGGCGCGCTGTCGGTTGCCCTGGCGTTGTCAGTGGCCGGCATCGCGGGAATCGACAGCCGTGTCTCGGTCGTAGCCTATGGCGTCGTACTGCTGTCACTGCTGGTCCAGGGCGGCTTGATTTCACCCATATCCCGCGCCTTGAAGATCGAACGAGCGGCGTGAAACCCTCGCGGTGGCGGTGGCGCGCCTCGGTTGGTTTGCTGGGCGTTGCCGTCGCATTTGTGATCTATCCGATCACCGAAGGGCCGAACGACATCATCAACTCGGACTGGCCCGCATTCGCGACCGGTGCGCGCCTCGTCGTCGAGAACCCGAGCCATCTGTACGACCTCGAGCAACAGAAGCGTGTCGAGTTCGAGGTCACCGGGGGCAAGACGCTGGTGACTTTGGGCATCAACGGCATCCTTCCGTTTCTCGCGCCGGCGTGGGTCGCCGTGATCGCGGTTCCGTTCGACCTTCTGGGCACCGACCTCGGCGGCCGGGTCTGGATCCTGTTCGGCCTCACCTGCCTGGCACTCGGCTACTACCTGGCGACGCGGCCGCGCCCGCCCACCGTGGTGCTCCCGGCTTTCGCCTCTTTACCGACGGCGCTGATGCTGCTGAACGCACAGCTCGACGGGTTCGTGGTGCTGGGCATAGGCGCCGCGCTAGCCCTGCGGAATAGGCATTACGTTGCCGGGCTGGCGCTCGGCCTGACGCTCATGAAACCGCAGCTGGTGCTGCCATTGGGCCTTGCGCTCGTGCTGGCGCGCCGGTGGCGCGCACTCGCGGGCTGGGCGACGGCCGGAGCGGTGCTTTGGGCCTCGGTGGCGGTCTTGAATCCGCGGTGGGTTTTCGACTGGCTGGCGCCGACAGGTACCACGATCACACCAGGTAGCCGCGAGGTCGACCTTCCTCACCTGGGCACGCTGCTGCCGTCAGCGTGGCAGCTGATCGCGGTCGCCGGGCTGACACTGGTCACTGTTGCCGGGGTGGCGATCGTGGCGCGCCGATGCCGAAGTGGGTTCAGGGGACAGGCGGCGATCCTGATCGCAGGTGGCGTCCTCGCCGCTCCTCATGCGCTGCCCGCTGACCTCGTCCTCGTGGGCCTGGCGCTCGCGATCTGGGGCTCGGCTCGATGGCACGACTGGCTGTTGCTTTCGGCCGGCGCCGCAATCGCCGCCTTCGCGCCCGTGCCATGGCCGTCCGTCGTGGGGGTGCTGCTGATCGGTTACCTGTGCTGGCGAATCAGCGGGTGGCTGCCAGCACGGGCACCGGCGTCTGCTGGATGAGCCCGTCGATCAGGCCGTACTCGACCGCCTCCTCGGGGTTGAGGAAGAAGTCGCGGTCGGTGTCGCGCTCGACTCGCTCCAGGGGCTGACCGGTGTGCTTGGCGATGAGCTCGTTGAGGACTGTTCTGATGCGGACGATCTCGCGCGCGTGGATGTCGAGGTCGCTGGCCTGGCCCTGAAGGCCCTTGCCACCGATCAGCGGCTGGTGCATGTGGATGGTCGCGCTGGGCAGTGAGAAGCGGCGCCCCTTAGCGCCGGCCATGAGGACCACCGTGCCGAAGCTGGCGGCGCGGCCGATGCAGACCGTCGAGATCGGCGCCTGCACGTACTGCATGGTGTCGTAGATGGCGAAGCCGGCGCTGACAGCGCCGCCGGGAGAGTTGACGTAGATCTGGATCTCCTTCTCCGGGTCGTCGGCGGCCAGGTAGATGAGCTGGGCCACGACCAGGTTGGCAACCACGTCGTCGATGGGCCGGCCGATCAGGATGATGCGGTCCTTGAGCAGGCGGGAGTAGATGTCGAACGATCGCTCGCGGTTGCCGCCCTCGTTCTCGGTGACCGTAGGGATATATGCCACTGCCGAAACTGTACGAGCTTTATATTCGAGCGGTTGGCACGCGCGGCCCCCATGGCTCCGACGGACTTCTTCTCCGGGCTGCGCAAGGGCGTGAAGTCGAGGCTCCCCCAGGAGCTGAAGACTTTCGAGACCAGCCGGGGCCACAGCCGCCTGCTCAAGCTCCATTACGGCCACTCCGAGCTTCACTTCGAAGCCTGGCACCACACCGGCGACGGGCGCCTGGAGATCGGGCTGCATTTCGAGGGTTCCGCGGACGCCAACCAGCGCGCGTTCGACTACTTCCGCGAGCGCATGGTCGAGGTCAAGGCAAGGCTGCCACACGCGGAGCTCGAGCCGTGGGATCGCGGTTGGAAACGGCTGTACGAGACACTGCTCGCGCCTCAGCTGGACGAGTTCGTCATGGCAGGCGCCGTCGAGCGCATGGACGCCTACATCACCACTCTTCAGCCGATGGTTGCGGCCTTTTTGGAGCGACGATAAGGGCGATGGATTCGCTCGAGGCGCGCAGCTTGATCCCGCTGACCGCGGGCTACATCCACATGAACCACGCCGGCGTGTCGCCGATGTCGCTGCGGGTGGCGGCCGCAGTCGAGCAGGTCGTCGGGGCGTCGGTGAATCTCCCGTACCCGGGCGGCTGGGCGCGGGAGGAGGCCGATCGCGTTCGCGGCCTGGTCGCGCATCTCATCAACGTACCGTCGGACTCGATCGCCCTCACGCGCAGCACCGCGCACGGGATCTCCCTGCTGGCCCAAGGGCTGGACTGGAAGCCAGGCGACAACGTGGTGGGGGCTCATGGCGAATACCCGGCCAATGTCTATCCGTGGATGGCGCAGGCTGCCAGAGGAGTTGACCTTCGCCAGGTGCATCCACAAGAAGGCCGCATCTCCCCTGAGCAGGTGTTCTCGGTCGTGGACGCGAGGACCCGGGTGGTCGCTCTGTCCCACGTCGAGTTCTGGAACGGATTTCGCCTCGATATCGAGACCATCGGCGCCGAATGCCGGAGGCGCGGCATCTTGTTCGCGGTCGATGTGATGCAGAGCGCGGGCGCGCTGCGCCTGGACGTGGGCCGTCTGCCGATCGACTTCTGCGCGGCCGGCGCGGGCAAATGGCTGATGGGGCCGCCGGGAATCGGCTTTTGCTTCTGCATGCCCGAGTTGATCGAGCGGCTGCAGCCGCCGATCGTCGGTGTGTGCTCGGTGGTCGGCTACGACCGCTACTTCGAGTACGACCTGACGCTGTCGCCGACCGCGCGGCGCTTCGAAGAATCGGTGGTCTCCCTCCTGGACACCGCCGCGTTCGGCGCCGCGTTGGGGCTGCTGCTGGAGGTCGGTCCCGACGCCATTGAAGCCCGCGTTCTCAGCCTTTCGGCCAGGCTTGCCGAGGGCCTTGACCGACGCGGTTACGAGCTGGTCGAACCCTGGCCGAGGGCTCCTGCCGAGTCGTCCGGCATAGTTTCATTTCGTAAGCGGGGCGCGCGGCCGCAGGAGGTGCTGCGAGACCTCGAAGTGGCGCACGTCGTCGCTCGCATACACCAAGACTTCGTGCGGCTCTCGCCGCACTTCTATAACACTGAAGAGGAGATCGATCGCGTGCTCGAAGTACTCGCTCCGCAGAGTGTCACCACATGAACACCGTGCAGGTCAGCGACGAGCTGCAGGAATATCTCGAAGGCCTCATCCCACCGCGGGACGCCGTGCTCGCGCGCATGGAAGAAGAAGCCCACCGCGAGAGCATTCCGATCGTCGACGCCCACGAGGGCGCATTCCTGAGCCTGCTGGTGCGCATCGCCAATTCGAAGCGGCTGCTCGAACTCGGCACGGCCACCGGGTACAGCGGCATCTGGTTGCTGCGGGCGACGTCAGGCGGCACCCTGACGACATTCGAGACGAACCACGAACGCGCGCTCAGGGCTCGTTCAAACTTCGCGGCCGCTGGCCTCGCGAAGCAAGCGCTGGTGCTGGAGCAGGACGCTGTCACCGGGCTCGAGAAGCTGAACGCCCGCTTCGACTTCTGCTTCATAGACCTGCTCAACTCGTTTCCGTCGGAGGACATCACGCGCAAGGTGTTCGACCTGTGCATGGAGCGCCTGGACGGCGGTGGGCTCCTGATCGCGGACAACGCTCTGCGCCAGGGCGAGGTGGTGAAGCCGAAGGGCCAGCAGGCGCGCAACGTCGCGTTCTACAACCAGCTGGTTGCCAGGGACTCGCGCCTCGAAAGCGTGGTGGTGCCGATCCGCGACGGTGTGTCGGTTGCTCGGGTGAAGGACTAAAGCCGGCGCATTAAACCCGGGCTTCGTTGCCCTCGATCCAGTAGGTGCCGTCCGCGGCATGCTCCTTCTTCCAGATCGGGACCGACTCCTTGAGGCGGTCTATCCCCCACCTGCACGCATCGACCGCTTCCGCGCGGTGTGGACATGACACCGAGACGACCACAGAAGCCTCGCCGATCTCCAATCTCCCGGTGCGGTGGGCCATGGCGACGCGCGCCTCGGGCCAATGCTCGGCGATCTCATCGGCGATCTTCCGCATCTCGGTCCTGGCCATCTCCGCGTAGGCCTCGTACTCGAGGTGTGTGACCGACCGGCCGCGCGAGCTGTCGCGGACGATGCCGGTGAAGGTGCAGATGGCACCCGCGCCCTTGTGGCTCACGGCGGTCTCGATCCGGCGGGCATCGAGGGGTTCGGTAGTGAGCTCGAAGAGGACGCCGACCGCATGCGACCCGCCACTCACGGGAGGGATGAATGCCACTTCGTCCCCGTTGGCGACCGGGGCATCCCAGTCAGCGAATTCCTGGTTGACGGCGGCCCGCACCGATTGGCGATCGAGGTCGAGGCTCGGGTGGCGATTCCGCAGCGCCTCATAAACGTCGGCCACGGTCGATCCGGGGCGCACCTCGACGCTTTCGGTATCGGTTCCCGCCAGCTCGCGGAGGCGGGCGAAGAGCCTGGTCCGCACGGCGATGGCCACCGCCATCACCACATCTTAGTCAGCGAGGAAAACGTGTACTTCCTTGGCGGAGTCGAGCGCGCGGTCGACGGTGGCGCGCGTGCCCTTCGAAGAGCCATCCCAGAACGCGACCAGGATGTCGCATGCGTCAACCAGTCGCTGGTTGCGCGCCGCTGACTTGCTGGCGTCCGCGAGCTCGTCAAACGACGCCGGCACGACCTGGACCGGGATGCCTTTGGCGCGTGCGGCTTTGGTCGCGGCGGCATCGACCCCGCTCGCGCTGCCGGTGATGATCGAGGCGCGCGGCGGCAGCGAGTTCACGTAGTCCGATACACGCTGCGGATCGGGAAAGCGCCTGCTCCCGACGATGGCAACCTTCAACTATCCGGCGGTGGCAGCGTTCTTGCCGATCGCGTGAATGTTCTCCTCGAACAGTTTTCGGAGCTTGAGGGCCTGGCGGTCGTAGGCCTCGGGGTCGGCCCAGCTGCCACGCGGGTCGAGCACCTCGGCCGGCACGGCAGGTACTCGATCGGGAATCTGCAGGCCGAAGATCGGATCAACGTGCGTGGGGACCTCGCGTAGCCGGTTCTCGACCACCGCGCTCACGATCGCCCGCGTATGCGCGATCGACATCCGCTTCCCAACCCCGTACGGCCCGCCGACCCACCCGGTGTTCAGCATCCACACATGGGCGTGGTGGCGGTTGACGCGATCGATGAGCATGTCGGCGTACGTCTCCGGCGGCAGCACCAGGAACGGCGCCGCGAAACAGGTGCTGAAGATCGGCTCCGGCTCGGTCACGCCGCGCTCGGTGCCCGCGACCTTGGCGGTGTAGCCGGACAGGAAGTAAAAGCGGATCTGCTCGTCGTCGAGGCGAGCCACTGGCGGCAGCACGCCGTACGCGTCGGCGGACAGGAAGATGACGTTGCGGGGGTGGCCGCCCATGCCAGACAGCACCGCATTGGGAATCAGGTCGACTGGATATGCGGCGCGCGTGTTCTCAGTCATCTCGTCTGAGTCGTAATCCGGCACGCGCGTGCGCGGGTCGTAAACCACGTTCTCGAGGATCGTGCCGAAGCTCTCGACCGCGGCGTAGATCTCGGGCTCGGACTCCTTGTGGATGCGGATTGTCTTCGCGTAGCAGCCGCCCTCGAAATTGAAGACGCCGGAGTCGCTCCAGCCGTGCTCGTCGTCGCCGATCAGGCGACGCTTGGGATCCGCAGACAACGTGGTCTTGCCCGTGCCGCTCAAGCCGAAGAAGAGCGCCTCGTCGCCGCCATCCTCGTCGACGTTGGCTGAGCAGTGCATCGGAAAAACGCCCTTGGCCGGCAGCAGGTAGTTGAGCGCCGTGAAGATCGACTTCTTGATCTCGCCCGCGTATTCGGTGCCGCCGATTAGAACGATGCGGCGTCCGAGGTGGACGAGGATGAAGGTCTCGCTGTGGGTCCCGTCCTGCTGGGGGTCGGCTTTGACCGAGGGCAGGGCCATGACTGTGAAATCGGGTGCGAACTCGCGCAGCTCGGCGGCGCTCGGGCGGATGAACAGGTTGTGCGCAAAGAGGCTGTGCCAGGCGAATTCGGAGATCACTCGTACGCGGAGCCGGTGACGAGGATCGGCGCATGCGAACACGTCCTTGGTGTAGACGTCGTTGTCGCGCGCGAACTCCTGCATGCGAGCTAGAAGCCGGTCGAAGCTGGCGGTGGAGATCGGCTGGTTGCCCGGGTGCCACCAGATGGCGTCGCGGCTGGTCGGCTCTTTGACGAAGAACTTGTCCTTGGGCGAGCGCCCGGTGTGCTTGCCGGTCTCGGCTGTGAGCGCTCCCGTGGACACGATCACCGCCTCCTCCCGCTTGACAGCGTGCTCGTAGAGGGCGGCGGGGCTCAGGTTGCGGCGGTCAGGAGAATCGCCGGGAGCCCCTCCCAGCCCTGGTCGGCTGGGGGCGGCTTTCATGCGGTCGTCTGCCTGGCGGGCACAGGCTAAGGATAAGCACCGGGCCCGGCCGAACGCCTAGACCAAATGGACGATTTCTAGGCGATTCTTGACGATCGCCGGCTGCTGGCCCGGCGGCGCTGCTTGCCGCTGACGTAGTCGACCAGGATGTACTCTCCCAGCCGGTCCGGCGAGACGAAGAACGCCCGACCCTTGTTGATCCGAGTCATCTGGTTGATGAACTCGGTCAGGTAGGGACCGCGCTCGAGCATGAAGGTGTTGATAACGATGCGGTCGCGGGTGCAGCGCCGGACCTCGCGCAGCGTCTGCTGGATCGTTTTGAACGATGGCGGATAGGCGAAATACGGCCGTCCGTTGTCCTCGTCGATGTGGGCGGTCGGCTCGCCGTCGGTGATCATGATGATCTGGCGATTGCCCCGATGCTTGGCCAGCAGCGAGCGCGCGAGCTGAAAGCCGTGCTGCATGTTGGTGCCGTACACGTAGTCGTTGAGCGCGAGCTGCGGGAGCGTTTGCGGCTTGAGCTCGACGGCATAGTTGGAAAAGCCGACCACATAGAGGGAATCGCGCGGGTACTGGCTGCGGATCAGCGAGTCCAGGGCAATGGCCACCTTCTTGGCCGCGAGGAAGCAGCCGCGCAGGAACATCGAACGGCTCATGTCGATCATGAGCACGGTGGAAGCCTGCGTCACGTGCTCGGTGCGGTGAACGACGAAGTCTTTGGCGTCGAGACGCACGGGCAGCTTCGGCCCTTCGCGGACCAGGGAGTTGAAGAGCGTCTCCTTGAGGTCGAGGAGGAACGGGTCGCCGTACTCGTAGTCCTTCAGCTCTTCCGACGAGTCGTTGCCGATGCCTCCGCGAAACAGCTGGTGCTGCCCCATGCGTGTCTTCTTGAGCTGGTCGAAGATGTCGCGCAGCGCGGACTGGCCGATGCGGCGCATGCCACGCGGCGTCAGCTCCATCCGCCGGCCCTTGCGCTCGACGTAGCCCGCCTTCTCGAGTATCTCGGTGAGCTTGCGCAGCTGGTCGAGAGCCTGTCTCGCCTCGTTGCCGAGCAGCTCCTGCGCCAGCGAGCGGTCGACGTCGTCGGGCCGAAAGCTTCCGCGCTCGAGCTGGGACTCGAGGCGATCCATCTGCTGCAGCCGTTCCATCAGACCCATCGCCTCGCCCATCGAGAGAGGGTCTTCACCGAAGAATGGATAACGCTCAGCCATCTCCGACGGCGGCATCATCGCCTGCATGAACCCCGACAGGCGCGCGAGCTCGAGCCGCAGCGAGTCGTCTTGCAGCAACGCGTCCATCATCTGGCGCAGCTCCTCTCGAGCTTCCGGGCTGAGGCTCTGCAGCAGCGACTGCATCTGGGCCATCTGGCGCTGCAGATGCTCGAGCAATTCGTCGAGGCTGTTGATGCCGGGCGGGAACATGTCGCCGTAGCGCTCCATGAAGCCGTTGAAGTCCGGCGTCCTGCCCTCCATGCGGTCTTCGAGCATCTTGTTCAGCTCGCGGACCATGTCGCGCACGCGTGAGAGGTCCTGGCCCTGCATCGATTGGATCGAGCCCTTCAAGCCCTGGAACATCTGGTCGACCATCTGCTTTTGAAGCTGCTGCATCAGCTCTTCGAACTTCTGGCGCGCGGCATCGTCGACGAACTCGTAATCGCGCAGTGACTTGACGCGGCCCCCAAGGTCGTCCGGAAGGCGGTCGAGCTGATCGCGCCGCTGCCTGGCGATCCGCTCCATCAGCTTCTTGGCTTCGGGCGTGGCCGCCTCGTTGACGCGCCGCTCGATGCCGGCCCGCTCGGTGTCGATGACGTCCTGCACCTCCTGGCGCAGCTGCTCGACGGTGGAGTCGAGGTTGTAGCGGCCCAGCTCACGCTCACGCGCCTCGCGAAGCTGCTTCAAGAGCTGCTCCAGCCCGGGCATGTTCGGCGCGCCCCAGCGCAGCAGGCGCTGGAGCGCGGCGTTGAGGTCGCCATAGTTCATGAGGTCGTCGGACAGGGCATCGAGGACGTCACCGGCGTCGAGGTCGTCGAGACGCTGCGTGCCGTCCCACCGGGAGTACCGGAACTTCACCTCGACCACGCTAGCAGGAGTCCGAGCGAGCAGCGCCCTCTAGATGGTGTCGCCCGGTTTGATGTCGAAGACCTCGACCCCGGATCCGACCAAATCCTGGAGCTCGGACGGTTTGCCGGCGAGGATTGGGAAGGTGCCGAAGTGCATCGGCACCACTGTCTTCACGCCCAGCAGCGAGACGGCCTTGGCGGCTCGTTCGGGACCCATGGTGTAGAAGCCCCCGATGGGCAGGAAGGCGACGTCGAACTTGCTCAGCTCGGCGATCAAAGCCATGTCGCCGAACACATCCGTGTCACCCGCGAAGTAGATGGTGAATCCGTTCTCGAACTCGATCACCAGACCGCATGCGGTGCCGCCATAGATGATCTGGCTGCCGTCGGAGATGCCACAGGAGTGCTCGGCATGCACCAGCGTGACCTTCACGCCGTCGACGTCTATGGTGCCGCCCTGGTTGCCCGCGGTGATGCTCGCCGCACTGACTCCCTTTGAGGTCAGCCACGCACCGATCTCGTGGATGGTCACGATCTTCGGAGACGTGGCTTGGGCAATCTCGAGCGCGTCATGGACGTGGTCGAAGTGGCCGTGGGTGATGAGCATCAAGTCGCAGCGCTCAACCGTCTTGAGCTTCTCGGGAGCCACGGGATTGTTCATGACCCACGGGTCGATGAGGATCTCCTTGCGCCTGGCGCTCCGAACCTTCCAGGTGCCGTGCCCGACCCATGTGAAGCTGACGTCAGCGTTGAGCGGCATTCGCGATCCTCCCGATGATCAAACCCCCCGCGAAGGTGAGCGGAAAATCTGATTCTCCCACAGGCCCAAAACGAACACGGCGATGGCGGCCAGCGTCCACAAGTTGGGAAAGAACAATTCGCACGGCTGCCTTACGAAACCGAACAGGAAGACCGCCAGCAGCGTCAGCGTCAACGCCCGGCGCCGTTCGATTGCGCGAACGGTGAGCAGAAGCGCCAGCGGGAGCAGGGGGAGCCATTGGTAAGGCCACACCTCGTTGGGTATGAGCGCGCCGAGCGCAAAGCCGAGCGCCATGCCGTAAGGCGGATTCCAGCCGCTGCGCCATGCGGCCCAGACCGCTCCGGCGGCGAAGAGAATGGCGCTGAGATACGAGAGCGCGAGAGCCAACCCCGGCAGGTGAATGGGCGAGGTCACCGCCACGTAGCTGTTGCCGGACGGCTGCAGGTATGTCTCGCCGCCGATGGTCCTCGTGAACAGCGTGCGCACGGAGTCGTACGCGCAGTCGGAGTTGTGCGAGGCGAGCGACGGGATGAGGACCTGCTGGTAGTAATGAATTGCGCCACCGAGCCCGAGAGGGATGAAGCTCACCACCGTGACGGCGACCATGACCCCGCCCAAGCTCAATGCGTAGCGGATTCGATGATCGGGCCGCGGGCCGATGATCATCGCGGCCGGGAAGTACTTCAGCGACCCGACCAGTCCGGCCACAGCACCGGCGAGTGAAGGCCGGCGGGCTTCGAGCCAGATCGAAGCCGCCGCGCCCAGCATCAATATCCCGCCGCGCTGACCCGCTTCGACGTCGGCGAACAGCGGCGGAAAATATGCGGCCACGAGCCAGAAGATCGGCGCCGCGAGCCGATGTCGCGGGGCGAGCACGACGTAGAGGATCAGGAGGCTGGCGAGGATTGCGCCTCCGTCGATTGCGGTCCAGACCTGCACCGCGATCTCACGAGGCAGCAGCGCGACTGGGAGGGCCATCAGCGCGACCGGTGGCGGGCTCACAAACGCATCGAGGCTTCCGGGAGGAGCGATGACGTGGGTGCGCGCCAGGTACGAGGCGGCCGCGTCGTACATGTGGGCCGGAGAGGTTAAATAGGCAAACCCACCCGCCAACATCCCTTCGGCGTCCGGGCGCCGGGGCGTGAGCGCAGTCAGCACAACCACGCGGATCCAGAACACGGCGGCCAGGGCCCAGTAGAAGACCGGCCGGGTGAAGAGGTCGGCTGCGACCCCGCGCAGGCGCTTCAGCCTCAATCCGTGGGGGGCAGCGCGCGGCCGCGCCTGCCGTCGCGCGCCAACCAGACAGGATCTTTCAGGAAGGTGATGAAAGCCTGCACGGAAGACGGCAGCTTGCGGCGGCGCAAATGAACGATGTGCCAGTCGCGGCGGATTGGAAACCCGCGCACATCGAGCTCCACCAGGCGGCCGCTGGAGAGCTCGAGCAAGCACGCGTAGCGCGAGAGCACCGCCAGACCAAGGCCCGATTCGACGGCGTGCTTGATGGCGCCGTTGGAGCCGAGCTCCATGGCCACCTGCAGCTTGGCGCCGGCCTTTCGCGCCGCCTTCTCCAGGGACCAGCGGCTGCCCGATGCAGGCTCACGCATCACGAAAGGCTCGGCGGCGAGGTCTTTGAGGCTGAGGCCACGCTTCTTTGCCAGCCGATGTCCGGCCGGTGCGACGACGACCAGCTCGTCGCTGAGGAAAGGAATGATCGCGAGGTCCGAGTCCTTTAGCGCGGGACCGACGACCGCAAGGTCGAGCTCGTTTCGGAGCACCTTCTCCTGCACGCTTGCACGCGTCCCGATTTCCAGCGAGATGACCAGGCCGGGATGGAGCTTCTTGAATGCGCCCAGCGCTGCCGGCAACAGATAGATGCCCACAGTCGTGCTCGCGCCCACGCGAAGGTTGCCGCGCTTGATGCCACGCATCTCCTCGAGCGCCAGCGCGGCCTCGTCCAGCACATCGAGCGTGCGCCGCGCATATCCATAAAGGATCGAGCCGGCTTCGGTGAGCTGGATGCGCTTACTCAGGCGGTCGAGAAGCGGCAGGCCGAGCGCCTCCTCGAGCTCTTTGACCTGGTATGAAACCGAAGGCTGACTCAGGCGCAGCTGCTGCGCCGCGAGACTGAAGCTGCCCAGGTCGGCGACCGCCTTGAAGGTTCGTAATTGACGCAGCGTCATCGCGCGGTCGAGATCGAGCGGAGGGCCGTATTCGGGCACGGCGCCTACGATATGCGGTATGGCCGCCCCCAAACCAAAGAGCATGTCGCCCGTTCGGCGCACGACCCCGACGGTGGAAGGCGTCGCCGCTCCCGAGCGCGCTCCGGCCTCGGTTTCAGAGCAGAAGATCAACCAGTACCGCAAACGCAGGTACCAGGCGCTTCATTCTGAAAACGAAGCCGCCAACAAGCGGCGAGCCAAAGGCCTGTCAACCGCCCGCGAACGCGTCGAGATGCTCCTCGATGCGGGCAGTTTTGTCGAGCTCGACCTCTTCGCTACCCACCGCGCCCAGGGTTTCGGGATGGAGGAGCGCAAGATCGCCGGCGACGGAGTCGTCGCGGGCTTCGGCGAGGTCGATCGGCGCCCGGTCGCGGTCTACGCCTATGACGCGACCGTGTTCGGTGGATCGCTCGGCGAGGTGACGGCTGAAAAGATCGTCAAGGTGCAAGAGCTTGCGCTTCGCAACCGCGTCCCCATCATCGGAATCAACGATTCCGGCGGTGCTCGCATCCAGGAAGGCGTCGTGGCCCTCGCCGGCTACGCCGACATCTTCTACCGCAACGTGCGCTCATCCGGGGTGATCCCGCAGATCAGCATCATCGCCGGCCCGTGCACCGGTGGCGCGGTCTACTCGCCCGCGATCACTGACTTCATCTTCATCGTCGCCGGCCAGGGCTACATGTTCATCACGGGTCCCGAGGTGATCCGCGTGGTGACCGGCGAGCACGTCAACTTCGAAGAGCTCGGCGGCGGCGACGTGCACAACGTCACGTCCGGCGTCGCGCACTTCCTGCCCAAGTCCGAGGAGGAATGCGCGGCGGGCGTGCGTCGCCTGTTGTCATATCTGCCTTCCAGCAACGGCGAGAGGCCGCCTTTCGTGCCGACAACCGACGACCCCGAGCGCGCCGACCGCGAGCTGCAGTCGATCGTGCCGGAGGCGCCCAACAAGCCTTACGACATGCGCGAGGTGGTCGCCCGCGTCCTCGACGACCGAGAGTTCTTCGAGGTGCAGCCGTTCTTCGCCCCGAACATCGTCGTGGGCTTCGGCCGCATGGGCGGTCATGTAGTCGGCATCGTCGGCAACCAGCCCAAAGTGCTGGCCGGCGCCATCGACATCAACGCATCCGTGAAGGCCGCACGGTTCATCCGCTTCTGCGACGCGTTTGGCATTGCGATCGTCTCCTTCGTCGATGTCCCCGGCTACCTTCCCGGCCGCGGCCAGGAGCACGGCGGGATCATCAGGCACGGCGCCAAGCTCCTTTACGCATACGCCGAGGCCACGGTGCCCAAGCTGGCCGTGATCACCCGCAAGAACTACGGCGGCGCATATACGGTGATGTCGCCGAAGCAGATGGGCGCGGACCTGAACCTCGCGTGGCCTACGGCGGAAATTGCAGTCATGGGACCGGACGCCGCGGTGAACATCATCTACAAGCGCGACCTCGCCGCCGCGCCCGATCCTGCCGCACGGCGCAAGGAGCTCGTCGCCGAGTACACGGCGCGGTTCGCCAACCCATACGTCGCCGCCGAG
>VBHB01000019.1 GCA_005880315.1 Chloroflexota bacterium | reverse complement strand
ATGCCGCTGTGGGCGATGTCGCCGTAGAGGTAATAGAACCCGAGACCGCCGCTCAGCAAGAAGACGAAAACGGCGATGGCCGCCGCGGCACGGCCGCCGGCGAATCGCGCCGCGGCGAGATACATCACGACCGGGAACGCGAGGCCCAAGAGCCCCGAAGTGAGCACCAACGCGGACGTCAGCGAGCTGCCCAGCGGGACCAGGTTGGCGGCGAGGAAGTCGACCATGAACGGGTAGCCGAGGTGGTTCCCTGGATCGATCGGGTACTGGGGTGGGAAGTTGTGGCCGTATGCGAATGAGCCCGCAAACGTCAGATGCGCGGCCCAGTCGCCCCAGATGTTGACGTAACCGGCCCACAGGCCCTCCGGCTTGTAGACATACGCCTGCTGCAGGAAGTGCAGGGTCCAGACCGTGCAGACGAGAAAGACGGCGGCGACTGGCCACGGATGTCCCGCTGTGCGCACCGGTGCCGCCCAGCGAGCCGCGGCATCGGCTGCGTCGCGGGCCAGCAGATCACGCCTGGCGAACGCGCAGCCCGTTCCGGCGCCGACGGCGATGGCGAGCCCGGCGATGACGGTGCCCAACGTCACATCGCGCACGACCATCGATAGCACGAAGGTCGCGGTCGACACCGCCATCGCGCCCAGCACGGCTCCGAATGCGATCCGTTCTTCGAGGTTGAGGGCGATCCCGCTCAAATATGTCATGCCGAAGCCGGCGACGACACACCCCACCAGCAGGATCGCCGGCGCGCCGATTAGTAGGCCGACGATGATGAGGACGACCAGCCCGACGCCGCCGACGATCAGGCGGCCGGTCGGACCGGCGGCTGCCACCGCCACCGGTTGGGCTGCGCCCTCCACCGTTAGTGTTTCGCTTCCGAGGTCCGCCGGATATTTCGCGGCATCGGCGGGCGGAGCCAAGGAAAGGGTGGCGCAAGGAGGAGCGCATCGCTAGATGCGTGACGACGCGGCGACGGGCCCCTTGACGCCGGCTTCAGCGCCCATCTCGGGGTCCCCGCGGAATCGCCAGATTCCGCGGGGTGAGTCGGCGCCCGCCCGTCTAGGCCGCGAAGATCCAAGGAACTTCGGAAGCGGGACACTAACTCAGCTCCAGCACCAGAGCTGCGGTTGCGAAGGCGGCAGGTTCTTGCAGTTGACCAGCCACATCTTGGGTCCCCAGATCGGCGTGTTCGGGCCGGGGTCGTTGGCGGAGACCGAGATCGGCAGCGCGGTCCACAACGGATAGAAGTAGAAGAAGGCGGCGACGGTGATGCCAAGGTGCGCGACCAGGACTCGGCGTCCGATGGGTCGGAAATTTGTGGCGACATGGGCGAGGACGAACGCGAGGGCCAGGACCATGAAGATGAGGCCGCCGAACATGTGGTACATGAACAGAACCCTGCTGATGTGCGACCAGGGCAGGTACTGGGTGATGAACCCGAGCAGGATCAGGGTGGCGGGGAAGCTGCGATGCCTGATGATGAAATACGGCAGCGAGACCACGCACGGGAGGCTCGTCCACCAGATCCAGGGATTGCCAAGGTTCTCGATCCGCGCGATGAGTGGCTCTCCACTCCAGTGGTCTATGCCGAGGTTGGTGTATTCCGCGTAGTAGAGGACCGGCCTCGACAAGAAGGGCCACGACCACCATGGCGAGCCGTACGGATGGGTTGCGTTCAGGGTCGCGTGATAGCGAAATGACTGCACCTGGTAGTCGATCAGGTCGGCCAGGTTGTGGAACTGCCCGCGGGCGAAGAACGGATACCACGACTCGACGTAGATCACGAGTGGGATTGCCACCAGGGCGATCGCGGCGATCGCGATGTAGGTGGGCCAGTTCACGCCACGAGGTATGGCCGGGCCGTCCCCTCTTCCCCACGACCAGATGCGATTTTCCGCGGGTCCAACGTGGACGTCGACGTGCCGGCGAACAACCCTGGCGACGAGCAGCAAGACGATGGTCGCCCACGCGGCGAGCACGATCCACTTCGATGCGATGCCGATACCAAGGGTGGTGCCCAGGAGGATCAGGGTGACTAGCGAGGCGGCAGGCGTGCGGCTCTGGATGTGGACGAGAAAGAGCGTGTAAGCGAGGAGGATGAAGAAGATCGGAAAGATGTCGATCATCCCAATGCGCGATTGCAGGAAGAACATCCCGTCGAAGCAGACCAGCGTCGCCGCGGCGATCGCGAACAGCCGGTTCGGCCACAGCCTCCGGGCAAGCAGGTACATCAACGGCACGCACAGCGTCCCGAAGATGCAGACGGCGATCCGCCAGCCGAAGGTGTTGAACCCGAGGTCCATGTAGTCGGTCGTCGACGGACGACACAGCTCCATACCCTTGACGTCGTCATACGCATCGACCGGGAAGTAGATCTCATCGAAAACCTGTCCGTTGGGCGGCGAAAGCACGCCGTTGTTGTCGGCGTATCCACGATTGAACGGATACGCAAGACCGCAGAGAGTGCCCGGGTCACCGGGGGCGTTGATGGGTGTGTTCGACACACAGTTCGTGATCGCCGGGCCCTGGAACGGGTGAAGGAAGAAGTCGGGCATGATCGGGCTGTAGAAGCGAATGACGAAGGCCACCACGGTAAAGCCGAGGATGGCGAGCACGTCCCAACGGTCGAAGTAGACGGACTGCTCGTGCTGAGCAGTCTCCATAGACTCCGCTGCCGACGGACCCAGGACCCCTACCCGCTCCTCAGTCACCGTCGCCGCTTTCGACGCCGGCCTCCACCCTGGTTCTGGCCCAACCGGTACGGCAGCCGCGACGTGATCTCCCATGAGGCTGCATCGGCGTCGGGCACCGGCATCGCGATCGTGTCGTCGTAGAAGAGGCGCGAGCCGAGCTTCTTCTTGATCAGCGCCAGCTCGTCGTCGTCGCCGCGGATGCGAACGAAGAGCGCCGGCTTGTCGAGCAGGGACTTGTAAATTCGGGCGACTTTGGTCCGCCTCTTCTCCTGGAAGGCGACTGACAGCGGCTGGACCTTGACGCCGCGGATGCTTTCGTAGTCGATGACGATGTTCGAGAAGAGCGTCGAGACCTTGAGGCCGCTGTCGAGCGGTTCGACGAAGCTGCGCCATCGATAGACCATGAAAGCGGCCGCGAGGAGAAGGCCCACCGGCGCGTAGAAGAGCCAGATGATGTTGCCGTTGTTGATAGGTTGGCGCGAATACACCACCACGCCCACCGCGAGCACACCGACCACGATCAGCAGGCCGGCGTAGAACCGCTGCCAGCGCCATAACTCCTCGGCGTAGAGGATCCGCTGGCGCCCCTTGATGGGGTGATTGCCGTTCGAGCTCAAGCTACTGATTATCGCTGCCCGACCAGGCCCGACTTCGTTCTACAGCGCGCCGCCAGCCCGCCTGCAGACTTTCCGCCTGGTCTCGAGAGATGGCCGGTTCGAACTCGCGGTCGAGCTTCCACAGGGCGGCGAGGTCGGCATCGGTCCACGCGCCGGCGCCGAGGCCGGCCAGGAAGGCCGCTCCCAGGGCGGTCGTCTCGGTCTGGCGCGGCCGCCGGACCGGGATGCCCAGCAGGTCGGCCTGGAACTGGCAGAGAACGTCCATGACAGCGGCGCCACCGTCCACGCGCAGCTCTGTGAGCGGCCGGCCGGTGTCGCCCTCCATGGCCACCACCACGTCCTTGGTCTGGTACGCCATCGCTTCCACGGCAGCCCGCACCAGCTGCGCCCGGCCGCTGCCACGCGTGAGTCCAACGATCGCACCCCTCGCATACGGGTCCCAGTACGGGGCGCCCAGGCCCGCAAAGGCCGGGACCATGAACACGCCGCCTGCGTCGTGCACGGACGACGCGATCGGCCCCGCCTCCGCGGCGCTGGCGATGATTCCGATTCCATCCCGCAGCCACTGGAGCGCGGCGCCGGTGATGAAGATGGCCCCTTCGAGCGCGTAGCTCAGGGTTCCGCCTCGACGCCACGCCACCGTGGTCAACATCCCCGAGCGCGAGGACACACGGCCGGCGCCGGTCTGCACCAGCACGAACGAGCCCGTCCCGTATGTGTTCTTCGCCATACCGACAGTCGTGCAGGCCTGGCCGAAGAGCGCCGCCTGCTGGTCACCCGCGATGCCGGTGATCGGCGCTTTGATCCCACCGAAAGCCTCGGCATCGCTCATTGAAATCGGGCCGCTGGAGTCGCGCACCTCGGGAAGGTTGGTGAGCGGAACCCCGAACAGCTCGGCCATCTCATCGCTCCACACGCCTCGGCCGATGTCGAACAGCAGCGTTCGTGACGCATTCGACGCGTCGGTGACATGGTCGCGGCCGGCTGAGAGTTTTGCCACCAGCCAGCTGTCGACCGTCCCCATCGCCGCATCCCTGGCACCGGGGACGTGCTTTACGGCCCATGCCAGCTTGGTGGCGGTGAAGTACGGATCGATGACCAGCCCGGTGACCTCCCGCACGCGTTCCTCGTGTCCCGCGTCGCGCAGGCGGGTGCATTCGGCCGCCGTGCGCCGGTCCTGCCACACGATGGCGCGTGTCAAGGGCTCGAGCGTGTGCCGATCCCACACCACCAGAGTCTCGCGCTGGTTCGTGATCCCGATCGCGATGACGTCGCGCGGGCCGGCGCCTGCCGCAGCCAGCGCCTGGCGAGCGCTGTCCTGGACGGCTGACCAGATCTCGTTGGCGTCGTGCTCGACCCAGCCCGGCTGCGGGAAGTGCTGGGTGATCTCTTGGTAGCCTTTGCCACGCACCAGGCCGTTCATGCCGACGGCGACAGATGTCGCGCCCGTCGTCCCCTCATCGAGGCTGAGCACGACCTGGCGGTCAGCCACCTATTTCGGGACGGGTTTCCAGGTGCGGTTCAGGCTGCCGCTCGTGTAGCCCTCGAGGTCGAGGGAAACGAATTTGTAACCCGCCTTACGTAGTGCGTCAACGACCTGCTGGCGATGCTCGAGCAGGTGCCCGATCTCGTCGGGCTCGACCTCGATACGGGCGACGTCGCCGTGATGGCGGACGCGCACCTGCCTATATCCAAGGGCCTTGACCGCGGCTTCGGCCGCCTCGATCTGGCGCAGTGCCTCGACAGTCACCTCGGTGCCGTGGGGGATGCGCGACGAAAGGCAAGCAAAGGATGCTTTGTTCCAGTTGGGCAACCCAAGGCGGCGGGCGGCGGCGCGAATGTCGGCCTTCCCCATCCCAGCCTCGAGCAAAGGGAAACGGACGCCACGGCGCACCGCAGATCCGTGGCCCGGGCGGTGGTCGCCGGCGTCATCGGCGGTGGCGCCGTATGCGATGTGCAGCAGCCCGAGGTCGCGACGGATGGGCTCCAGCGTCTCGAAGAGCTCTTCTTTGCAGTGGAAGCATCGATCGGAATTGTTGCGCCGGTACTCCTCGAGCTCGACCTCGCCGGTCGACACCTCGACCAGCCTGGCACCCATTTGCCTGGCCAAGACGCGCGCCTCCTCCTGCTCGGATTCGGGATATGCAGGCGAACTCGCGAGCACCGCGACCGCATGCTCGCCAAGCTCATCGAGGGCGAGCCTCAGCAACAAGGACGAGTCGACACCGCCCGAGTAAGCGACGAGCACGGATGAGAGCCGCCGCAGGATTGCGCGTGCGCCTTCAACCTTGGTTTCGTCGTGCCGGTCGAGCTGGATCATGTCGTCCAGCGACAGCCTAGCTCGCTCGGGCTTCCGAAGGCTCCATCGCGGCTGTGCCACACCAGGCTTCGTAGTCGATGAGCTCATGCACGGTCGGGTTGTCACCGCAGAGCGGGCACGCCTTGCTGTGGGGTAGCTTGAGCTCGCGGAAGCTCATGTCCTCTCCCTCGAAGAGCAGGTACCGACCGACCATCGGCCGGCCGATGTTCAACAGGTATTTGATCGTCTCGAAAGCCATCATGCTGCCGATGATCCCGGGCAGGACTCCGAACACGCCCGCCTCGGCGCAGCTCTGCACCTCACCCGGCGGCGGCGGTTCGGGGAAGAGGCAGCGGTAGCAGCCGGTGCCCTTGGCGGCATCGAACAGGGCCAGGCGTCCCTCGAACCGAAGGATGCTGCCGTGCACCAGGGGCTTGCCCAGGAAGTAGGCGGCATCGTTGGCGAGGTAGCGCGTCGGGAAGTTGTCGGTGCCGTCGACGATGACGTCGTACGGCTTGAAGATGCGCATGGCCGTCTCCGAGTTGAGGTGCTCGTTGATAGGCACCACCTCGACGTCGGGGTTGAGGCTGCGAAGGGTCTCGGCCGCCGAGTCGACCTTCAAGCGCCCGATATCGTCGGTTCCGTGAAGCAGCTGGCGCTGAAGGTTGGAGGCGTCGACGCGATCGAAGTCGACGACCCCGATCTTGCCCACGCCGGCCGCGGTCAGATACATGCCTGCAGGCGAGCCCAGACCGCCGGCGCCCAGGAGCAGGACGCTGGAGGACAGCAGCTTGCGCTGGCCGGCGCCGCCGACCTCGGGCAGGATCAGATGGCGGGCGTAGCGGGCGACTTGATCGGGCGTGAATCCTTTGGCGGGAGACATCTGCAAGTCACTATACCCAGGGTCCCTTGCGTCTTATTCCTATAGTGGGAGGGCGCGTGGAAACCGAATATCTAGACGAAGAACAGGTGATCGCCCTGTACAACAAGGTCCGCACGGGCAAGCGCACCTGGCCGACCGGGATCTGGACCTCTCCCGCCGCCCTCCAGTACGCCGTGACCATCTTCGACTACTGGATCCATAACGTCATGGGCTGGAAAGGGTGGCCGGACGCTCGGGGCAAGGTCACGCCGGTATTGCTGGAGGAGCACCGGCTGGCCGACCTCGTAGACGGCGTTTTCGTGCCCGAGTTCGGGGACGACTGGCTCGACTTCGAGATCGTGCTCAACGAGAGCATGCGGCTGTCCGAGGACGAGGCCTGGGCGCCAGACGTGGCTGACCGCCAGGAGCGTGTGGAGTCGGCTTTCGAGCACGCGTTCGAGCAGCTCATCGGCTCGACCAAGCAGCAGCCCAAGCTCCTGCCCACCTATCACCGCTTCCGCAACCACCTGCTGCGGATGTGGAGCGCGTTTCAGGAAGCCCAGGCCGAGCACGACAAGGCGGAAAGGGAGTCGGCCGAGCGTTTCTGGGCGGCTCTGCGCCTGGTCCGCAGCACGCGCGGACGGGAGGCGGAGGCATGGTCGATCGTGAACGTCGACGACGAGCGCCGGGGCGAGATCACCGTAATCTGGGGCGAACCGCACCCGTACTGCCTCGTCGTCCTCGACGACGCTATCGAAGTAGGCGGCTGGGAGCAGGTGATCTACCGGCTCGAGCAGGAGATCCTGGTCGAGGAACCGGGAGTGGTCAGTTACGCGGTCTGGCACAAGGGATTCGTGGGCGAGTACTACCGCTGCGCCGATTGCGGGGAGCTCCACAGCCAGTTCGACGAGGATGCCGGCAAGGAGCTTCGCCTGGACGACCTCGAGCCCCCGGACGAGCCCTAGCTCTACTCGCCTCCGCCTTCGATGGTCATTTCGAAGTTCTTGCCCTCCCAACCGGTGACGTAGTGCGCGGTCCAGGCGAGCTTGGACCCGGGCGCGAGCTTGTGAGATGGAATCTCCGCCACCCAGACGCCGAGCGTCGTGTCGATCGCCTCCGCCTCGCTGAAGGTCTTCCAATCATCGAATGTGTAGTGGACTGCGCCCGGGCGCGGCAGCTGCACCCTCAACCGGCGCCCGGGTGTGATCCGCGAGATCTGGTGCTTGTGCGACCAGACGAAAGGAGGCGCTTGCTGCGGGCCTTCGGTGTATCGGCGCCTGGCCGGCATGACGATGTCGGGGAAACCGGCGAGAGCAATCGTGACCAGGAGCTCCAGATACTCCGCATGCGCCCATCCGAGTGGCGACACCGAGCCCGTAGCCTTGCCGAAGTAAAGCCCGCGGCTGGGGATGTCGGGCCCGTCCCACACCTGCTCCGGGAGCATCGAGCCGGGACCGGCGAAGCCTTCGAGCGTCCGCACCATCTCGGCGGCGGGTAAGCCCATCGAGAAGAAATGCCTGGCGCGCTCGCCGGTGAGGACCGGCCATGGTCGCCCGCGTCCGCTGCCGTCCCAGGGCGATCCGTCGTCGTGCTCGCCGTAGAGGTCGCCTATGTACCGGCGCCACGAAGGCCCCGCGGGCAAGCTGACCTTGAGCGCGGAGTCGACGCTTTGCAGGCTGCGCAAGATGCGTTCGTCCTTCGGCTTTCGCAGGCCGTACCGGACCAGCTCGAGAAACTCCGGCGCAATGGCGCCGGTGGTGGGACGGTGGTCGGGATCGCCGGCAAGTCTTACGTACTGACCGGCTGGAGTGGAGCACCAGGTTTCCACGCGATCGTTCCAGTAGTCAGCGACCGTTCTCAGGTGGCTTGCAGCCACATGCTCACCGGCTTCGTGCGCAAATTCGGCGGCCACGATGAGGGCGGCGATGCACGCTGCGAGCGTCGACGGCGACAGGCCACCGAGATCCTCCCAGCGGT
>VBHB01000173.1 GCA_005880315.1 Chloroflexota bacterium | reverse complement strand
GCGCGGCGGGTGAGAGACCGGCCGCCAGCTTCGCCGCCTGCTTCACCACCGCCTCCTGATGAGGCTGGATCTCCTGTCCCCCGAACGCGGCCAAGAGCCCCAGGAGCGGATCGTCGAGACCCATCCGTTTTCCGGCCAGCTCTTCGATGATCGCCAGCCCGCAGTAAGGGACGTAGGCCGGCGAGTAACCGCCTTCATGACAGGCGACCAGCCTTCCGCCGCACACATCACGGGCGACGGCGAGCACCGTCCGCGTCAGCATCCGATAGCCGTCGCTGGTCATCATCATCGAGGCCAGCGGATCCATCGCACTGGCATCCAGGCCGGACGCGATCAGGATCAGCTCCGGGCGAAATGCCGTCAGCGCCGGAGCGACCACACGCTCGAACGTGGCGACGTATGCGCCGACCCCGGACCCAGGCGGCAGCGGGACGTTGATGTTGTAGCCAAGGCCGGCGCCCTCGCCGATGTCCGCGATCGCGCCCGACCCCGGCGGGTAGTTGTTGTCCTGGTGGATCGAGATGGTGAGCACGCTCGGGTCGGAGTAAAAGGCATGCTCGGTGCCGTTGCCGTGGTGGACGTCCCAGTCCACGATCGCCACGCGGGAGAGCCCTCTGGCCTGTCGCGCATGCATGGCTGCCAGGGCGGTGTTGCCGAAGATGCAGAAGCCGCGACCCTGATCCCTCTCGGCGTGATGCCCGGGCGGTCTGACCAGTGCGTAAGCGTTGTCGACCTTTCCGTCGAGCACGGAATCCACCGCGGTGATGCAGCCCCCCGCCGCCAGCAGCGCAATCTCGTAGGACCCGCGCCCGAATGGCGTCTCCTCGCCCGCCTCGCCGCCCGCCTCCGCGCTCAGCTTCTTGATGCGTTCGACGTACTCCTTTGTGTGCAGGCGAAGAATCTCGTCCTCGGTCGCCGGACGCGGTTTCAGCTGGACCAGGTGGTCGATGAGCCCGCTGACCTCGACCAGGTTGCGGATCCGGCGCTTGCCTTCGGCACTTTCGATGTGCCCGAGGGGTTGGACAGTCAGGCTCGCCGGCGTCACCCACGCGCCGGTGCCGGTGTCGTGCCACATGTACAGCTCGTGCCAGACAAGGCCGGTGGTCACAGCTCCTCCGTCGTGTCGTGTGGCGCGGCTGGGCTGACCTCCACGGCAGGCTTCAGCGGCTCCGGGGCGAGATAGTTCTCGTAGAGCCGGCGGATCAGCGGCCACAGGCCCTGCGGTGCGAAGACCGCGATCCCGGCCAGGGCCAGGCCGAGGATCAGGGTCTGATAGTCGCCAAGTGCGACCAGGTACTGGTCCAGCCCGATGACGATGCCGGCACCGAGGATGGGACCGCCGAACGTGCCCCAGCCGCCGATGACGATCATCGCCAGCAGGTCGATGATGCGGGGGAAGTCGAAGATGGTGGTCGAGATCCCGCCGTTGTAGTGGGTGCTGTACCCACCCGCCAGCCCGGTGAAGAAGGCGCTGATCGCGAACACCACGATGCGGACGCGGAACTGGTTGATGCCACGGCTGACGGCATAGGTCTCGGAGTCGCGAAGGGCGGTCATCGCCACACCCAGCGGCGAATGGATCACGCGCCAGATGACAAAGGTGGCGATGGCGAACATCAGCGCCGCCACGTAGTAGAGGTAGATCGTGCGCTGGTCGCCGATCGCGTCGCCGAACTGAAAGGTCTGCACCGTGACGAGGCCGTAGCCGCCACCGCTGATGAAGCGCGGTCCGGTGACCGTGAAGACTCTCGCGAGCTCGTGGAACGCCAGCGTCAGCAGCACCACGTAGACGCCGCGCAGCCGAAGCGTGGGAAGGCCGATGCCGAGCGCCGCGACCACGGCGACCAGCGGCGAAAACAGGATTGCGAAAAACGGGTTCCAGCCCAGGCTGTGGACCAGGACCCCCGAGGTCCAGCCGCCGACAGCGAACAGCGCCACCTGGGCGAAGGAATAGATGCCTCCGTAACCCATGATCAGGTTCCACGACTGGGCGACCACCGCCTGGACGAAAAACAGGATCAGCAGGGTGATCAGGTAGGTGCCGATGTTGAGGCGGACCAGCAGCAGAGGCAGCACCAGCGCCAGTAGCGCGGTGCCGCCAACGGTGTACGGCGAGACGCGGCGCCACGGCGCGGCGGCCACATCCAGCGGCGGCCTGGTCGCGCCCGCGGTCGCCGCGACCTGCGCGCTCACAGCCGCCTCACCTCGCCGATCCCGAACAGGCCGTTCGGACGCAGGATCAGCATCAGGATGATCAGGAGGAAGACGCCGGGCTGCGCCCACGCGACACCGTAGTAGACCTCGACGAAAGACTCGAAGATGCCGAGCACAAAACCGGCCACGAGCGCGCCGCGCACGCTGCCAAGGCCGCCGAAGATGGTGACGATCAGGGCCTGGATCATCGGGTTGAAGCCCGAGTTGGGGTTCAGAAAAAAGAACGGAGAGAGCAGCACTCCCGCCAGGCCCGCCAGCGCGCCGCTGATCGCGATGACCATGCCGTAGGTGCGCACGACCGGGATCGACATCAGGCTGGCCGCCTCCTGCTGCTGCGACACGGCGCGGATCGCCATTCCCAGCCGCGTGTAGGTGAGGAACAGGTAGACCAGCCCGAACAGGGCGAGTGAGCTGGCGATCACGAGCAATCCCTGCTTGGTGATCTGGACGTTGCTGACCGTGAAGTTGCCCCCGATCACCGGTGGGATCACCTTGTACTCGGGGTTGAAGATGAGGATCGCGGCCGCTGACACGGCGATCGAGATCCCGACGGTTGCGATCAGGGTCGAGTTGTCGAAGCCTGGCTTGCCGATCACCGGGCGGATGAAGATGAGGTGCATCAGATAGGCGAACGCGGCCGCCCCCAGCACGCCGATGGGCAGGGCGACCAGGATCGGCAGGTTCAGCCTCGAGACCACGAAGTAGGCGATGTAGGAACCGACCACGAAGATGGCGCCATGCGCGAGGTTCAGAAGGCGCACGGCGCCCCAGACCAAGGTCAGGCCGAGCGCCATCAGCCCGTACACGGATCCAAAGAGGATTCCGCCCCAGACCGCCTGCACGAGCTGCGTGCTCATCCCAGGTAGCTCTCCAGCAACGCCTTGTCGCGAAGCAGCTCGCCGGCCGGCCCCTCCCGCACCAGCGATCCGGTTTCGAGCAGGTAGACCCGGTCCGCGAGGCCGGCGACGTGGTTGGCGTTCTCGTCCGCGATCAAGAGCGACATCCCGCCGTCCTTGACCTTCTGGATGCTCGCGTAGATCTGCTGGGTGGTCAACGGCGCCAGGCCGAGCGACGGCTCGTCGATCAACAACAACCTCGCCTTCGACATCAGGCCGCGGCCGAGCGCCAGCATCCGCCTTTCGCCGCCTGACAGCGTGCGGGACAGCTGGCCGCCTCGCTCCTCGAGCCAGGGGAACAGCTCGTATACCCGGCCCAGCCGCGCGCGGCGCTCCGACCACGTCGGACGGTGGTAGGCGCCCATCAGCAGGTTTTCGGTCACGGTCATCTCGGGGAACAGCAGGTCGCCCTGCGGGATGTGAACCAGGCCGGCGGCTGCGATCGCGTCGGCGCGCCAGCGCGTGATCTCCTTGCCGTCGAGCAGCACGTGTCCCGCGCGCGGCGGCAATAGGCCGGTGATGGCACGAAGCAAGGTGGTCTTGCCATGGCCGTTCGGTCCGAGGACGACGACGCCCTCGCCTTCGTCGACCGCGAGGTCGATCCCGTGCAGCACCTCGCCTCCTCCGTACCCGGCAACAAGGCCTTTGACCTCAAGCATCCGCGGGCACTCCCTCAGGACCCATCGGTGCCACGTTGCCGAGATACACCTCGATCACCCGCCGGTCTCGAAGGACCTTGGAGGGTGGACCGATCGTGATCTGCTGCCCGTGATGGATGACGAGGATGCGGTCGGCCAGCGCCTGGACCGCCTTCATCACATGCTCGATCATCAGGATCGTCACGCCGGTCCTGGTCACGATCCGGATCAGTTCGATCATCTGGGCGCGCTCGGCCGGGTTGAGGCCGCCGAACGGCTCGTCGAGCAGCAGCATCTGGGGACGCATGGCGAGCGCCGTGGCCAGCATCAAGCGCTTTCGCGCCAGCACCGGCAGCTGCCCCGCGAGGGTTCGCTGCTGGTTGCCGAGACCGCAAAGAGCCAGTGCGTCCAGCGCATCGTCCTGGGCCTGACTCGTGAACCGGAGGGCCGGGTTCTCCCCATCGCGTCCGAACGAGCCGCCGACGAGGACGTTGGTTAGGACGGTCTGGCTGTCGAACGCGACCGTGGTCTGAAAAGTGCGCGCCAGGCCGAGCCGGCTGATCTGGTGCGCGCGGAGGTGCTGGATCTCACGGTCTTTGAACTTGATGACGCCGCCGGTTGCCGGGTTTACCCCCGAGATGCAGTCGAACAGGGATGTCTTGCCGGCCCCGTTGGGCCCGACGATCGCATATACCTCGCCGGGCTCAACTGTGAAGCTCAGCTCGCTTACCGCGAGCAGTCCTCCATAGGCCTTGCTGACCTTCTGGCACTCGAGGATCGGCATTCCTGAATCCAGTCTGGCGGTTTCTCGGGCTTACCTCATCCAGGTGGGCAGCACGAACGTGCCGCTGGTGAAGGGCGTCGGGGAGACGACCTTCTGGACGCCATCCTGGATCTGAACGATGATGTGCGGCTGCCCGACCGACGCGTCAGCGGTCTGCGCCGGGAACTGGACGCCGGTGTGGTCCACGAATGAGATCGAGCCGGTGGTGCCGCGCCAGATGACCGACTCAGTGGCCTTGGCGACGGCCTTGTAGTTCTTGGGGTCGCCGGACATCATGACCGCGGCCGCCCACACGTTGACCTCGTCATAGCAGCCGCCTGCATTGGCCCAACCAGGCTGCGCGCCGAACTTCGCCTGGTATCGAGACCGAAAGTCGTTGCCGATCTTGTCGGGAAGCAGCCCGAGCACCGTGGCCCATACGATCCCGTTCGCGGCCGGTCCGGCGAGCTTCAGGTACTCCGGCACCGACGGGCCATATTGCTGGTAGACGAGGGTCTTTGTCGGGCTGGCCGCCCAGGCCTTCGCCATGGCGGCGTCGTCGGCCGGCGAGAAGTCGCTGGTGAACAGCACCGTCGGCTTGGCTTCCTTGACCTTCGACAGCACCGGGCCCCAGTCGGGCACCGCGCCTTCAGACACGCCATCGTTCGTCAGCACGGTCCAGCCGAGCTGCTTGATCTGGGTCTCGAAGCCCGTCGCGATCACCGTGCCGTAGGCGCTCTTGCCGCTGATGATCGAGCAGGTCTTCGCCTTGGAGTTGAGCTGGCCCGCGTTGAGGGCTCCGTCCACCCAGTACGCGAAGCCCTGGCCGTACCACGACTCGGTGGGGTCGCACTGGAAGATGCCCCAATACTTGCTCGGGTTGCCTTTGTAGCGCTGGACCCAGGCGACCTGCGTGTTCACGTTGTAGTAAAGGCTGCCGGCGTTGGCGACGATGTCGAACTCCGGGCCCGACGCGAGGTGGTAACCGGAGAAGATGACGTCAGCCTTCTCGACACTGACCGCTCGGTTGAACGCGGTCGTGATCTGGTCGGTGGCCGAGTCCTTGTCGTCGATCTCGACGTAGTCGAGGTGGTAGCCGATGAGACCGCCGCGAGCATTGATCTCGTCCACCGCCATCTTGACTCCGTTTGCCATCTCCTTGCCGTCGGAGGCGATGGCGCCGCCGGTCGGAAAGATGCCCACCACCTTCACGCTGCCACGGGAACCTCCCCCCGTAGCCGCCGGCTTGGGGGCGAGGGCGCTGCCCGCCAGCCCGCCGACAACCAGGCCGCCGACGGCGCCCGCGCCGCCGATGAGCACCGACCTCCGGTTTACCTCACGTCGAGTGAATGAATCGCCCGCCACTTAACTCCTCCTTGCCTGAGCTGATAAAGACATTCGGTGCGCCGTTACACCTTGTAGTCGACCTTCACCGGTTTGCCATCGTTGGCCGCGGACTCATCGATCGCAAAGCAAAGCGCCATCGACCTGTACGAGTCGTAGATGGCGGCGTGCGACTCGACATCGTTCTCGATGCATTCGAGAAAGTGCTTGATCTCGGGGACGAACGGATGGTGCGTAACGTCGCCGGAGTCGGGTTCGACGGTCGGGAAAGTCCAGTAGTTGAGCGAGCCCGGGTAGTGCTTCCGCGAAAAGACGCGGTTGTTCTGGATGGTGCCATTGGTGCCGAACAGCCGAACGTTGAAGATGTACGGCGTCTCGCCCTCGATGACAGATGAGAGCTTTCCCACCGCGCCGTTCTCGAACCGCAGCGAGGCCACCGTGGTCGGGTCATAGGTGTAGTTGAGGTCCTTCTTGGGTCCAGACGAGAAGGCCGAGACTTCGCTGACCTCACCGGCGAAATAGCGGATCGCATCTGCCGCGTGACAGCCGGCACTGATAAACGAGCTCCCGCCCCTTTCCTTTGTCACCGCCCACGGATAGCTGGGGTATTCGGTCTTCATCGGATGCCAGTAGTCCGCCTCCGCATAGATCATGGTCCCGATCACCCCATCGGCCTGCAGCTGCTTGACGGTCTCGAACTGCGGGTTCCAGCGGAGCACGAACGACGTGACGCTCTTGACCTTGGCGTCGCGCACGGCGCGATAGACGCGCTTCACGCCGGCGTAGTCGAGGGCGATCGGCTTCTCGATCACGATGTGCCGGCCGGTCTTGGCGGCCCTCTCGAGCTGCTGCGGCCGCACGTCGGGAGGCGTGCAAGACGCCACGATCTTGACGCGATCGTCGTCGAAGAGCTCATCTTCGGACGCGTACTCACGCGCCTCGACCCCATGCAGCTTCAGCAGCTTGCCGGCCTTGCCGGGCGTGCGGCTGTAGATTCCTGAGATCTCCGTCAGCGGGTGGTCGCGAAACGCCTTGACGTACTCGCCCGCCACCCAGCCCGCGCCGAGAATCGCCACGCCGTATTTCTTGGTCATCAGGATGCCGCGCTCACCCTCCCTGAGTTGGTGAGTCCATCTCCCACGGAAATGGATTTCCTCGAAGCGGCTAATATGCGCTGCCTCGCTCTGCGTGTCAAGCGGAGACTGCCTCGCCGTCGGGCGTCGGTTAGGCTGTAGCGGCGATGCCGGTCAGCGCCGGCGACCTGCCGGCAAAATCATGTCTCGTCAGGGTCACGCACACCGGCCGTGACCAGATGGCCCTGTGGTCTGGTGGCCGCCTCACCAAGCTCGGCGCGGGTCTCGACGATCTGTTACGCCTGACCGTCGCGGACATGCGCGTGGCCCTCGAAGAGACCGCGGGAAGCCTGGACGTGAATGCGTGCGAGCTGCTCGCACCGGTGGAGTCGCAGGAGGTATGGGCCGCCGGCGTGACCTATTCGCGGAGCCGCGAAGCCCGGATGGAGGAGTCGAGCAGCCAGGACGTCTACGCGAGGGTGTACGAGGCAGAGCGTCCGGAGCTGTTCTTCAAATCCGCCGGCTGGCGCGTCGTGGGCCACGGCGGCGAGGTCGGGGTGAGGCCTGACTCGACGTGGAGCGTTCCCGAGCCGGAACTGGCAGTCCTCTCCAACAGCCACGGCGAGGTCGTCGCGTATGCCTGTGGCAACGACATGAGCTCGCGCAGCATCGAGGGCGATAACCCGCTCTATCTGCCTCAGGCTAAGGTTTACGACCGCAGCTGCTCCATCGGCCCGGCGGCGGTCCTGGCATGGGAAGCAGAACCGTCTCACGCACGGATCTCGATGCGGATATCGCGCGGCGGCAGAGCCGTCTTCGATGGCTCGGGCAACATTTCGGACATGGTGCGTGAGCCTGCGGAGCTCATTTCGGTGCTGCATGCAGCCTATCCCCTGCCAGTGGGAGCCTGGCTGCTGACAGGCACGTCGCTGGTCCCGCCGCCTCCGTACACTGCCGAGGCCCAAGACATGATCTCCATCGAGATCGAAGGCGTTGGTCGACTCGCGAATCGCGTGGTGACGGTGCCACATTCGGGCGCCCGCGCTCAACCTCGACTGAAGCGAGATTCGACTTGATGGGGGATGACCGGATGAAGACGATCTCACGAGAGGATCCGAAATACGCGCTCGACTCTGGCCACTCAGCGGTGGCGAAAGTCGGCCAGGGAGAATCCTTCTTCGTCGAGACGCATGACTGCCGCACCGGCACGATCACGCGCCCCGACCAGGTCCGCGAGCTGCTCGACACTCGCTGCGTCAACCCGGCGACGGGACCGATCGCGATCGACGGGGTGGTCGCCGGCAACACGATATGCGTCGAGATCGAGGAGCTGCACATCGACAGCAGGCTCGGCCTTATGGTCACCCGGCCGGGTGTGACTGGGCTGGCGCTCACGGACGAGCCCCAGCTCCGCATCGTGACTTGCGACGACGCTTACGCAAACGTGGGCGCATTCCGCGTTCCGGTGAGGCCAATGATCGGCCTGTTGGGGGTCGCGCCGAAAGGGAATCCCGTGTCGACCTTTCATGGTGCCGAGCATGGGGGCAACATGGACGTCCTGCTCATCGGGGCCGGAACCCGAGTGTTTCTACCCACCTTCCGCGACGGGGCGATGGTCTACTTCGGCGACGTCCACGCGGCCATGGGCGACGGCGAGGTCTTCCTGAGCGGCGTCGAGATCGCCGGCCGGACCCGAGCCCGAGTCACGGTCGCCGCCAACTGGTCACTACCAACCCCGCTCGTCGAGACCGACGAGCTGCTGGCGGTGATCGCGGGCGGCGCAACGTTTGACGAGGCCGCCCAAGCGGTGATGGCGAAGGCGGTCGACCTCTTGGCGGCGGGTGGTATGGATCGCATCGAGGCAGGGTTCTTGATGAGCGCCGCCGGTCACCTGCGGGTCTGCCAGTACATTCCAAACGCCGCGCTGGTGCACTGCCGGTTCGAGCTGCCGAAAAGCATCCTGGCGCTGAACGAGATCACGCTGCCCGGTCTTGGCATGGTGAACTAGCCACCGCGAACCCCCATTGCCTTGCGTGCCGTGTCCTCGAGCCTCGAAAGATGGCGAAGCATGGTGGCCTCTGCCCGCAGAGGGTCGTGAGCGGCCAGCGCAGCCACGATCGATTCCAGCTCGTCGAGCGTCTGCTCCGGAACGCTTGGGATGAAGACTGTGAACTCGCGGCTCTGGTGCGCAGCCTCTCGTAGGCTGCGGATGATGGCGGAGATCAGCGGGTTGTGCATGGTATCGATGATTTCGTCGTGAAGGCGCTCGTCCACCTGGACCAGGCCCTCGAGGTCTTCGACGCCGCTCATGAAACGCCTCTTTACGCTCGCGACCAGGGCCTCGAGCTCGGCAACGGCCTCGTCGTCGAGCCGGGTGGCCGCAACCGCGGCGGCGACAGGCTCCAGAATCCGCCGGAGCTCGAAGAGGTGCAGCAAGGAAGTCGGGTCCACCCTCAGCGCGAAATGAAGCGGCGCAAAGAGCTCGGCTGCGCTGAGATCGGTCACGAACGTCCCCGCACCTCGCCGCGTGACCAGGATGTTGAGGGCCACCAGCTCGCGGATCGCCTCGCGCACGGAGCTCCTGGAGACCTGAAATTGTGTTGCCAGCTCCCGCTCGGGAGGCAAACGCTGCCCCCGAGCAAACTGCCCGGAGACGACCAGCTGCCGGATCCAGCCGGCGGCATCTGCTGGACCTGGCTCGAATGCAACAAGCGGTCGGAGCGAGGCGTTCACCCGATTTCCAGAACCCTCAAAATCGCACCAGCCCTCCGTCTATGAGCACTGACTCCCCGGTTATGAAAGCTGCTTCGTCGCTCGCCAGATAGGCGACCAGCCCCGCGATCTCCTCAGGTGTGCCGGCCCGATCGAGCGGGGCTTCATGAACAACGCCGCTCTTGACGTCGGCCGGTGTCAGGCCATTCAACTGGCTGAAACGTTGTGCCAGGTAGTCCCACATGGGAGTGCTCGTGACGTGTCCCGGACAGTACGCGTTCACGGTGATGCGATGCCTGGCCAGCTCGACCGCGAGGCTCTGGGTGAGCCCGATGATTCCGAACTTGGACGCCGTGTACGCAGCGATCAGGCCACTACCACGGCGCCCGGCACCAGACGAACAATTCAGAATGCGACCACCTTCACCCTGGCGAATCATCTGGCGAGCGGCCTCTCGACACCCAAGAAAGGTCCCACGAAGATTTGTCGCGATCACTCGATCCCATTCCTCGACCGAGGTATCAGCAACAGAGTCGACCGCGATCGTTCCCGCGTTGTTCACCATGATGTCGAGCCGCCCAAACATCGAGACCGTTCGCTCAACACAGGCTCGCACGTCATCCTCGACTGCGATGTCGCCCCCTACGGCAATTGTCGCTCCGAACTTTCTGGCGATCTCCCCGGCCGCAGCCTGAGCGCTCTCACCGTGGAGGGACATGATGCAGACAGCGGCGCCCTCCTTCGACAGCCGCTCCGCCACGGCTCTGCCAAGTCCGCGCGCGCCGCCGGTGACGATGGCAACCTTGCCTCGCATTCGCGCTTCATATCGCTTCGCCTCGCCCTGACCGGCCTCAGCCATGCCAGCTCTCTTTCTTATAGCGGAGGGGTGTCCTGCGCTTCGCAGAACATGATTTGAACATTGCCGTCGAGGATGAATTTGGAGGTATCTGCGAAGGCTTCCTGCATCTCGGCGGATTCCAGCGCACTCTCCAGCGCAGCCATGTTGTCGAAATACACGTCTGAGATGAGCCAACAAGGCGGGGGCGAGCCGTCGGTGGTTCGGAGCACATTACCCCAGCGAATGTTTCGCACGCCGGGAATCTTGCGGACGATTGGTAGATGTACGTCCCGGTAGTAGTCGAGCCAGGCCTCGGGGTCGGGTGGCGTTTTGTGGAACGCGACGATCCGAGCCATCGGGGGCTGTCCAGCGCCTTCGCTCATGTCAATCTCTCCGTGCGAATCCGCGACGAAATTTTCACGACGTCTCCTCGATGAACTGCCGGATCCCGCCGTTGAAGCCTTCCGGGGCGTCCCAGTAAGGAGCGTGGCCGGCGCCCTCGAGCACCAGACGCCGCCCTTCTGGAAGGTGCTTCTCCAACCAGCCGCCGACCTCATAGGGAACGGCGCTGCGGCTCCCGTTGACGAGCAGGACAGGGAGCTTCAGCTCTGGCAGAAGGGGCCGCAGGTCTGTTCCAGCGACAGCCGCCAACATGGTGATGGCCACCTCCGTCGGGGTCTTGAGCATCTCGCCGTACATCCACTCTTCCTCGGATGCGGACAGCCCGTTGGGAAACATGATCTGGAGCATGTCGAGGGTGGCCGCGCGGCGATCGTGCCTGAGCTGATGCAGGATGGTGTCCAGTGCGTGCGGGCTGAAGTCTCCGGAGAGACCGAAAGGCCAATCCGGGTTCGCAAAGAAGCGCGGGCTGTGATCGACCCAGACGAACCGCGAAACCCTGTTGCTGCCGTGCGCGGCCAGATAGTGCACCGAGACCGAGACCCCCATAGCCCAGGCGACCAGGGTCACGCCTTCGAGGTTTTTCTCCGTCAGGAAACGCTCAAGGTCCGCCGCATATCCACTCAGCGTGTGTCCATCGGGAGTTTTGCCGGAGGCTCCCGCACCGCGCAGGTCGAATGTCAGGACGCGGTGGTCGCGGCTGAGATCGGCGATCTGCCGCTGCCAGAAGCGGGTCGTGACCGTCCAGCCTGGAAGCAGGAGGATGGGCTTGCCCGCGCCATGCTCCTCGTAGTAGAGCGGTACGCCGTCGGGCAGCTGAAGGTACGGCACGGCTAGGCGGCGTGCTTCCCCAGGAAGTCGAGCGTGAGACGGTTGAACTCATCCGCCATCTCGACGAACGCCATGTGGCTCGAGTACGGACCCGTGAAGACATGAAGAGCGCTACCTGGAATGCGCTTCTGCACTTCGCGTCCGTACCGCGTGGGCACCTGCCAGTCCATCTCCCCAGAGGTGATGAGGGTGGGCGCCTGGATGCGGTCCACCCGGTCGAGCGCGTCATGGGTGAGATCAGCGTGCAGGTGGCCGATCAGCCCTTCCTTCGACGGCGGGTAGGGATTTTCCTCGAGGTAAGCGCGCTCGATCTCAGCCACCTCCGCCGGCCTGTCGTTGAGGCGCGCCGGGCTCATCACCCACATGAACGCAGTTCGAACGAACATCGCCATGTCGTCGTGGTCCAGCGGATAGCGCATGCCCTCGAACAGGCGGGCCAACCATGCATCCGTCCGACCCCAGGTGCAGTGCAGCTGGAGGGAGCGGACCTTTTCCGGACGGTTGATGGCGAGCTCTTGCGCCACCGCCGACCCGAGAGAGAGACCCGAGACGTGGGCACTGTCGATCTTCAGAGCGTCGAGGAGGTCCGCCGCGTCCTCGGCAAGTATCCGCATCGTGTACTGCTCCGGGTCCCTCGGATGGTCCGATCGGCCGGTCCCGCGATTGTCGTAATAGATGACCTGGAAACGTTCCGCATATGCCTTGGCCGTGTCGTTCCACAATGAGTGGTCGGCGCCGGTGCCCATGACCAGGAGCACTGGCTCGCCGGCGCCCACCGTTTCGTAATGGATGCCCACGCCAGTCTTGAGCTCAACGCGAGGCATCGGCGCGAGGCTCGTTTACGAACAGCCGATGATCGCGAAAGCTTCGGTTTCGAGGAGCAGCCCGGGTAGGCCCAGCTTGGCGGCCTGAACCACGGTCGCCGTCGGGAAGTCTCCGCTCGGGAAGAACTCCTTGCGCACCTTGTGGATGGCATCGACGTCGGCGAGGTCGGCCAGGTACGTGGTCACTCTCACGACGTCTGTGACCTTGCCGCCCGCCGCCTCGACGACGGTCTGAATGTTCTTCCAGGTCTGGCGCGCCTGTGCTTCAGCGTCGCCGGGGCCGATGAGTCGCAGCTCCTCGTCAAGCGCCACCTGGCCGGCGATGAAGAGCAGGTTGCCCACCTTGATGCCGTGCGAGTAAGGCCATGGGAGTGGATGGATGCCCCGCTCGGGCCGGATGACCTCTTTCTTGGCGGTATCGATCATTTACTCCACTCCTCCTACGAGATGTAGCGGCGCTCGATCGTGACCGCGGCGCAGTACAGCGGGTCGACAACCTGGCCGATGCGGACCCGCGCGGTCTGGCAGGCGAGCAGGTATGCCTCAGGCATGGTGAAGCCATGGAACTGGACCATGCGGTTGACGATGTCCACGTAGGCGGCCCGAATGCAATCCGCTATCGGAACGCCGGTGAACGCGGCTATGGAGCCGATGAATTCCGGGGTGTTGACCTGCGGCAAGGCCACGTACTGAGCGCCGGCCATCGGCACACGCTCGAGCTTGACGGTCACATCCGCCTGGCACTCGATCGCCGCGCCAGAGATCTCGCCGTCGCCCTGGACTGCGTGGGCGTCGCCGAACGAGACCAGCCCGCCGGGCACGTTCGCGCGCATGACGATGGTGGCGCCGATGCCGTTCAGGGGCAGATCGACGTTGCCCAGGAAATCAGGTCCCTGGACAAACGAGAGCTTGCGTTCCTTGGCGGGCGCCAGGCCGATGGTGCCCAGGAACGGCTTGGTCGGGATCTCGACGATTCCTTTGCCGGTCGGAAACTGGACCTTGCCGTCGCGGATCTTGCAGATCACGGTGCGCGGCTCCAGCGCAGGCTGGAGGGTGTAGTTGCTGACCAGGCCGCCGAGGCCAGGGGTGAGGACCGTGTAGCCCTGGCCCTGGACCGCTCCCGGCACGATGTCCTCGATGGTCATCGCGACGCAGTCGCCGGGCTCGACCCCTTCGATGAAGATCGGGCCGGTGACGGGATTGGCTCCGCCGAGCTTTTCGAATACCTCCGCAAGCGACTTGTAGACGTCCTTCTCGGTGCGGATGCTTCCGATGTGGGCGTCCTCGGTCTCGACGACCACCCGACCGCCCGAGGGGACACGGAGCCGCGGCTTCTCGTCAGGGTCGAAGAACAGGTGCCACTGGTCGCGGAGCAGACGAGGCATCTGCGCGGTTGCCGGAGTCACAGCCATGGCAGCCCTCCTTCGTGTTCAGCCGGCGGCAAGCTGCACGAAACCCCCAGTCCGTCTACCGCTCGTTCGCGAGCATAGACCGCGTTCGTCGGGACGGTCAAGCGATTGGTCGGGCCAATGGCCTCTCCGCATGTGAAGGGCCCGGATCGCCAACGCTTGATTGGTCTGACCGAAAGCGCTAGCCTTGCGAGGCGGGTCTTGCGCGTGTTCCGCGGTGGCGTCACGTACTTCGCGCCCGCTACCCGGCGCACCAGCCATGAGGGAGCGTATGCCGAGAAAATCCGTCTTCATGTCCGAGCTCACCATGACTCAGGTCGAGGAACACCTCAAAGGCAGCGATCTCGTGTTGGTGCCGACCGGCTCCACCGAGCAACACGGGCCACACAGCCCGCTTTCCACCGACGTCATCATCCCCACCGAGGTTTGCCGCCGAGTGGCGGAGCAAATCAACGCGTTGGTGGCGCCCCCCGTCAACTACGGCATCTCCGCCGGACATCGTGGCTTCAAGGCTCTCGCGTATCTGAGCGTTCCGACGTTCATGTCCGTGATCGAAGACATCGCGTTCTCGCTCGCCGAGGTCGGTTTCCGGCGGATCGTGTTCGTCAACGGCCATTACACGAACTACTTCCCTGTGAACATGGCCTGCATGAACGTGTCGACTCGGCTGCCCGAGGGCACCCACGCTTGGGGCGTCTCCTACTGGGAAACGCTGCCGCCCGAGCAGCTGGAGGAATACCTGAGCATGAAGACCGGCCTCCACGCGAACATCGGCGAGACGAGCGCGGTGATGGCAGTCCGGCCTGAGCTCGTGGACCTCGACCAAGCGGTCGCGGAATGGCCTGACTTTCCCGATTTCCGCTCTCCATCCTTTCCAACCGTGCTGGCTTATTTCGAGACCAATCCCGGCTCGGTGTGGCGAGCATCGCGGTCGGGGGTGTGGGGCGACCCTCGAGGCTCGAGCGCTGAGCTGGGGAAGAAGTTCTACGGCTGGATCGAGGACGGAGTCGTGCGGCATATCCATGACGTGGACGAAACTTATCGGCGCCTCAACGTTCGCGGCTGATCATTAGCATGGAATCGGCCGATCGCCTTTGTTCTGGGGGAGGTTAGACATGAACGAAAGCAAGGAGACCTGGCGGGGCAAGGTTCGGGGGATGACTCCAGAAGAGGTCGAAGAGTTCCTGGCCAGCGGGGTCAACATGTACCTCGCGTGCCTGACGCCAGATGGCAGTCCGTACATCACAGTCTGCTGGCATGAGTGGAAGGACGGCTACTTCTGGGTGATACCGCGCCAGCACTCGCGCTGGGCCGCTTACCTCGAAAACGATCCGCGCGTGTCATTTGTGGTCGAGCAGCCCAAGAACCTGGGCAAGGTGCTGGGCAGCGGCAAGGCCGAGCTGGTCGAGAGGCCGAACGTTGGCGGTGAGTGGGTATCGATCGCCACGCGAATGAGCTACCGATATCTTGGCGAGAACGGCCCGACCTATCTCGAATCGACGATGAAGCAGCCTCGTTGGCTGTTCCGGATCAAGCCAGACAAGTTCGAGACGTGGCAGGGCGTAGGCTGGGCCCGCCGATATTGGGTCGAGGGTACCGGCGGTGCGAGCTATGAGGAGGCGCACGCCTCCGTCTAAGCGCGCGGAGACGGCCGGCGAGCGAGACGTGCTCCACGCTCTCGCCGCGCGTGAGCGCGAGCTGGTCGACTTTGCGCGGAATCTTGTGGCAACCCCCAGTCCGAACCCGCCCGGAGACGAACGCAAGGTCGCCGAGCTGTCGCGAAGCGAGATGGCCAGGCTCGGGTACTCGGCGATCCGCACCGTCGCCATGGAACCCACCCGCCCTAACGTTGTCGGTGAGGTCCTCGGGAAGGACACCGGCCAGATCCTCATGTTCAACGGTCACATCGATACGAAGCCGACCGGAGACATCTCCCAATGGGCGACCGGCCCTTACGACCCTGTCATTCGCGATGGACGTCTTCATGGGCTCGGGTCAGCAGACATGAAGGGAGCTGTCGCCGCGATGGTTTATGCGGGCGCGGCATTGGCCGAGGTCGGGGCGACGCACGGCACCCTGCGCGTCGTGCTGACCGCGGACGAGGAGAACGGCAGTCGCTTCGGCGCGCGCTTCTTGGCGGGCCACCCCGATTTCGCCGCGGACGCCGTGGTCGTCGGCGAGGCAACCGGCATGCAGTCGCCCTGGGCATATATAGCAGTCGCGTCGCGAGGCATCGCGTGCTTTCGCGTGAGCGTCCGCGGCACACAGATGCACTCGAGCCTCAGCGACCAGGTCCCATCGGTCAATGCGAGCGTGAAGCTGAGCCACGTGCTGTCTCGGATGGCTTCAGAGTTCCGGCCCCGCTATCCAGTCGACTCGCGGGTGCCGGGCGGGCCAACGGTCAATCTCGGTGTGACCCTGAGCGGCGGCGTCTTCTACGGGATCTATCCGGGATACGCCGAGTTCGGAATCGATGTGCGGACGGTGCCCGGGATGACACATTCCGAACTTCAAGCCGACCTGACTGGATTTCTCGAGGTGCTGAGCCGCGAGGATCCGGAGCTGGACGTGACCGTCGAGCCGGTGCCGGAGCTGGCGTGGTTTGAGCCTTCACAGATCGCCCCGTCGCATTCGCTCGTCGCGGCGGCTCAAAGCGCTGCTCGAGACGTACTGGGACGCGACGTGCCGCTCGGGACGATGCCCGCGTTCACGGATGGAACTCATTGGCACCTGGCCGGAAGCGCATGTATCCCGGCGTTCGGTCCGGGCACCCTATTGGTGGCGCACCGCCCCAACGAGTGCATTGAGATCGCCGAGATCGTTGCGGCCGCGCGAATCTACGCGCTCACCGCGATGCGATACCTGGGGAACGCCGATCAGAGTTAGACGCTGAACAGAACTTGGGATGGATGTGACTGACACAACGCGGTCGGCAATCGTGACGGGAGGAGCAAGTGGCATCGGAGCCGCGGTCGCTCAAGGGCTTCGAGAGGCCGGGGTCCGCGTCCACACCTTCGACGTCAGTGGCCGCGGCGAAGCAGCTCAGGTGGACGTCACCAGCGAAGAAGCGTGCCGGCGGGCCGTGGCCAGACACGAACCGATCGACATCCTCGTCAACAGCGCTGGCGTGGCCGGCGTCAACGCCCCGAGCTGGAAGCTGCCCGATGGGGAATTCGAGCGCGTGATCGCGGTCAACCTCGTCGGGACGTACTACATGTGCCGCGCCGTGATCCCCGGCATGGTCGCACGCGGCTGGGGACGTATCGTCAACATCGCGTCGATCGCGGGGAAAGAGGGCAACCCGAACGCATCCGCCTACTCCGCCTCGAAGGCCGGCGTGATCGGCCTGACCAAATCCTTGGCAAAAGAGGTCGCCGATGCGGGCGTGCTGGTGAACTGCGTGACTCCGGCGGTGATCGAGACTCCGATGCTGGGACAGGTCTCGGAGGAGCATTTGAAGTACATGCTCTCGAAGATCCCGATGGGGCGCGTCGGCCAGCCGGAGGAGGTCGCTGCGCTGGTCTGCTGGTTGGCGTCGGATGAATGCAGCTTTTCGACCGGCGCGGTGTTCGATATCTCAGGCGGCCGCGCCACCTATTGACCGGCGTTCAGCCCAGCGCGGCGGCTGCGTCCAGAGGCGGGTGCATGGTGTGCCACGGGGTCGCCTGCTCGAAAGCATGACCGAGCCGCAAGAGGTCAGCCTCACCGCCCGCACGGCCGACGAGCTGGAGTCCGATTGGAATGCGTTCCGCGCTCATGCCACCCGGGACGACCAGCGCCGGGTGGCCCGTCAGGTTGAAAGGGGCGGTGAAAACCGCCCCTCCGCCTGTGTGGGGTTGGGCTTTGGCAGCGCGTGCCGCCTCAGCGGTGAGAAACGGGACGACCGGGGTTGCAAGCGCATCGACATGCGCAAGGGTTTCGTCAACCCGGGCTTGCACCGACTCACCTGTTCTGAGGGCAGCGATGTAGTCGGCAGCTGACAGAAAGGCACCCTGGGTGTGATAGAGCCGAGCACTCGGCCCGTAGTCCGCCATCTGGGTACGGAGCTTCGTCTCGTGCGCAGCGAACGCTTCGGCGTTGAGCACGATGAAATCGGCGGCAGCCGCGTCAGCAAGCCCTTCGATCTCGACTTCAACGATTTCCATCCCCAATTGCCGCAGCACCCGAATCGATTCCGCAAACGCAGACCCGATCTGAGGGTCTGCTTGCGCCAGATCGATATGGCGGCTGGGCACCCCAATGCGCGCTCGCTTCGGAGGCCAGCCCAGATTCTCGGCATAAGATCCTCCGGCAAGGGCGCCCAGCAGCAGCGCAGCGTCCTCGACCGACCGCGTGATGGGACCGACCTCGCAGATGCTCGGCGCCGCGAACGCGCCCGACGCGTCGACCAAGCGGTGCGTCGGTTTCAACCCGACGACACCGCAGTTGGAAGCCGGCTGCCGGACCGAGCCGCCCGCGTCCGTGCCCAAGGCGGCTGGGCAGAGCCCGCTTGCCACCGCCACTGCCGAGCCGCTGCTCGAACCCATCGCATAGTGGTCAAGGCTCCACGGATTGCGCGGCGGGGCATGGAGGTCGTCTTCGCTCGGGATGCTCCACGCGAACTCGTTGAGGTTCAACTTGGCGAAGACGATCGCGCCCGCCGCGCGCAGCGCCGCCACGGCGGGGGCGTCCTGGGCAGGCACCCAGTCCCCAAGGACGCGCGAATTGGCGCTGGTACGGAGCCCTTCCGTTGCGATGCAGTCTTTGATCCCGATGGGAATGCCGTGCATCGGACCTTTCCAGCCGCCGCGGCGAATTTCGGACTCGGCCAGACGTGCGGCTGCCAGCGCGGCCTCGGCTGCCAAGGTGATCGTGCATCGGAGCACCGGATCCAGCCGGCGAACCCGCTCGATCAAAGCTTCGACATAGCTGGTCGGGGTCAGTGAGCCGTCGTGGATTCGCCGGCCCGCGGCGGCGACAGTCAGAAGATGGAGATCCTCCGCCCGGCTCACCGCGACTTGTCGGTGGGTCGCTCGCGCTGGCCCATGTGGTCAATGCCGCCCGGCTGCTTCTGGCGGAGGATCTGAGCCACATCGAGGAGGTCCTGCACCATCGGCAACAGCCTGGTCAACTCGTCATCCCCCAGCTCGAGCTGTAGCCCGCTCGCCATCTCACCCAGCCGCGCCGCCGAAAGCCGGTTCACCGGCGCAGCGTTTCCACCATCTCCGCCGCCGCCCGGCGCAGGACGACCATGTCCGATGGAGCCGCGAGCATGGTGTAGCCGGCCTGGCGCCATCGCGCCAGCAGCTCGGCGCTGCCACACGCAATACCCGCCACGACACCGTGGTCTCGGCACACAGCCGGCACCCCCTCCAGCACGCGCCGATGCTCTGGCTCGTCGGTTCGCGGCCCGAAGCCCATCGACAGGGCGAAGTCACTCGGTCCGATGAATACCGCGTCAACACCCGGGACTGACACGATTTCGGCGAGCTGTTCGAGCGCGGCCACCGTTTCGACCATGACCGCGCAGATTACTGAGCGATTCGCGAGCTGCGGGCTGTAGTCGGGAGCTCCGAGCGAAGCCCTCGTGGGTCCCCAGCTCCTATATCCGTCGGGTGGGTAACGACAGGCTCCGACCGCTGCTGCCGCCTCGGCGGGTGAATTGACCATGGGCACGATCACGCCCCCGGCGCCGGCATCGAGAGCTTTCATGATCCATCCGGGATCGTTCCATGGCACTCGAACTATGGAAGGCACGCCTACGACTGCTATCGCCTGCAGCATCGCGAGCATTTCCTGGTAGCCGATGAGGCCATGCTGCACGTCCACGCAGACCCAGTCGAAGCCGGCGCTGGCCACGAGCTCGGCAGTGAACGATCCCGGAATGACGCACCAACCACCGACGGCGGGCTTGGTGCCGTTTAGAGCCTCTCGCAGCGACACGTTCAGCTGCTCAAAGCCTCGGCCACGGGGGCGTGATTGAAGCAGGCGACGAGGTGCTCGCGCTCGACCTCTTTCAGCCGTGGAACTTCGTTCCAGCACACGTCGATGGCCCGGAAACAGCGTGTGGCAAAGCGGCAGCGGGCAGGGATGTTGATCGCTGTAGGGATCTCGCCCGCCAGCACGATGCGACTTCTCTTCTCACGTTTGCTCGAGATCATCGGCACCGCTGACAGGAGTGCCTGCGTATACGGATGGCGGGGGTTCGAGAACAGCAAATGTTTCGGGGCCACCTCGACCATGTGGCCGAGGTACATGACCGCGACGCGATCCGCAACGTGCCGGACGACGCCGAGGTCGTGCGAGATGAGGACATAGGTGAGCTGCAGCTCGTCTCTCAGGTCAGCGAGGAGGTTCAGGATCTTGGACTGAACCGAGACGTCGAGCGCACTCACGGGCTCATCGAGGATGAGGAATTCCGGGTTCACCGCGAGGGCGCGCGCAATACAGATGCGCTGCCGCTGGCCTCCGCTGAACTCGTGTGGGTAACGGTCGATGATGTTCGGCGAGAGACCGACCAGCTCGAGCAGCTCGTTGGTGCGACGGCGCCGGGAGCCAGGGGCCAGGCCATTGATTCCTTCGCTCACGATCTGACCGACGTTGTGCCGTGGGTTGAGCGAGGAGTACGGGTCCTGGAAGACGATCTGCACCTTGCGGCGCAGGCTCCGGACCTGCGCCCGCGACAGCGCAAAGATGTTCTCGCCCTCGTAGCGGATCTCGCCGCGCGTTGGTTCGATGAGCTTGATCAAGAGCCTGGCCAATGTCGACTTGCCGCTCCCGCTCTCACCCACCAGCGCAAGGATCTCGCCGCGCCTGACCGTGAGGTCGACATCCTCGAGGGCGCTCAACCAGGATCTCTTCTTGCCCAGCCAACCGGTGTCCATCGGATAGAGCTTGGTAAGGCCTTTGACCTCGACCAACGGCTCAGCCGCACGTGGTCGTTCGGTCGGTTGGCGGAGAGCCGACATCATCGATTTCAAAGCTTAAGCTTGCTGATGCCGTGAGACTGACCGAGCGCATTTACTTGGTCGGATCGGGCAGCAGCGGTTTCGACATGACCGACGCGTTCGACTGTCACGTCTATCTGATCGACGGCGGCAGCGAGCTCGCGTTGATCGATGTCGGCGCCGGCATGGGCGCCGCGGGAATCATCGAGAACGTGAAGCGCGAAGGATTCGACCCTGCGCGCATCCGGCACGTGGTGCTCACGCACGGCCATGGCGACCACGCCGGAGGCGCCGCAAGAATGCGCAAGCTTCTCGGCGAGCCGGCCATCTACGCTTCTGGAGCGATCGCCGACAGCCTGCGCCAGGGCGACGAGAAGGCGACCAGCGTGGATGTGGCCAAGCAGGCCGGTATCTATCCGCTCGATTACCGGCTCGAGCCGTGCCCCGTGGATCACGAGCTCGAGGAAGGAGCCACCGTTGAGGTCGGCAGCCTGCGATTCACTGTTCTGGATACGCCGGGACATTCGGATGGCCACGTATCCCTGCTCCTCGAGGATGCCGGCAGAACGACGCTGTTCGCCGGCGACGTGATCTTCTTTGGCGGCAAGATCCTTCTCCAGAACATCCACGATTGCCGGCTCGACGCGCTCAGCAGCTCTCTGCGGAAGCTGCGCCAGCTCGAGGTGCACACGCTCTTCCCCGGCCACCTGACGCTGTCGCTGAAGGATGGGCAACGGCACATCGAGCGCGCGAACCAGGTCCTTGACCGCCTCTTGATCCCGGAGCAGATGGTCTCGGCCTGGTAGTCAGAAGTGGCGGGCCAGGTGCTCTAGCACTTTCTCCCGGGCCTGAACGCCCCACTCGCCGGCGAGCAGGTCCGTGCCCTGCGCCTCGACTGGGACCTTGACCACCGCGCAGGGTCCGATTGCTCCCCGATATACAGCTTCGGCACTCTGCAGAGCCCCAGGCGACAGCGACCCCACGAGGATCAACTTTGGAGCCCTGGCTTCCCTGATCTCGGTCAACTGCGCCACGCGCTCGTCCGGATCGGGCGAGAAGGCGACGATTGACGCCACCTGAAGCGTCGGGTCCGTTGCCGCCGCGAGCGCGGCGATCGCTCCGACTCCCTCCCCCACTAGGTGGATCTGTTGGGAGCCTTCCGATCTCACGAAGTCGATTGCCGCGACGACGGCTGGAACGGCAAGCTCCGACTCCCATGGGTCGTCTGAGGCGCCATGACCAGGCAGGTCGATGGCCAGCACGGAGAAACCGCGGTCGGCGAGAGCGCCGGCCAGGGACCGCCATCCGTCCAGGTCTCGGCCCTCTCCGTGCACGAGCACTGCCCAACGATCCCCCTCACCGAAGCGCAACCCCCGCAAAGTGAGAGCGCCGGGCCCCGCGAATTCGACGGCCGTGGCGCGCGTGCGATCCATCTATGCCGGCTCGATCCCCAGCCGTCTACCTATCTGCGTCCAGGAGCCCGTAAGTCCCCCGCCGAAACTCCGCTCCCGCTGCCTCTTGGCACGGCGAGCACCGTCTGCTCCAGAGACTTGACACTGAGGTCGAGGTGCTGCTCCAAGGCCTTGCACGCAGCGCGTAGGTTTCTCGCTTTGAGCGCCGCAAGAATCGGGATGTGATCCTCGGTCTGGGCATTGACATCGTTCGGCAAAGCCATTCTTCGCCAGCGGTCGCTGTGGCTCCACACGAGACCCAGCAGCTTCATAGTCCATTTGGAACCACCCCGGGAATAGATCGCGAAATGCAGCTTCTGATGAAGCGCGAGGTACTGGATGCGATCCTTTGCAAAGATCTTTCGCATATCTCGCTGACACTCCTCGAGCGCCTGGATCAACTCGTCGTCGACGTGTGGAAAGGCGAGCTTCAGCGCGGCAGTCTCCAGAACAAGCCGCAGCCTGTAGACGTCGATGGTCTCAGCCAGCGAGATCGGGGCGACGCGCGCGCCCTTGTTTCGAACTGACTCGACGAGACCCTCAGCTTGCAGCAGCCTCAGAGCCTCGCGTACTGGTATCAGGCTGATCGAATAGCGGTCGCCCAGGTTCTGGAGCTTGAGCTGCATGCCCGGCTCAAACTCGCCGCTGAGGATGGACGTCCTAATCCCGTGGTAAGCCACATCAACGGCGGTGATGAGCTGAAGTGGCTCGGAGCCATCCAGCACCGTGGACACCATCGGGGGCGGTCGGACATTGCTTCCACTGGGTGCAGGCCGCGCTCGAGGTGACTGGGTCATTGGTCCTTCTGGAACCGAGAGAGGCCGCAACTTGACAGCCGCCCTCTCAATGCTACGATCCTATAAATTATCAACTCAGCGGTTCGTTTTTGGTGAGGGACGCAAAATGAACAGTGGCATCAGCCAGCCGGCGGTGCACAGTCTTGTTGCGGAATACCTGGAGGGCGGGGTGTCCCGCCGCCAATTCGTGAAAGGAGCCCTGGCCATCGGGCTGGGAATGACCACCATCACCGGCCTTTTGGCCGCCTGCGCAAACAACTCCACCAACCAGTCTGCCACCCCCAAATCAGGTGGCACCCTGAAAGAGGGCTACGACCTCGATTTCTCGCGCCTCGATCCCATCAACACCAACTGGTACGACCCCGCCTTCTACGCCGTGTACGAGTCGCTGGTCACGAACGACGCCCAGGGTAATTACGTCCCGCAAATCGCTTCGAGCTGGAAGGTCGCTTCCGACGGCCTGTCGGTCACATTCAAGATTCGCAGCGGCCTGAAGTTCCAATCCGGGGCAGTTCTCGACGCTGCAGCCATCAAGGCTGTTTACGACGGCATCGGGGACCCGAAGAACGGCTCACCCCTCGGCTCGGTCTGGGTTCCGGTCGCGAGCACAGAGGCGCCCGACCCGACCACGCTCATCATCAAGCTCAAGCACCCCTATTTCGACCTCTTCAACATCGTCAAGACCGGCTACTGGGACATCGTCAACATGGCGTTCCGTGCCCAGCTCGGAGACAAGTATGGCCAGCAGGGCGTTGACGGCTCCGGGCCTTTCAAGCTCACCGAATGGGTGCCCGGCAGCCACACATCGGTCAAGCGCTGGGACGGCTACCCGGGCACGGGAACTCCATTCATCCAGAACAAGGGCAAGCCGTATCTCGACGGCATCAACTGGCTCACCATCCTCGATGCTCCGCAGCGGGCCATCCAGATT
>VBHB01000172.1 GCA_005880315.1 Chloroflexota bacterium | reverse complement strand
GTCCCTGACGAGGTCGAAGTGCAGCTTCGAGCCGCAGAGATGGAGGACGTTGAACCACGCCTCGTGCGGAAGCGCACCGAGGACCGCCTGGTCGCTTGGCAGCACCAGGTCCCGATATACGTCCTCCGGCATCGCGTCGCGGCTCGCGTAGCCGGAGATCGCGTAGAAGATGCCGGCGGCGCCTCCCGCGACCGATCGCTTGCTGAAATCGACCAGCGCCTCCGCGATGCGGTCCATCGCCGGTCGCACCAGCTCAGGGTGTTTGCGCAGCTCGCGCACCACCCTCGACGAGTTCTTGCCTACCAGGTAGCCGGCGACGGTCAGCGGGCTGAACACGGTCTGGATCACCGGCACGCCAAACCCGAGCTGCTTCGCAACCATGTGCAGCGAGTCGACCTGGTCGTCGAGCGCCTTGCGGTTGACGAGTGCCACCGTGCTCCAGGCTTCGAGATCGGGGACGGCTTCGCTCTCCAGCACCGGGCCCTTGAGACGATGTCCGGCAGGCTTGTAGATGGAGCCGAAGGCTTCCGCGAAGCTCGATGCACGTGGCTGGAACTTCACGAAATCCCAGCCGAACTGACGGGCGCGCTCGACCGTGACCGCGGCAAGATCCGCCGGCGACCATTCCTCGCGGTACGTGTGGCCCCAGGCTCCAAACGGCGGCCGGTCCGCCACGCCCATCGCGATCGCCGCCTCGACTCGTTTCCGACCGTCCATGGTCCGAGTTTAAGCTGGACCCTACATGGAGGACATCGAGGTTCAGGCAGCGCGGCTTCGCGCGGCCGCCGAGGCCAAGCCCATGAAGCTGCCTGTCAACCGCCGCGTCGACGAGAGTCATCACGTGATCACGCCGGACGGTCTCTCGGTCTGGTTCACCATCCAGGTCTCGCCCCACAGCCGGATCCAGGAGGCCATCTTCGAGCGCGCGGACCGCATGCCTTCCGACGATGAGTGCCGGCGCTGGCTGTCGCTCTTGATTCCCGGTGGGGATTCGACCGAAGCGCCCGGAATGCCGGGCTCGGCGACGCGCCGCTTCGAAGCGTTCGAGCACAGCCCTCAGCGCGAGGCCCCGCTCGCTTGATGTTGGCCCCGAGCGTGATCGAAGAGCTGCGCCGTGCGGTCGGCAAAGAGTTCGTCATCGATTCGAGCAACGACCTGCGCATCTTCGAGCGCGACGCCTCGATCGAGGGCTGTGCTCCGGACGCTGTGGTCCTGCCGGCCAACGTGGCCGAGGTGTCCGCGGTCATCAAGATCGCGTCGAAAAACCGCATCCCGGTCGTGGCCCGCGGCGCCGGCACCGGCCTGTCCGGCGGAGCCGTCACCATCCGAGGCGGCATCGCCCTTCAGGTGACGCGCATGCGCAGGATCCTCGAGATCGATCCGGTCGCCCAGACTGCCCTGGTCGAGCCGGGGGTGGTGAACCAGGAGCTGTCACTGGTGGCCGCCACCCACAAGCTCTTCTACGCGCCAGACCCCTCGAGCCAGAAGGCCTGCACCATCGGCGGCAACGCCGCGGAGAACTCGGGCGGACCCCATTGCCTCTACTACGGCGTCACCACCAACCATGTCCTGGGCATGGAGGTCGTGCTCGCGGATGGAAGTGTGCACTGGGTCGGCGGGGATGCCCCGGATCGGGTCGGCCTCGACCTGTGCGGCGTGCTCGTCGGTTCCGAGGGGACCCTTTGCGCGATCACCAAGGTCAAGGTCCGGCTGCTGCGCACGCCCCCCAGCGTGGCAACGCTGCTCGCCGCATTCCCGACCATCGAAGCCGCGAGCCAGGCCGTGTCAGCGGTGATCGGCCACGGCATAGTTCCAGCGGCCCTCGAGATGATGGACAGCGTCACCGTCGGCGCGGTGGAGGCGCATTACCACGCGGGCTATCCGACCGACGCCGGCGCCGTGCTCCTGGTCGAGGTCGACGGAATCGCCGAGTCGACGCTGGAGCTGATGACCGCCATCCGTAAGGTCCTCGCCGACCACCACGGCTACGCCATGCGCGAAGCCCAGAGCCCGGCCGAACGCGACCTGCTGTGGGCCGGCCGCAAGGGCGCCATCGGCGCGCTCGGCCGTATCAAGCCCAACTACTACCTGCACGACGGCGTCGTGCCGCGAAGCCGGCTGCCGCAGATCCTTTCGGCTGTCGGCGAGATCGGCGTGCATTACAAGCTCCCGGTTGCCAACGTCTTTCACGCCGGAGACGGCAACCTGCATCCAAACATCCTTTTCGACCTTCGGGACCGCGAGGTGCTTCCGCAGGTGGAGAGCGCAGGCGAGGAGATGCTGCGCGCCGTGGTCGAGCTTGGCGGCGCACTTTCGGGCGAGCACGGCATCGGTCTCGAGAAGTCAGCATTCATGCCCTGGGTCTTCAGCGAGGACGACCTCGACGCCATGAAACTCGTGAAGCACGCACTCGACGCGCACGGCATCATGAATCCGGGAAAGATCTTTCCCGACCCCGAGCGGAAGATGCCGCACCTCGCCGGGCGAACCGGCCTCGCGATCGAAGCGAAATGGTGGTGAGAAAGCCCCGTGGCAGCCGCCCGCGCGCGGCCGAGAAGCCGGCGACTGCCGATGAGCTCGCGCGGCGCCTGCACGAAGCGGCCGAGGCCGGCATGGCAGTCTTCCCTGTCGGCGGCGGCCGGTCCGTCGAGATGGGCGACCCGGCGGCCCGTGATGGCCTCGAGCTCCATACCGGCACGCTCGACCGCGTGCTCGAGCACTCGCAGGCGGACATGGTCGTGAGCGTTGAAGCAGGCATCACGCTCGAAGCACTGCAGGCGCTGCTCTCGAAGAGCGGTCAGTTTCTCCCACTCGATCCCTTCAACTCGCCCGGCCACACCATCGGCGGGCTGCTCGCTTCGGGATGGACCGGTCCGCTGCGGTTGCGCTACGGCTCCGCACGGGACTTCCTCATCGGGATCCGCGTTGCGCTGCCTGACGGGCGCCTCGCCAGCGCAGGCGGGCGCGTCGTCAAGAACGTCAGTGGGTACGACCTCATGAAGCTTCACTACGGCGCCATGGGCACCCTCGGGGTGATCGTTGCCGCGTCGTTCAAGGTCTTCCCGAAACCGCTGCACGACGCAACCGTGTCTTTCGAGCACGAGTCGATGAACGAGGTCTGGTCCGCTGCTGATCGCGCGCTCGGCTCGCCGATGGCGCCGGCCGCGGTCGAGGTGTTCTCGAGCGGCCGCGTCATCGCCCGGTTCCTCGGCAGCCCCGACGCGACCAAGCGCACCGTCGCCGACCTGGGCTGGGCGAATGTGGACAGCGCGGTGTGGACGGAGCATTCGAAGAGTGCGCCGGCACGCTGGGCACGCATCGCGGTACCACGGCATCAGCTCCGGCCCGTCCTCGAAAGGCTCGGCCCGGAACAATCGTGGTGGGCCTCGGCAGGGACCGGCATCGCGAACTGGACGGTCGACGGTGGCGCGGACGAGGTGCGAAACGTGCGCGCGGCGGCGGCAGCGGCCGGCGGCTCGCTCGTGATCATGGCCGGCCCTTCCGACTTTCGGCGTGATGCCGGCGCGTGGGGCACGCCACCCGCAACGCTGCACCTCATGCGCCGCCTCCGCACGGCGTTCGATCCCAACGAGGTGATCAACCCAGGGAGATTCGTCGTGTGACCACCCAACCCTTCGCCAGGCTGAACGACGACGACCTTGCCACCTGCGTGCACTGCGGTTTGTGTCTTGACGCCTGCCCGACCTTCCGGCAGACCGGATTGGAAACAGAGTCACCGCGCGGGCGCATCTACCTCATGACGCAGTGGAAACGCGGCGGGCTTCCCTTCACCGAGGACCAGGCGCGCCACATCGACCTCTGCCTCGGCTGCCGCACATGTGAGGCCGTGTGCCCGTCGGGGGTGCCGTACGGAAGGATCATCGAAGCTGGGCGATCGGAGGTGGAGCACATTCGTCGGCCCACGCCGAAGCGCTGGCTCGCGCGCACCGCCCTGCGCCAGCTCCTCGCCAAGCCGCGGCGCCTTCGCACCGCCGGCGCCGTCACCAGGGCCGCACAGAAGGTCGGGCTCACCTCGCTCGTGCGGTCCGGACGCCAGCTGCCGGCGCTGCGGCCACGATTCCAACCGCCGGCCGGCGGCATCGCGCCGGCCATCGGCCCGAGGAAGCATCGCGTCGCCTTCCTGGTCGGATGCGTGATGCCGATCCTGTATCCGCAATCGCACGAAGCGGCGGTCAAGCTCCTACAGCTCGCGGGCTGCGAGGTGTGGTTCCCGCGCGCCGAGAGATGTTGCGGCGCGCTGCTCGCGCACAACGGCGACCTCGATGGGGCCGAGCGCCTGCGGGACGTGAACATGCAGGTGTATCGCGACTCCAACTTCGAGGCGCTGATCGTCGACTCGGCGGGCTGCGGCGCGCACCTGAAGGATTTCTACCCCGAGCTGGAGGGACGCGTGAAAGACCTGAGCGAGTGGCTCGTTGACGTGGGCCTTCCAACGCCGGCCGGCGAGGTGACGATGCGCGTCACCTACCAGGATGCGTGTCACCTCGCGCACGCGCAGCGCATCAAGAAACAGCCGCGCGACCTCATCCGCTCAATTCCCGGCGTCGAGCTCGTGGAGATGCGCCATCCGGACATCTGCTGCGGTGCGGCCGGGCTCTACAGCACGCTCGAACCCGCGATGTCGGCGCGAATTCTGCAGGAGAAGCTGGATGACGTGTTGAGCACCCGCGCGGAGGTGGTCGTCACCGGCAACCCTGGGTGTCAGATGCAGCTGGAGTCAGGGCTGAGGTCGCGTGGCTCGACGATGCGAGTCGAGCATGTCGCCGAGCTAGTGGTCCGCGCCTTTCTGCATTAGCCCGATCTTCTTCAGGCGCGGCAGCGCCTGCGTCTTGGTGACATCGACGTCGAAACGCGCCACGGCGACGGTCACGTTGTCAGGCGCCCCCAGCTCTCTGCATCTGTCGATGACTCGCTTCGCGCCCTTGTCGAGGTCGCCGTCCTTGAGCAGCAGCTTTCCCATCTCCGCGACGCTGACGCCCGCGGTCTCGACGCCGTCACTGCAGAGGACGATCGCATCGCCTTCTTCGATCTTGACCTTGTCGGTGTATGACTGGATCGTCTCCCAGACGCCGACGGCACGCGTGAGGCGGTGCTTCAGCGGATGCGAAGCCGCCTCCTCGGGCTTGATGACTCCGAGCCGCACCTGCTCTGCCGGCCACGAGTGGTCCTGGGAGATGAGCTTGGCGTCGCCGTTGTGGAAGAGATACGCGGGGCTGTCGCCAACGTTCAAGACGGCCACCTCGCCGTTGCTGATGGCAGCCACAACCATCGTGCTGCCCATGCCCGACCACTCTGGATTGTCGCGCTGGGCCTCGAACACGGCGGTGTTGGCCTGCTTGCATGCACGCTTCAAGCGCTCCAGGTCCGCGCCCTCATCGCCGTCCTCGGCCAGCACGCTGGTCAGGGTGGTGACCGCGATGCTGCTCGCCATCTGCCCCGCCGCGTGACCGCCCATCCCGTCGCAAACGACGAGCAGCGTGTCGAGGCCGGCCTTGTTGCGCCACACGATCACGGAGTCCTCGTTCTCCTCGCGCTCGAGGCCGGGGTCGGTCGCCGAGGCGACCTTAAGGCGCATGGCTCCGGCGACTAACCGCCGAGGACAGAGAAGTGAACCGCGTTCTGGCCGAGGGTGATGCGGTCACCGTGGTTGAGCTCCTTCTCCTGGATCGGCTCGCCGTTGACAAGCGTGCCATTGGTGCTCCCGAGGTCGACGATCCAGAACTGCTCGCCGCGCCGTTCCACGCGAGCGTGGTGTCCGCTCGTGGCCGGGTCGCGCAGGATGAGGTCGTTGTCGGGCGAGCGTCCGAGCCGCAGGGCGGAGTCGCCGGCCCGGTGGGTGTGGCCCGCGTCGGGCCCGGACTCGATTGTGATCTCGGCCTGAGGACCAGCGCCGCCCACGGCGCGAAGGGGTCGCGTTGGTCCCCCCAGCGGCAGTGTTTCAACAGGCGGCGAGGTAGCGGCCGGCGGTGGCTGCCAGGCCGGCATCAGGGCGGTGGCATCGTGCGCGGCGGCGGCAGCCGCGCTGGAGGCGACCATTGTCTCAGCGACGTCAGGGATGTGTTCTGCGGGCGGCGCTGGCACAGGCGGCGCCGACGCGGCGGGCGACTCCCAGGGTGGCGGGGCCGGCGGAGGCGCCTGCCCAGGCGGCGAAACCACGGTCTCCGCGAGAGGCGGCTCCGGGAACTTCGGCAGGGCCGCAGGCTCGGCGGGCGGCGACCACGATGGACCCGCGCTTGGGGCTGAAATCGCAGGCGGAGGAGCCGCAGTCGGAGGCGGTGGCGGTGGGGCGGCTGTCGGAGGCGGCGGTGCCGACCAGCTGGGCGCCGCGGGCGCGGCCGGTTCCTCGCTCTTGGGCACATCCCAGGCCGCGGTCCCGGGCGCGCCCCATGAAGGCGCGGCGGCCGGAGGCGCGTTCGGGGCTGCTGCCGCGGAGGCATCCCATGATGGCGCGGGTGCCCCCCACGCCGGGGCCGGCGCTGCTCCTGGGGATGCGACCCCCGGCGAGTCCCAGGATGGAACCACCGGTGGACTCCCCCACGACGGACCCGACGCGTCGGGCGGGGTCGCAGGAGCTGCACCCGGAGGTGGCCCCGAAGGTGGCGCACCCCACGAGGGCGCGGGCGCGGAGGGGACGGCGGGCTTGGGCGCCTCCCACGACGGTGCGGGTGGCGGTGGCGCCGAGGAGGGCGCCGGCGCGGGTGAACCCCAGGTAGGCGCCGGCGGCGCGGCCGGCCCAGACGCTCCCCAGGAAGGAGCCGGAACGGGCGCGGCGGGCGGAGGCGGCGGAGCCGCGCCCCAAGTCGGAGCCGCCGGATTGGCTGGTGAAGGAGGAGCGCCGGCGGGGGCTCCCCATGTCGGGGCCGCAGCAGGCGCCGGCGGCGGTGCGCTCGGAGGTCCAGCCGGGGGCCCGCTCGGAGGTGCAGGCGGCGCGCCCGCGGGGGCACCCCAGGCCGGCGACTGTGCGCCAGCCGACCACCCGCCGGTGGCAGGCTTGGCAGCCGGTTGATCCCAGCTCGGGTTCGGGGGCGCGACGATCGTTGGAGCGACCGTGCCCCCCGGCGTCGCCGAAGGCGGCGGAGCCCAGGTCGTGACGCCGCCTCGTGGGCCGCCTGGAGCTTGCGGCGCCGGCGTCGCCGGCCGGACCGGAGGGCCGGCCTTCTTGCGCTTCCCGCGACGGCGTCGCGCCCTCAGGTAGAGGACGCCCGCAATGAGCGCCGCCACCGCGAGGACGAGATCGGCGTACACGGTTTCAGTTGGCATCCGGTGGAGGGCCTCCCTTATCTCGAGTCCGTATCTGGATCAATTACGAAAACACCTTTCTTGCGGACCCGCACTCGCGCGTGTCGACGCGTCAGTGCTGAAGTATGCCACCCGTACTCGCAAGTGGACCCGGCCTAAACGGTACCGCTGATGACGATGCGGCCCGAGGCGACTCCAGGCACCGTGATGTCGGCGTCGAGAGAGTGGCGGCCCACGCCGAGGGGCTCGCCGGTCACGATGTGAATGCGCATCCGCCTGCCGACCGGCATGTCGAGGTGCCGCGGGAACGGAGCTCGGCCGGCGTGCGTCTCGACCTGGATGTCGTGCCGAGCCAGGGGTACGCCGTCGAGGCGAAGGCCGCCGACGCCGGCCACCACCGCGGGGCGGGTCCGGTTTTCGAGGACGAAGCTGAGCCCATCCTTCTCCGTGCGCAGGCTGGCCAGGTCGGCGAGGCCCTCGGCCAGGTAGCGGGGAAGCTCGGGGCGCGGAGCCGGCGAAGGGAGCGTCGACGTCACGGTGAAACGCAGCTCCGTACGATCGACCTCACGGCCAACCACCAGGAGTGAGGCGTCGAGACGGTAGTCACCCTCGACTTCGAGCGGAACGCTCAAGGTCGTCGCGCTGACTGCGGGCTCGAACGCCGTGGGCAGCTCGAGGTCTGCGGCGCCAGAAAACTTTCTCTGCATCGCATCCGCAATCCGGCTCACACCACGGCGACCCGCGCGGCGCTCGCGCATCAGAGTCCATCGCACCACGCCCGGGCCGGCCAGCTCCGGGTCGTCGTTGACAACGATGAGTCGCGCCCCGAACGGAACCGCCGGACGCTGAATGATCCCGAAAGGGCGATCGGGGTCGTAGGCAAGCGGCTCGATGACAAGCCGCGTCGCCTTGAAGGCTCGGCCGAGGGCCTCGAGCGCGAGCTTCGGCCTTCGCGCACCATCGACCAGCCCGAAGCCGATGCCGGGAAACGCGTCTATCAAGTGATAAGCAAACGCTCCCCAGCAAGGCTCGAACTTGCGGGTGCGGAGGTGCTCGGCCGCAAGACGTACGAGGTTGGCCTGGAATGACTGCGACGACTTGATGTATGACTCGAGGTCGCTGTGCGCCGACGGCAGCCCGACACCGCGCTCGGCCCAGTTGACGGGTTGAAAGCCCGCGAATCTCCAGGCCGCGTCGTCGTCGGCGACCGGCCATCGCGCATCGATCTGTTCCCAAACCGGCGAATCCGTGCTCGGCAGCGCTTGCGCTCCGAATGCGGTAACCATCACGGGCTCCGCCTCTGTGATCGCGCGCCAGGAACCCGTCGCCCACCCAAGCAGGGCATGCTCGTCGATCTCTCCCGATGCGGCAAGCGCGGGACGCGTTTTATCCATGCGCACGAATTCAGTCCTGAGCTCTTGGTCGATGGAGTGGTTCTGGCGCACGGCGTTGACGTCGCCCAGCTCGGCATTGCCCGCGAGCCAGGGCGGGTCGTCGTGCGCCACCCACATCGCCACCGAGGGACGATTGCGGAGCAGCTCGACCATCTCCGCCTGCTGCTCTCTGGCGGCAACTTCGAAAAAGCGTGCGTCGTCGCCCCGCCCGTGATACGCGTAAGCGCCCAATAAGGGCAGCTCCTGCAGCAGCAGCATCCCGGCCTCGTCGGCGCGCCGGTAGAACTCGAGGGGTAGGACGTTGGCCAGCACGCGAAGCGCGTCGATGTTCGCCTCCTTGGCGAGGCGAATGTCGGCGTCGAAGCGCTCCGGCGTGAGCTCGTCGAGGCGATACGACGGGGCATAGCAGGCGCCCCGCAAGAACATCGGCCTGCCGTTGACGGCAAAGTTCCAGCGGCGCGGCCCGATATCCCACTTGATCTCTCTGAACCCGAAGGAATCCTCGACCCGCGTCGACTCCGCACCGCCGGCCGCCCGCGCTGCCAGCTCGGCGCGGTACATCGGCCGCTCACCGAAACGCCACGGCTCCCACCGCCTGGCGCCGGGGAGGGCGAGGCGCATCGATACGGTCTGCTCGCCCCCGCCCGCGAGTCTCACTTCGCGATGGAGACGCAGCGGCGCGGCCGCCTTGTTTACCACCGAGCTGACCACGAGCTCCACCTGGCCGTCCATCTGCCGGCCGTCGAGGTTGCGGAGCCGCGCTTCCACCTCCAGCCGGCCGTCGCCGGCTTCGAACTGCGGATTCAGGCGCATCCAGTCGACCGCGATCGGCCCGATGTATTCCAGGCCGACCGGGCCCCAGATGCCGACTGGAACCTCCCAACGATAAGGCTCGGGCAGGCTCGAATAAGCCGACGCCGGGTAGGGCTTCAGCTCGCCGTCGTTGAAGATGCCCATCACGTGCCGCTTCTTCTCTGGCTGTGTTTCGACCGGCGACTCGCAGCAGATGACGAGCAGGTTCTCGGGCTTGAGGTAGGGCGTGAGGTCGAAGCCGAAGGTCGCGAAGTATCCGTAGTGCGAGCCCAACAGCTTGCCGTTGAGCCAAGCATGCGTCGCGAGAAACGCGCCGCCGATTCGCAGCAGCACGCGTCCCGCATGATCCGGGCGCTGGAACTCGGTTCGGTACCACACCGCCTGGCTGCCCTCGTGGGCCGCGAGCTGCCGCGGCACCTCGATGGGCTTCCATCCCGCGCCGCGTCCGATGGTGAGCCGCTCGGCCTCGCCTTCGCCGAGAGACATCCACACGGCCTCCCAGCCGCTCAGCTCGCGCATGGCACCAGACCGCTGCGGCAGTGGGAGAAAGAGGCAGTCGCTCAAAGTGAGGTCCGCCGGGTGTGGCGGCGAGAGATCCGGTGGCCAGGTGGCTCAGATGGTACGAGCCGACGAGCACCGCAGCGCGCACATCGCGTAGATGCGTAAGCGAGGAGCGCAGAAGGCGACGACGCAGCTGGGCCGCATGGGCGCCGCAGATCCGCCGTCACTGCCCGGCGGGCCTCACGAGGCTTTCAACGTGTGGACGAACGCGCCGTCCGCAGTGGCACAGAAGATGACCTCGCGCTTCATCGCATTGGCGAACGCGACCTCGCGACCTCGTTGGATGAGAGCGAGGATGCTGCCGCCAAAGCCCGCGCCCATGATGCGCGCGCCCAGGCAGCCTTCGACACCCCACGCTCGCTCGACGAGCGCGTCGACCACAGGGGTCGACACCTCGAAATCGTCGCGGAGGCTTTGGTGAGATTCCTTGAGGAGCACTCCCAGTCTTTCGAAGCGTCGTTCTTTGAGCGCGTCGACGAAGGCATGAACGCGCGCGATCTCGGAGTCGACGTGCCGCCGTCGCTTTGGCAACCCCGCCTCGGCCTCGCGCCTGCGCTCGTTGTAAGGGGTATCCGCGAGCGAGCGGTGCTCGCCCGAATCGATGACCGCGATCGCGAGCTCATCCGGAAAGGGCACCGCTTGATATTCGAGGGTCGAGCAGTCCAGGAGCAAGGCGTGGCCGCGGCGGCCCAAAGCAGACGCGAATTGATCCATCACACCCACATGCACTCCCGTCGCCTGCTGCTCGGCACGCTGGCACGCGAGCGCAGCCTCCTTGCCGTCGAGCTCCGGGCGCAGCCCCGCCGCGATTGCAACCAGGAGCGCCGCCGACGAGCTGAGGCCGGACCCGGGAGGAATGTCGGACTCGACACTCACCAGCTGAGGCTGGGCGCCGAGCTCGATGCCGATCGCGCGCAGGTACGTCAGCCCGCCACCGATCTCACTTTCGATCGACCATTCGTTGGCCTCGCGCCCGCTGACCCGCGTATGCCTGTCGATGGCCGCCGGCAGCACCACCGCGCCGAGATAGTCGACGTGCTCGCCGATGAGGTTCACGCGGCCGGGCGCGCGGCCCTTCCAGGCACCCGCACGCTCGCGCCTAGACTCCACGCAGCTCCGCGGCCTTGTCTTCAGCGCGGGCATCGACGATGAACGCGCCCGCGCCGAGCTCGGACCCGGCCAGGTATTTGAGCTTGTCGCGGGTCCGGTTGGGTGGATAGAACTCCACGTGGAAGTGATGGTCGCCGCGCGTGCGGCCGGCAGGCGTCTGGTGCATCGCCATCACGTACGGCAGCGGGCGATCGAAAAGGCGGTCGTACTTCTGCAACATGCCTTTCAGGATTCGCGCAAATGATTCATTGTCATCGTCGTCCAGGTCGAGCAAGCCGGCGCGATGACGAACGGGCGCCAGATGGACTTCGTAGGGCCAGCGCGCGAACGCCGGCACGAATGCAATCCAGTTTTCGTCGCGAAGTACCGTCCGCTCGCCGACACCCTCGCCCTGGATCACGTCGCAGTAGAGGCAGCGACCGGTTTTTAGCTTGTGCTTCGCCTCAGCGCGGAGCTCCCTCTGAAGAACCGGCGGGATGAACGGGTACGCATAGATCTGTCCGTGAGGATGGCTCAATGTCACCCCGATCGCCTCGCCGCGGTTCTCGAATATGTAGACGTACCGCACGTTGGGCAAGCGTCGCAGCTCGCTGGTGCGGTCGCGCCACACCTCGATCAGGTCGCGGATGTGCTCGACGCTCTGCTCGCCCAGCGATGAGTCGTGGTCGGGCGTGTAGCAGACCACCTCGCATCGTCCCTGCTCGCCCGTGAACGAAGGGAATCGGTTTTCGAACACCGCGATGTAGTAGTCGGGCTCGGGGATCTCGGTTTCGAGATGCCCCGGTTTCGTAGGACAAAGCGGGCAGTGATCCTCGGGCGGGTGATACGTGCGGTCCTGGCGCCAGGGGGCGACGGTAACCCACTCTTCCAGAAGCGGATGCCAGCGGAGCTCGCTCATGGTTTCTCGTAGTAGATGAGGTATCGGCCGTCGGCTTTGGGTACGACGCGTTTCTTGAGCCGCTTCTTTTTCGTGACCTGCGCGCGAGGTTGTTGGGGAGGCGGCGCGCTCACGATCTGACGCGCGGGGCTACTCAAGGGCGCGCCTGACCGCGTCCGCGGGCGTGTCGACCGACTCGAGACCCTTCACGGACCAGCTGTCGAGCGCGACCACCGGCCGGCCGATGCGCCGCGCCACGGCGATCTCGCTCAGCGTGCCCCAGCCCTCACCGATCGCGATCACGGTCTCGGCGGCGGTGACGATGAGTACGTTGCGAGCCTGACCCATCCCGGTCGGAAGCGAGATGGTGAGGTGAGAGTTGGCGCCGTGGCGATCTTCGTCGGGAAGGATTCCCACGACGGTACCTCCCGCGCCCGCGGCGCCCTCGCTTGCCGCGCCGGCAACTCCGCCGAGACCGCCGTTGAGGACCACAACCCCCGCTTCCGCCAGCAGCTTTCCCACCTCCCGCGCCGCCTCGAGCTGCGAAGCCGTCGCGTCTGAAGCGCCACACACGGCGACATATCTGCGTGGCATCGAGCCAAGAGTCTAGGGGCCCTGTGGTCCGGAGGGCTGGTACACTCCCCTTCGAAGTTCAACGCCCGTGGGGCAAAGGAGGTGAGGCGGAACCTTGGATAAACCGAATCGCGGAGCCAACCGCCTCGTTTGCCAGCCGGGAGCTCGGGAGGACGTGAGCCTCTAAGGGCTTCCAGTTCCGAATCCGGCTCCTGGAGTCGGAGGCGGTAGTTCTGCGAACGTCGACAAGGGAGCCGGGCCGTGTCCCGGCTCTCTTCTTTTCATCGTTAGGATCTTGTTTTGTGAGCCAGGACTTCTCGCAGCGGATGAACGAGCTGCCGGAAGGCTGGCTGCAGGCGATGGGCGTGACGATCACGCTCGCGACCCAGGACGAGGTGCGGGCCGAGCTGCGTGTCGGCACCGAGCACCTGCAGGGCTACGGCATCGTCCACGGCGGAGTCCACTGCGGCCTCATCGAATCCCTTGCCTCAATTGGCGCGGCGCTGTTTGCCATGCCTCGCGGCCAGCATGTGGTCGGGCTCGAGAACAACACGAGCTTCATCCGCGCCGTGCGAGCGGGCGCAAAGCTCAAAGCGGTGTCGACGCCAATCACTCGGGGTCGTCGCACGCAAGTCTGGGAGGCGCGCGTCCTCGACGAGAAGGACCAGGTGGTCGCAACTGGGCGAGTGCGGCTGCTCTGCATCGAAAACGACCAGGCACTCGCCGGCGAGCAGGTCCAAGGAGTCCTCCACCCCGGCACTTAGTGGTTGGTCAGGTAGCTGAAGATGATCTCGTCGATCAGCTGCTCGATCGGTGCCAGGTCGTCCGTGTAAACCTGCCCGTGGTACGGCGACATCCTCAGCTTGCCCTCGTCGAGCGCGCTGGCCGCGGCGTCGACGGCCAGCGGCGCCGACACCAAGCGCAAGTTGTGACTGACGTCGTCGACGGTGACCGCTTGGGTCGATGCGTACACGACTGTGTTCGTGTAGTTGGGGTCGTCGAGGAGCATCACGCTCGGGAACACGGCGGCCATCGTGCTGGCGAGCGCGTCGACCAGCCGGTAGTCGGTGGCGGTGCGGCCGACGTTGACCGCGATCACGCCGCCGGGGTTGAGATGGGCCTTCACCTGCTGGAAGAACTCGCGGGTCGTGAGGTGAAACGGGATGTAAGGCTGGCGGTACGCATCCAGCACTACGACGTCGTAATGCGAGGCCTGCGTATCGAGCCAGTAGCGCGCGTCGGCGACGACCTCATGCGCGCGGGCATCGTCGAGGTGGAAATAACGATGGCCGACGGCGAGGATGTCGGGGTCGATCTCGACGCCGGTGATGTCGATCTGGTCCCCGAACGCCAATCGATATTGACGCGCGCCGGTGCCGGCGGCGAGGCCCAGAAAGGCCGCGGACCTCGGGGACGCGGGCGCCGACTGCGCGGGGCGGAACGCGTCTGCGAGCAAGAGGTAATCCCAATAACCATGGGTGAGGTTGGTGTTGGAGTCGTAAACGGAGTGAACCGCCTCACCCTCGTTGAGGATGAGCTCTGTCGTCGTGCCGGCCTGGACCACCTGGATGTAGTTGTAGGCCGACTCCTTTTCGTAGATGAGCGTGCCGACCTCAGGCGGCTTGATGCCGGCGGGCAGGAAGATCCAGGCAAGGATCACCGCCACGGCGAAGGATGCGTACAGGCGGCGTCTCGGCCACAGCGCCAGCCCCGAGATGACCACGAGCGCCAGCCCGAAGGCGACGATGGTCGGCCGTGTTCCGTAAGTGGGGATGAACCAGAACACGGGCAGGAACGTGCCGAGGATGCTGCCCACCGTAGAAAGCGCGTACACGCGGCCGGCGGTGTTGCCGCCGGTGGCGACGTCCTTCAAAAGCAAACGGATCGCGAACGGGCTCACGCAGCCCAGCAGCGTCACCGGGACCGCGAACAGGAGCACCACTGCGAGCAGCGTGCCGGCGACCAATCCGACACTCAGCTCGCGAAAGCCCTGCTGTGAGGCGAGCAGGATCGGATAGCTTGCCAGCGGGATCACACCGATCCACAGGCCCGCCCACGCCGTGATCTGATACAGGACGTCGTCGCGCGGATACCGGTCTGCAAGCCGCCCGCCAATCACATAACCGGCGGACAGGTAGACAAGGATGAGGCCGATCAGCACGCCCCACACGTAGAGGCTCGTCCCGAAGTACGGAGCCAGCAGGCGCGACGCGCCGAACTCGACGCCCAGCGACGCCATCCCCGAGACGAAGACGAGCGGGAGCAGGAGTCGTCGTGACAGGCCGATCAGCAAGGTGAGGGAGAAGACTAGCTAAGCGGTTGTTCCGAGGCCCACTTGCGGGTCCGCTCGTCCATCGGCAATGGCAGCTGGACCTTCACCTCCGCGTACATGTCGCCCGCCGGCCCGCTTTTCGGATCGGGCAGCCCGAGCCCGCGCAGCCGGATCTTGGTCCCGTTCTGAGTCTCGGCCGGGACTTTGAACTGGACCTGGCCTCCTTTCAGCGTCGGAGCCGAGACCTCTCCGCCGCGAAGGGCGGTGTGAAGCGGGACCGGCACCACCACGTGCACATCCTTGCCCTCACGCCGGAACACCGGGTCGGGCGCCACCTGCACGGTGGCTCGCAGCCCCGGCACGCGCAGCACGGTGCCTTCCTTGACCCCGGCGGGAACCTTGACCTCGACACGCCTTCCGCCGGGGAGCTCGACCGTGCGGCTCGTCCCGCGATAGATCTCCCCCAGGCTGACCGTGATCGGTGCCTCGACATCCACCGGCACCGGGCGGGTGCGGGTGCGGCCTGCGTTGCCGAAGATCGATCCGAAGATGTCCCCGAACGAGCCTCCCTCGCCGAAGAGATCCTCCATGTCCTCCGGGCTCACCGTGCGGTACTGCACCTCGGGACCGCCCTGCTGAGTGCGGAACCCGCCGCCCGGCCTGCGGCCGGCGCCCGGCTCGACGCCCGCCTGCTGCGCCGCCGCCCAGTTGGAGCCGAACTCGTCGTAGAGCTTTCGCTTTTTCGTATCTGACAGCACGTCGTGCGCTTCGGAGATCTCTTTGAATCGCGCCTCGGCATCCTTGTCGCCGGCGTTCAAGTCGGGGTGGTGCTTGCGCGCGAGCTTCCGGAAGGCAGACGTGATCTCTTTCTGCGTCGCCGTCCTTGGCACGCCGAGCACGTCGTAATAGTCCGTGGTCTTGGCCATGTGCCTACCTATCTACCCGCTTCAGGAGGCTGACGAATCCTGGGCGGCGGTCGTAGCCAAGCTGCTCGTTGATGTGGAGCATCGGCGCGTTCTGCGAGTCGTTGTCGGTCAGTACCGTGGGCACGCCCAGCTCGATGGCCTGTGCGAGCGTCTGGAGCTTGATCGCGCGGGCCAGGCCACGGCCCCGATGCTCGGGATGGCTGCATGTGTACCCGGTCCACACTTTGCCCCGGACCGGCGGAAAACGAAGATACGAAGCGGCCACCGGATCGCCGCCGCTCACCGCCACCCAGATCCGGTCGTGCGCACGGTCCGGACCGTTGACGCGCTCGACGAAGTTCTCGTACGTCTCTGGGAGAACGGGATAGGTGCTCGGGATGTCGAGCCGGGTCGCCTCGAAGAGCCCGTGCAGCTTGCGAAGGGAATCCGGTTCGGTCCACTTCGCCAGGGTCGTCAGCTCGACGTCTTTCTCCATTGCCTTCGCGCGCGCCAACCGCGCTTCCTCCAGCAGCCGCTCGCCATGCGTAGCGAGGTCGAGCTCCCACACCTTCTCGGTGCGGTCGTGCTCGTATCCCAGGAGTCTCAGCGCTTCCAGCACCTCGGGCTCGTCCTCGACCGCGTACGCCTCGAATATGCGCGCGCCATCGGCCTCCGCAGCGCTCGCAACGCGAGTCCACAGCGACGCGAGAAGATCCGGTGCGAGGCGCGCGCGATCCAGCAGCACACCGACGTAGCAGTTGTGCTCGGGTGACTGTTCCCACGGTCCGTGGTTCCATTCGACGAACGCGATCGGCGTTCCCTGCAGCTCCGCGATGAAGCGCCCATGCGACCACCCGGCGCGAGGATGCTCCCACCGATATCGCGTCAGCACCGGGTCCTCCGGCAGCTCCGGATAAGCGGCGGTCATGAGGTCGGACGCGAGCGCGGCGTCATCCAGGGTCGCCGGCCGCAGCGTTGGTTCGTTCACGAACCAGACTCTAGCGGGAGGCGAAATCGGCGATGGCTAAAAGGTCCCGAGCATCACGGCATCGGTGCAGGGAACCGATGCCGTCGAAGGGCCGCACGTGAGGCCGACATCGACCGACGTTCCGGCCTTGGTGTCGACGATGGTCACCGTCGGTGGGCCGTTGAAGTGCCTTACCACGAGGTGCGATGCGTCGACCCAGCCCATGGCGACCGCGCTGCCGGTGACACCGGGAATGCTGTCGGCCTTGCTGCCGTTGTGGAACAGTCCGACGCTGTTCGCGGTCGAGTTGGCGGCCACCGTCCCGTCGACCGACAGGGCCTCGCGGGTCGAGAAGTTGGCTTGGGTGGACTTCGTGTACCACGTGGTGTTGCCACCCCAATCGCGCACGCCGACGCCTCCGCCCGAACGCGCGCATGGCGTCCCACGGGCGACCAGCAGCCCGAATGCGCATTGAGAAGGAATGGTGTCCAGCACCTGCCCACTGGCGGCGTCGACGAGCTGGTAGCCGCCGGTGGCGTTGTATGGATTGGGCGCCGGAAACGGATCGAAGCCGGACGGCTGTCCCTCCTGGCTCGGTCCTACCGCCAGCACCAGCTTGCCCTGCACCCAGCCCACCGGCCACTCCGCATTGCTGGCGGACGTGTACAGACCCACCTGCTTGCCGCCGCCCACCAGGTCCTGGACGATGATGCTCACACTGGGTCCGCCTGACGCGTAGTCGAAGATCGCGACCGCGATCCGAGCGTCGTCGGGGCTGACCGCAAAGCTGACGAGCTTTTGCGGGCCTCCGGGCAACGTGGTCGCAAGGCCTTTAGACCCGTCGCGCGCGATGAAGCCAATGGTCGAGTCGCCGTCGAGGTAGTAAACGCGGTTGTTCGAGATGCTCACGAGCGGCGGCGAGCCGAGGTTGGGCTCCGACTGGTTTATGGACGGTTCCTCTGGCGTGAGCACCTTGATCAGCCGGCCGTCGATGCCAACCAGGGCGAGCTTGTAGTGGGACGAGTCGCCCGCATTGGTTCGATCCACGAGCACGAAGGATGTCGCCCCCATGCCGGCGGGGATCGTCGGTATCGACGCGGCGGACGGAGATGCGCCGCCTGCTGTCGGCGAGGCCAGGCCCGAGGTTGGGTGGCTGGGTGAGACCGGAGGGGCTGCGCGCTGAGGCTGGCCGCAGCCGACCGCCAGCAGCAGGACGACGATCGAGAAGAATACGCGGCAATGCATCGCTGCCTCAGCGCACCTCTTCCGGTTTGGGTTTCTCGAGCGGAATGATCTCGGGGATTATGCCGGTGCGGCTCACCTCGAGAATGCCGACCGATGCCGTCGCGTAGTGACGAATGTGGCGCGCCACCTGGAGCCAGCACCATTCGAACCAACCTGGCTTCTCCGCCAGCCGCTGCGAGGTCGTAGTCGGATTCCACTGGTGCACAGCCCCAGGATTGAACAACAGCGTGCCGTCGATCGTCTCGATATGAGGCCGGTGAATGTGACCGAAGACGATGGCGTCGCAGCCGTCGAAGGTCCGCCGAAGCGATACTGGAAGGCCCTTGTGAGCTTGGTAGGCGCCCAGGCTCAACGTCCACATCAGCGTCTCCGGCTCTTCGAGCCAGCGCGACCGGTTGCCGTGAACGATGGCGATGCGCTTGCCCTCCACGTTCAGCTCACGGCTGAGTGGCCACCCGCTCGAGGCCAGGTCGTGATCGCCTCGTATGACCTCGACCG
>VBHB01000018.1 GCA_005880315.1 Chloroflexota bacterium | reverse complement strand
GGCCGACCTGCGCTCAACCGGGTGCGTCGATCCCACCGCCGCGGTCGACCCGCTGGTCATGCCCCAGGTCACCAGCCCACCCGACTACTACCGCGCGGTCGACCGGTATGGGGACCCGGCGGCCGGTACGTCGCCAATTCAAGGCGCCGACTACGAGCGCGCGCGCGCAAACCTGCGCACGCCCACCCGTCCTCCACTCACGGGATGCCCACCCACTCCTCCGCAGACTGGCTGAGAGCGGCGACTTCTACACTTGATTCACATGGCGGCTGGCGATTTCGACGTTGTGATCCTGGGAGGGGGGATGGGCGGTTATCCGGCCGCGATCCGGGCTTCCCAGCTCGGGCTGAAGGTCGCCCTGGTGGAGGCGGACAAGCTCGGGGGCACCTGCCTGCACATCGGATGCATCCCCACCAAAGCCCTCCTCGAGTCCTCTGAGCTGTACCACCGGGTGTCCGCGCGTGGGTCTGAGTTCGGCGTCAACGCGGACAAGGTGACATTCGACTACCCGCGCATCGCCACCCGACGCGACGCCGTGGTCAACCAGCTCTACAAGGGCGTTCAGTTCCTCATGAAGAAGAACAAGATCGAGGTGATCGCGGGCAGCGGCCGGCTGCGCGACAAGAACACCATCGCGGTCGGCAACACCCAGGTCAAGGCGCCGCATCTCATCATCGCGACCGGTTCCACTGTGAAGGCGCTGCCCGGGATCGAGTTCGACGGCGAGTACATCATCTCCTCGGACCACGCGACCCTTGCCACCAAGGTCCCGGAATCCATCTGCATCATCGGCGCGGGCGCGGTCGGTGTCGAGTTCGCGACCCTCTACAACCAGCTCGGCGTCAAGGTCACCCTGCTGGAGGCCCTCGATCGTCTCGTCCCGCTCGAGGACGAGGAGGTCTCCAAAGAGATGCTCGGCGCCTTCAAGAAGGCGGGTATCGATTGCCGCGTCGGGGTGCGCGTCAAGGGCGCGAAGAAGGCCCGAGACGGGGTCAGCGTCGACACCGAGCAGGGCGAGGTGTGGGCCCGCCAGCTCCTGGTCGCGGTAGGGCGCGCTCCGCGCTCGAAAGACATCGGCCTCGAGCAGGTCGGTGTGACCACGCATCCCAACGGGTTCATCAAGACGGACGAATGGATGCGCACGTCGGTCGACACCATTCACGCCATCGGCGACGTGGTCGGCGGATTCCTGCTCGCGCACGCGGCGTCTCATGAAGGCATCACCGCCTCGGAGGACATCGCCGGCCAGCAGCTGGCGCCGATGGATCAAGACCTGGTCACGCGCTGCACCTACTCGCATCCGCAGATCGCGTCGGTCGGGCTGACCGAGAAGCAGGCGCGCGACAAGGGCATCGACGTCAAGGTCGGCAAGTTTCCCTTCACCGCCCTCGGCCGCGCGATCATCCACGGCGAGACCGGCGGCTTCGCGAAGATGGTCGCCGACGCCAAGACGGGCCGGCTGCTCGGAGCGCACGTCGTGGGCCCTAACGCCACCGAGGTCATCGCCGAGCCGGCACTCACGCAGCTGTTCCAGGGCGATGCATGGGAGCTCGGCCGCAACATCCATCCGCACCCGACGCTGAGCGAGGCGGTGATGGAGGCGGCGATGGCGGTCGACGGCCACGCCATCCACATCTAGATGGCGACTACCAAGCCACGTGAGCAGGCAAAGCAGGAGGAGCCCGGCTTCAGGCCGGAGTGGCGCTTCCAGCAGCCGGTCGCGTGGCGCGACACCGACCTCGACGAGAAGACCCTCAAGGAGTGGTTCTACTTCATGCTGCTCGGGCGGCAGATCGACTACCGCTTCCAGGTCCTCAATCGTCAGGGGCGGGCGCCCTTCATCATCTCCTGCGCCGGCCACGAAGCTGCCCAGATCGGCGTCAGCTGGCCGCTGAAGCCGAAGTACGACTGGGTCTCGCCCTATTACCGCGACGTCGTGCTCTGCATGCGCATGGGCGTCACGCCACTCGATCTCATGCTCGCGGTGCTGGCGAAGCCTGCCGACCCCGCGTCGGGCGGCAAGCAGACGCCGGGCCACTTCTCGGACACCCGCCTCAACATCATCTCCGGCGGCTCGCCGGTGGCGACGCAGATGGTGCACGGCGCGGGCGCCGCGTATGCGCTGAAGATGGACGGCACCGACAAGGTCGTGATGACCAACTACGGCGAGGGCGCCGGTTCCGAGGGCGACACGCACGAGGCGTTCAACTTCGCCGCCATCTACAAGCTGCCGGAGATCTTCGTTTGCGAGAACAACGGCTTCGCCATCTCGACGCCGTTCAACAAGGAGTACGCCATCGAGCACGTCGCCCAGCGAGCCGCGGGCTACGGGTTCCCCGGCGTGACCGTCGACGGCCGCGACCCTGTCTCCTGCTACGTGGTGGCGGCGGAGGCGGTGGCGCGGGCACGCGCCGGCCAGGGCCCGACGCTCATCGAATGCCTGGTCGACCGCCTCGGGGCGCATTCGTCGGAGGACGACCAGCGCCGCTATCGAACCCAGGAGGAGATCGACCAGCTCGCGCAGAACGACGGCCTGGAGCGCTTCAAGAAGCGCCTGCTCGAAGAGGGCGTGCTCAGCGCCAAGGAGATCGAAGCTCTCGAGGAGAAGGTCAAGGGCGAGGTCACCGAGGCGACACGGCAAGGCATGGAGTCGCCGGACGCGCCGCCTGAGAACGCCACCACCAACGTCTACGGCCTCGATGTGCCCAAGGCGATCGACCCGCCCTCGGGCGTGGAGACCGAAGAGATGAACATGGTGGCCGCGCTGCGCTCATGTCTCACTGAGGAGATGGAGCGGGACGAGCGTGTGATGGTGCTGGGCGAGGACGTCGGCCAGAAAGGCGGCGTGTTCCTGGTCACCGACGGCCTGCGCAAGAGATTCGGCGAGGCGCGCGTCATCGACACGCCGCTGGCGGAATCCTCCATTGCCGGCGTCGGGCTCGGCCTCGCGCTCGCCGGCAAGCGGCCGGTGGCGGAGATGCAGTTCGCCGATTTCGCGCATATGGCCTTCAACCAGATCACCAACGAGATCGCGAAGTTCCGCTATCGAAGTGACGGCGACTGGTCCGTGCCGATGGTCATCCGCGCTCCGTTCGGAGGGCACGCGCACGGGGCGCTTTACCACTCGCAGTCGATCGAGGCTCGCTTCGCGACGCCCGGGTTGAAGATTGTCATCCCCTCGAGCCCATACGAGGCCAAGGGTCTCCTGCTCGCTTCGATCCGAGACCCCGACCCGGTCCTGTTCTTCGAGCACAAGCGGCTGTACCGCATGTTCAAGGAGCCGGTTCCCAAGGGCGAATACCTGATCCCACTGCAGGTGGCTCGCACCGTCCGCAAGGGCAGCGACATCTCCATCTTCTGTTACGGCCTCATGGTCCAGTACGCGCTCGAGGCGGCCAAACTCCTCGAGGGCGAGGGCGTGAGCGTCGAGATCGTGGACCTGCGCACCGTCTACCCGCTGGACCGCGAAGCGATCGTTGCGTCGGCCCGCAAGACGGGAAAGTGCCTGGTGCTCTACGAAGACAACTTCAGCGTGTCGGTCGGCTCCGAGGTGGCCGCGATCATCGCCGACGAGGCCTGGCGCTGGCTCGACGCGCCGGTCAAGCGCCTGGGCGGCCTGGACGTCCCGTCAATGCCCTACGCGCCGGCGATGGAGGAGGCGTTCATGCCCAACCCGGAGAAGATCGCCCGGGCCTTGCGCGAGCTCGCTGCCTTCTAGCCATGGCAAAGACAACCCGTGTGGTCATGCCGCAGCTTGGGGAGTCGGTCCATGAAGGGACGATCTCCCGCTGGCTTGTGAAGCCGGGGGACAAAGTGGTCGAGTTCGAGCCGATGCTCGAGGTCGACACGGACAAGGTGAGCGCCGAGGTGCCCTCACCGGTCAGCGGGGTCTTGAAGGAAATCCTGGCCAAGGAAGGCCAGACCGTGCAGGCCGGCGCGGAGATTGCGGTGGTCGAGGTTGGTGCGGACGGCAAGGTGACCGCGACGCCCGAGGCGCCTGCCCCAGCCGCGGCTGTGGCGACCCCAGCTCCTTCACCTGCCGCGAAGGCTGAGCCGGCGCCGAAGGCTGTCCCCACGGAAGCGCCGGCACCGCAGCCGGCGCCGACCTCCCCCCCGCCGACACTCGAAAGCGGCGAGCACCGCTTTTCGCCGGCGGTGCAGATGCAGGCCTCTGAGCTCGGCGTCGACCTCTCCAGGGTCCAGGGCACCGGCATCGGCGGTCGGATTACGAAGAAGGACGTCGAGCAGTTCGCTGCTGCCGCCAAAGCCGCGCCTGCCGCTGCGCCAGCGCCCGCAGCCGCGACCGCGACCGCGAGCGAAGGCGATCAGGTCGTGCAGCTCACCCGAGTTCGGCGGCTGATCGCCGAGAACATGGTCCGTTCGAAGACGACCATCCCGCATGCATGGCAGACGCAGGAAGCCGACATGTCGGGCGTCGTCGCCAACCGCAGCGCCAACAAGGCCGCCTTCCAGAAGCAGGAGGGCTTCTCGCTCACTTACCTGCCATACGTGATGGCCGCGACTATCTCGGCTCTGCGCGAGCACCCGGAGGTCAACTCGACCTTCAATGAAACCGAGCTGATCATCCACCGCGACATCAACCTCGGGGTCTCTGTCGGGCTCGAAGACACCCTGGTGGTCCCGGTCATCCGTCGCGCCGACAGTCTCTCCATCGCCGGGCTCGCTCGCGCCGTCAACGACGTGGCCAACCGCGCCCGTAACAAGCAGCTGAAAGCCGACGACCTCAGCGGCGGCACGTTCACGGTCAACAACTCCGGGACGTTCGGGACCCTGTTCAGCTACTCGGTGATCAATCCGGGCCAGGCCGGAATCCTCACGATGGAGGCCATCGTCGAGAGGCCGATGGCGGTGAGCGGGATGATCGGGATCAAGCCGATGATGTATCTCTGCTTCTCGTTCGACCACCGCGTGCTCGATGGGTTGAAGGCGGCTCGCTTCCTCACCTCGTGCCGCAAATGGCTCGAGTCGGTGACGGTGGACTTACCGGTTTACTGAGTCGCTTCAGTCTCGCTCGATCGCGAGGATGCTGATGAAGAAGCTCGCGAAGATCGTCTGAGTGCCCAGCGCGAGCAGGACCACGGCGGGGATGACCTCGCGCATCGTAGTCGAAGGGTTCAGGTTTCCGAATCCCACCGACTGCCAGCTGATCACGGCCACCACCAGCGCCACGAGGCCGCCTAATACCATCAGCGCGCCCGCGAGCAGCCCCACCTCGAGCGTGATGTAACGAAGCAGCGTCTGCAGCAAGGGGTGAGGCGGGTGGAAGCCCTCTCGGATCGCGAACATCTTGGTGAAGACGGCGAAGAGCACCAGCTGATACCCGAGCAAAGCGAAGAAGCCCGCGACCAGCAGCGTGTCGATGTCAAGTCGCACGCCGCCTACGTACAGCGGGTTGGCGACCAGCAGAGCCGACATGAGCAAGCCGCCCACCAGGAGCACCAGGCCGGGATAGAGAAACAGCCACCGCGGGCTGAAAAGCAGCATGAAACGCAGGTGGCGCCAGCCGTCGCGCCAGGTGCGGAGGTGCGGCGGCCGCGAGCGGCCATCCGGATGGAGCACCACCGGCACCTCGATGATCCGCATTCCCTTGAGCGAGGCCTTGATCACCATCTCGCTGGCGAACTCCATACCGGTGGCTCGCAGCCGCATGCGCTCGTACGCGTCTTTTGTGAAGGCGCGCAGGCCACAGTGCGTGTCGCCGACCGGAGCGTGAAAGAAGATCCTGCTGATGCGGGTGAGGACCGGGTTGCCGAACCACCGGTGGGACCAGGGCATTGCACCCGCCTCGATTCCGCCCAGGAAGCGATTGCCGACGACGAGGTCATAGCCCTCGCGCAGCTTGGTGATGAGCGGACCGATGGCCGCGAAGTCATAGCTGGCGTCGGCGTCGCCCATCACAACGTACCGGCCCAGTGCCGCGTCGATGCCGCCGATGAGGGCGCTGCCGTAACCCTTGCGCTGAACGTCCACCACCCTCGCGCCCAGCTCGCGCGCGATCAGCTGCGAGCCGTCGCTGCTGCCGTTGTCGGCGACG
>VBHB01000017.1 GCA_005880315.1 Chloroflexota bacterium | reverse complement strand
GCCATTACACTCGCCGAGCCGTGGGCGAACAATGAGATTCTGTGCGACGCGTCGAATGCTCTGGGCACGGTGCGACTGATCGGTGGTGACATCTCGGGGTGGGCGGATCTGAACCGAAGCCTGCAGCTGGCGCTCGCAGCGGGCTTGCAGGAACAGGTGGCCAGCGCCTACACAAACCTGGCCGCCATGGCGGTCTCGCGCCGTCAATACGAGCAGGCGTCCGGTTATCTGCGCACCGGACTGACGTACTGCGAAGAGCGCGATCTGGACTTTTGCCGGCCTTATATGCTCGCCTACAGCGCGCGCCTGAAGTTCGAGCAAGGAGACTGGTACGGGGCGAGTGAGGACGTGGAAGCGGTGTTGCGCCATCCGCGAACTACGCCGATTACACGCATTCCTGCACTCCGGACCCTCGGCCACCTGCGAATCCGGCGCGGCGACCCGGACGCCAGCGGGCCTCTGCAGGAAGCACGCGAGCTTGCCGGCCCGAGACCGGAGCTGCAGCGCTCGGGCATGCTCGCCGCGGCGTGTGCCGAGGCCGCGTGGCTTGCAACCGATCGGGAGGGCGTCGTCCGCGAGGTGCAGCCGGTGTACGAGCTTACGCGACGACGGCGCGATCCGCGGATGAACGGCGAACTGGCAGCCTGGTTGTGGCGGGTGGGTGCCTTGAAGGAGCAACCGACCGATATCGCAGAGCCGTACGCACTGGAAATCTCCGGCGACTGGCGTAGCGCGGCGAGCCTCTGGAGGACGTTGGGCTGTCCCTACGAGCACGCCAGCGTGCTCGGCTGGTACGGAACCGAACCCGATCAGCGACAGGCTCTCACGATCCTGGAACAGCTGGGTGCCGCCCCGGCCGCCCAGTCCTTGCGCCGGCAGATGCGCGCACACGGCGTGCGCCGCATCCCGCGCGGCTCGCGGACCTCGACCCGCCGCAACCCACTCGGCCTCACGCGGCGCGAAGCGGAGATTCTCGCGCTCCTGTCCGAAGGTTTACGCAATTTCACAATCGCCAAGCGCCTGTTCGTTTCGACAAAAACGGTCGAGCACCACATCTCCGCAATCTTGGGGAAACTAGGCGTAACAACGCGCGCTGAGGCGATCGCGGTGACGCGCAAGCAGCCCGACGACAAAATCTAATCGAAGCCGCACGGCGGGACCGCGCGAGCGGCGGCACGCCCGCGCCACGACACATGGGCCAAACCGATCATCTCAATTTGCCGCCTGGTGCTCGCAGGTGACGTGCGTGTTCCAGTCGGCATAGTTGCCCAGCGGATTCTGCTCCCATGCCCAGACATGCATCTCGTAGAACGCCGGCAGACCATAGCGATTGGGCGCGCCGACGTAGTTGAGCAGATTCCCCTCCAGCGCCGGCACGCCCCCACCTGGATTGTTGCTTGTCCAGACGCTGGCGAGCACGATGAACTCGACGCCGACCAGGCGCATCTTGCCGGTCGCCATGGGCTCGTAGATCAGGGCTTGCGGCTGCTCCGGGCTCAGTACGCCCGAGGCGATGCGCGCCGGCAGCACCAGATGCACGCCCATGGCCCCGGTATTCGGACCGCTGACGCACGGGGTGGCGGTCACCCAACCGTCCGCGATCGCGGCATTGATATTGGTGTAACGCGCCGTCGCATTGTGCACCCTGTCAATCAGCGGCGAGTCCTCGTCGGCCAGGGCGAGCGGCGGAGCAAGGGAACACAGCATAGTCAGTGCGCCCAGTGCGCGCAGAATCGGTTTCTTGATCGAAGCGTTCATAGTTCCTCCCGGTTTGTGGCGTAGTTACTTGTAGAAGTACGGATCGAGGACGCGAACCTCGGTGATGCGTTCCACGGGAAGCTTGTTACGGGTGGCTGTGCGGCGAATGGCCTCGGGAGAGGGCCCGTCGTAGACGCAGAACGTCCTCTTCTTGTCCGCGCTCACGTACGAGTGAAGCCACGCTACCTGCTCAACGGCGTTACCCTCGACGACGGCCAGGCATGCCTTGGCGCCGCTCTCATCGATGGGAATCTGCAGTCCGTCCGGAAACACTCTCTCGACCACGTAGCGTGGCATGACGGCACTCCATGGTTTGGGTCACAGATCGTTCGTCGGGCACGGTAGCGGCGCGCGCGCGGCGGCGGATCGGCAGATCCACCCATATTGCACGCGCCACACCCCTAAATTGCGCCACCCGTGCCCGCGCGCGCTACCCGACTTGACCCGCGTCGCCAGGGTACAATCCGCTCCTCGCGGCAGACCGGACACTCCAGATGCACCGCCGTTCCGCCCTGCTCGCAGCCCTCGGCGAAGGTCGCTATCGCGGGGCATTCGCTCTTGCCCTCCGTGACCGGATTGGTGTGGATGATCTATGGCTACATGCGTGCTCCGGACGCTGGATCTCTGGGGTCAGCCCTTGGGCTTGTGACGGGTTTGTGCGGCCGCCCGTTGCGGTCCTCGCCTACGCGCTGATTTTTTACTTTCACGGGCGAACGTTCGGCGCGCCGCTGGTATGAAGCTGTGCCTGTGTGCTGAGTGCTAGACCCTCCAGCGCAGCGCGGATCTGGCTCGCTCGCTCAGAAGGCATACGCCGCGCCCGCGAGCAAGTCGAACTGGAAGAACGAGGAACCCCGCACCCGCACCTGGCACAGGGCACCGCTCTGATCCGAGCGGCAGAAAAACGCACTATCCGTGTTGACCGGCGTGAGAAAGCCACGCCCCTCGAGGCGCAGCGAGAAATGAGGGCTCACCGGCACGCGCACGCCAAGTGCGAGAGATACCGAGAAGCGCGTGTCTTCGTGACCGAGGGCAGGATCCGGGCTGACGCGCGTGATCCCCAGACCGCCCGCGAGATAAGGCTTTACGCGCTGCACCTCATCGAGCGCCACTGTGCCGCCGAGGTGCAGATATTCGACGTCGATAGTGGCGGGGGTGAAGGCATCTCCCCGCAGCACCGTAGACTGCCGACCGTAGAGCAACTCGTATTGGGTCAATTCGTCGCTGCGCGCATCGAGCGCGAGCGCGAAGGAGCCGTGGTCATCGAGCTCGACATGCCGGCCCGTGTCGATCAGCTTGAAGCTGCCGCCAACGCGGTAACCGATGAACGGACTCACTTCAAACCGCTGTGCCTCCTCCGGCTCCGCCGCGGCGGGCGCGCTCACGAGCAGCGCGACACTGAGCGCCACAGCGCGCAGTGCTCCCCGGCGGCCTGCTCTGTACACGCCCTGCACTTCCCACGAGCTCCACTGCTCAAGCGTTCTGAGCGACTCGACTACATACAGGTGCAAGTCGGCCGTTGTGCGGCTCGGCCGCCGGTGCCGTCTATCGAGCAGTCGGTGCGCTCACCGATGTAACTGCGAATGCATGCGATCATCCGCCTTGAAGAATCTTCGGGCCAACGCCACCAATTCCCCATCGCTTGGATGATCAAGCGTCTCAATCCCGGAGATGCGCTTGCCAACATCAGGATGTACGCGCGCAATGTGCGCCGCCAGCTCCTTCTTGGCGTTCGCGGGCCCGGTGATCAGAATGGCGCCCGCCCCCATGACGGTCTGCGTAACACGCTCCAGGAAGTCCTCATCGACCGGCGCGTGACCGCTGCCGCGGGTGTTGGCCTTGTGATGAATGTGCTGGTGCGGATGATCGCTGCGCACGCGCGTTGCATCCACATCCGTCGCGTTGAATTGAAAGATCTTCGCCTCCTGGTGGTCGATCCAGACCAGGGCGTGATAGTGCTCGCTCATAAACCTCGCGACCCTCCGAGTCAAAGTCTGCGTGCACCGCGCGGGAACCCGCTGGCGGCCCCCGCGCAGTGTACTGTGGATCGCGCGAAGCCGCCCTCCCCCGTCAGGCCTCAAGCCCGAGCTCATCGAGCGAGCGCAACAGCTCGGCCGGGTCGCGATAGACGCGATACGCTCCGGCACTGAGGAGCTCAGTTTCGCCGTAACCGCCACTCAGCAGCCCGACGCTCAGAATCCCCGCGCGGCGTGCCGCAAGCTGATCCCAGACGGCATCGCCAACGACATAGCTCTCGCTCGGGGCAACCCCGAGTCGCTGCCCGCAGACGATAAACAGGTCCGGCTCAGGCTTGGCGCGCGCGACGTCACCACGCTCGACGACCACGACGTCACTGCCGACGCCGAGCACCTCGAGCGAGCGATCAATCTCGGGACGCCGGCCGGAGGTGGCGATCCCGTACGCGATCTTCCGCCGGCGTAAGTCTCTCAGCAGCTCGACGGCGCCCGGAAGCGGACGCCGCTCCGGGAGGAATTCGCGGAATAGTTCCCCGTGGCGCCTCTGCAGGTCTTCCGCGGCCGAGGCGTCGATGTCGTGCCCGAGTTCACGCGCCGCCGCGCGCGCGAACAAGCCGCCGCTCATGCCGATGCGGCGGTGAATGCGCCAACCGTCGATGGCAAGACCCGACTCTGCAAACGCGCGTTGCCAGGCAAACACATGCGCGTAGACGGTGTCGACCAGGGTGCCGTCGAGATCAAAGATGAGTCCGCGCATCACGACGTCATGCTCCTCCTAGCCGATTGTCGCAGCTTCCGGCGCCGCTGGGTACGCCGTAGACTACAGGCATGGACGGATGAGGGATGAAATGAGCAGCGGCGGATACAAGCTCTACGGCCGGGCGAACGCGGGGTCGCTGGCCGTGCAAATCGTGCTCGAGGAGATCGGCGCGCCTTATGAGCTGCTGTGGGTCGGCAGGACTGCGGCCGAGCTCGAGGCGTTCCGCCGCATCAATCCGGCCGGCAAGGTGCCGGCGCTGGTGCTACCGGATGGCACACCAGTATTCGAGTCCGCCGCGATCCTCATTCACCTGACCAACGCACATCCCAACGCGGATCTCGCGCCCGTTGCCGGCAGCACGGCACACGCTCGCTTTCTGCAGTGGATGTTATTTCTGTCATCGAATGTCTACGAGGCGGTCCTGCGAATCTATTACTCCGAGCGCTACTCCACGGTCGGAGCAGCCGCGGCCGCCCAGATCAGGGCACAGGCTTTGCAGGACTACACCCGCCACCTCGAGCTCATTCACGGCGCACTGTCGCCCTATGTGCTGGAACGACTGTCCGCGGTTGACCCGTACCTGCACATGCTCGCCGGCTGGTATCCGCAGGACGCCCCGGCGCTGGGCCCCCGGCTGCCGAAGCTTGCGCAGCACGCCGCGCTGCTGCGCCGCAGGGCGGCGACGCACAAGGCCGAACAGGATCACGCCGAAGGATCATGAGTCTCGCTCCTTTGCACGGCATTCGCGCCTGCGTGTTCGACGCTTACGGCACTTTGTTCGACGTCGCTGCGGCCGCGCGGACCTGCAGCGGTGAGCTGGGCGAGAAGTCGGGCGCCCTGAGCTCACTGTGGCGTGAAAAGCAGCTCCAATATACGTGGCTGAGGGGACTGCAGGGCAGGCACGCGGACTTCTGGCAAGTGACCGGTGAAGCCCTCGACTTTGCGCTCGAGACACTGCAGATCAGCCGCAGCGGGTTGCGGGAAAGGCTGCTGAACCTCTACCTCACACTCGGCGCCTTCCCGGAGGTAAGCGACACGCTGGCGCGGCTGAAGCAGGCCGGGATGAGGACTGCAATACTCTCCAACGGCTCCCCGCAAATGCTGAAGGCCGCCGTGGAGGGTGCCCAGATCCCTCATCTGCTGGACGCGGTGCTCTCGATTGAGGAGGTCGGGATCTACAAGCCGCACCCGCGGGTTTACCAGCTTGCGGTAGAGCGCCTGGGGCTCGAGGCGGGCGCGATCGCGTTCCAGTCCGCCAACGCCTGGGACGCCTGGGCGGCATCGGCCTTCGGCATGCGGGTGGTGTGGTGTAACCGCTACGATCAGCGTCCCGAAAAGCTCCCGGGCAGGCCTGATCGGGAAATCAGGTCGCTGGCGGAACTGCCGGCCCTGTTAGGTCTGAGCTGACTCGCGAACGGCCCGGACGATCCTGGCGGCAATCTCAGCCGGTGCGGCAGTGGATGGAATCGCCACGCGAATCCGTTGCTGCGGATCAACCAGCAAGACGAACGCGCTGTGTTCCACCTCGTAAGATCCGGATTTACCGTCGAGCGTCCGCCGCCCGAAGAAGATCCGGTACTGTTGCGCGACGCGTTCCACCGCCCGCGGTGAACCGGTCAGGGCAACGATGCGGGCGTCGAAAGCGTTCACGTAGGCCGACAGCGCCCGCGGTGTATCGCGTTCCGGATCGACCGAAACGAACACCGGGAGGATCCGCGCCGCATCGGTCCCGAGCTGCTCGAGAGCCTGATGAACTCCCATCAGGGTGAGCGGACACACATTCGGGCAGGCGGTGAAGCCGAATGTCACCAGGCGATAGCGCGTGGCCAGAGCGTGCT
>VBHB01000171.1 GCA_005880315.1 Chloroflexota bacterium | reverse complement strand
AGCCCGGAGCAGCTGCACCTGGCGGGGATGCAGCGTGCGGTCGCCGACTCCTGGCTCCGGCGGCTTCGGGGCTTCGAGGCGGGTGCCTTCGAAGGCCCTGCCCGCAAGAGCTACAGCCACTCGCACGTGCTGGCGCGGTCGACGAGCTCGCAGCCAGACCTGGAGGAGCTGCTGATGCGACTCTCTGAGATGGTCGGCCGGCGGCTCAGGGCTGCCGGTCGGCGCGGAAGGGTCGTTTCGGTGAGCGTCGTCTACCGCCCGGACACGGATCGGTTCTCCAGGCAGTCGACCCTCGACGTCCCCATCGCGACCGGAGACGAGATCTATGCGGCCGCGCTTTCACTGCTCGCGGGACGCGACGTGCGGCGCGCGGTCGGCACGCTGGGCGTGGGGCTGGCCGGACTAAGCGACGCCGACGACGGCCAGCTGGACCTGTTCGCGGGACAATCGCGGCCGCGCCGCGAGCGGCTCGAGGTCGCGATGGATGCGATCCGCGACCGCTTCGGCGAGGACGCGGTGCAGCGGGCTCGGCTGCTGGGCCGGGCGCCTGTGGTCCGAGATCGCATCGCGTTCGGCAACACCGGTCATCCGGAGGAAAAGTGAGTTGAAGGTCAGTCGATGACTCTGACCTCGATGGTTCGCGTACGCGGGCCGTCCCACTCGCAGAAAAACACCGCCTGCCATGTACCCAGGCTGAGCTTGCCTTGGCGCACGGGCGCCGTGACGGTCGGCCCGACCAGCACAGTCTTGATGTGCGAGTCCGAATTGCCCTCAGAGTGCCGGTAATCGGCATCTTTCGGAACCATCCGGCCGAGCTGCGCCTCGATGTCTCGGGCGACGTCCGGATCGGCCCCCTCATTGATGGTCACGCCGGCCGTGGTGTGGGGCACGAAGACATAGCAGACGCCGTCCACGACCAGAGCCTGCTCGACCAGCTGGGCGACCTTGCGCGTCACATCCAACAGCTGCACGCGCCGCTCGGTCCTGACTTTGAAGCTCCCCCAACCCATGGGCATCAGCGTAAGTCGAGCACGCACACCGAGGACAGATCCAGGCCGACCTGAGAGCCCAGTATCCGTTCGGGCGGCTCCGTTATCGGTGTATGGGCTCACGAACATCGAAGGCGCCGAAGCAGAAGCGATGGTCGCAGCGCGTGACGGAGCAGAGCAACGCGCTCGACCTCGAGCCGAGCGTCTTCACCAGGAAAGACCCCCGGGCGGGCAAGTCCCTTTCCAGGCAACGTCTCGAAAAGCTGGAGAAGGCCAAGGACGAGCTGCGCAAGCTGTACGGCAAAACCGGTGTCGGCTCCTAGCCTCCACGGTCTATTCCATACCTCTGGCGAGCGGGACTTATCAGCGTCCCTCCAGCCATCCCGGGATGGGGACGAAGCGGCGATGTGCTTGCGCAGCGCGCCATCGGCAGGCTACGTAAAACAGCACTGCCAGTGCGAGAAGGTAGGCGGCAAACAGGACGATGTCGGCGGGCCCGGACACCTGGATGAGGTCCCAGCCCCAGACCCCGGTCCCCTGCCGCACTGGGAATTGCTGTAGGGCCACGCTCTTGTCCATCAAGAGGAGTCCGGTGAAGGGATCGACGAGAGGCCTCGGCAGCAGCCAGCCGACGGCCTCCTCGATGGAGTAGAGCCCGCTAGGCGCTATGAAGCCGTCGGCTAAAGCCGCGCGCTGATAGGCGGCGTCTGCGCCCAGGTTGAGCATGACGACCGACGCGATCATGCCCGCGATGCGGCCAAAGGTGCATGTCAGGACCATGGCCAGCATCAGAAGCGGCACCGCGTTCACGAACATGGTCGCGACATGGACAGCCTCTTCTCTCTGGTACCGCCCGCTGAGGTCGAACACCTCCACCACAAGTCCGAGCGCAATCGCCGCCAGGCCGAGGCCACCAGCACCCACCACCAAACGGCCGGCCGTGAACGTGAGCGCGCCCGAGGTGCCGCGGGAGCTCAGGCTCTCGAACTCTGAGCTCAGGTCGAATGACAGCAACCTGTACGCGCTGACCAGCGCGCCGACCATCAGCGCGAAGCCGACGGTCTCGTTGACGGCGGCAAGCCTGCCGAGCTCGCCGTGAACGACGCCAGCGGGCGCCGGCGTCACCAGGCGCTGGACCACCACCAGCAGCGCGACGCCGGCGAGTAGCAGCGGCAGCAGGCGACCGCCCCAGGTGCGTGCCCAGGCAACACGAATTTCAGCGATCAGGCCGCTCCTGTGCTCATTCCGCTGGACCAATGCGGCGCCGGTCATCGGGTCAAACCATAGGGTTTTGGCAGCTGCGTATATAAAGAAGACGCGCGAGGCGGACCCACGCCCGAAGGTCACGCGGTACGGTGCGGGACCACCTCGTCGAGCGATCGCTTTAGACGCTGCAGAGCCTCGGCAGGCAGGGGCGCGTCCTCCAGCCAGGCGAAGATCGCGTCGGCGATCTGGCGCCACGTCGCGATCTGCCGGGCCATTGCAGCTCCCCAGTACGATTTCGACCATGCCGCCGCGGCGAGCCAGCCGGCGACCGCGCAGCAGAATGCCCCGGTCGAAAGCTCCAGATACCCAATCCAGCTGACGGGCCGGAGGTAGCTCAGGATCAGGAGACCGAGGCCCAAGTTGGCGGCGACCGCCAGCGGCAGGAAGACGGCATAGAAGATACGGCCCCAGGACCGCCCGTCTGCTGCCCGGGTCGCAAGTGCCTTGTCTCGCAGGTACATCCCAGGCTGAGGGTCGCACGTCGCGTCCACCAGACCAATGGGTCGAATGTCCCAGGTTCCGGGAGCCGCATGGGCTGTGAAGGTATGAAAAGCAATTCAGAGATCGATCGATACGTGAGCAATCCGTCCCCAACTTGCGGGCAACTGGCACGCCCTCGTGCGACCGCGGTAAAGAAAATGGGTACAAACGCCCAGGCGGAAGTTTTCGAGCCGAGTAGGAGCTTGCTTCCAGAGGTGTTCTCTGGGTGGGAAGGGGCTCTGCAGCATTCGGAGGTCTCAGGGGTAGCGGTTGGCTGTGCCGGGGCGGGCTGATAGGTCCCTCGGGCGCGTTGGAGTGCGCTCCACCAAGGTACGGCAGGCCATTGCTCGAGACCTGCATGATCGCGTCGCCCAGACCCTGACCACGATGCTGATCGAGCTCGAGAACTACAAGACCGAGCACGACGGAAACCAGGCCGTGCTGCGCCAGCTCGACGGACTGCAGGACTCCACGCGCGACGTCCTCAACAACCTTCGCCACATCCTCTACGACCTGCGAGGCGAGACCGGCATCGAAGAGCACTTCGCCGAGGCCGTGCGCGCGCTGCTCAAAACATTCCATGAGCGCACGCAGGTCGACGTCATCCTTTCGATCGCACCTTCGTGGCCCGAGCGCCTGCGCAAATCCGCTGCACTGAACCTCTATCGCATCATCGAAGAGGCGCTCAGCAACGTGCGGCTGCACAGTGGCGCGCGACTGGTCGAGGTGGCGTTGGGCCCCGCGCTCGACAGCCACATCGCCATCGAAGTCAGAGACAACGGCCGCGGCGCCGCCATCGAGGGGCATCGCAAGCCGGGCTTGGGCCTGCTCGGGATGCAAGAGCGGGCAGTCATCCTCGGAGGCCGGCTCGAGGTCGACAGCGTTGCCGGCCGGGGCACCATCATCCGCGCGATTTTGAAGAAGGAGAACCTGATTTGAGCGTCGCCATCCAGCAATCCAACGAGGCTCCGGCGCCCCCTCGCACCGCCCGTGTCCTGATCACCGACGACCAGACGCTCTTTCGGTCCGGACTCGCCCGGCTCCTCGACATCGACGCACGCGTGTCGGTCGTCGGCGAGGCGGTCGACGGCCTGGAAGCCATCAAGCTCAGCCAGTCGCTGAAGCCGGACGTCGTCCTGATGGACATCAAGATGCCGAACCTCGACGGCATCGAGGCCACGCGGCGGATCGTGGCGGAGAACCCGAAGGTCAAGGTCTTGATGCTCACGACCTTTGAGGCCGACAACCACGTGATCCAGGCGCTCAAGGCGGGCGCGAGTGGCTACGTTCTCAAGGACTCGCAGCCCGGCGCCATCGTGTCGAGCATCCTGGCCGTGGTGGCAGGCGAACGGGTGATGGCGGGTGCCGTCGCGAACCGCGTCCTCGAGATGCTGACTGGCGCAACCACGCCCAAGGAGTTCTACGACGGGCTGACGGCGCGCGAGGTCGAGATCCTCAAGATGCTGGCGACCGGAATGGCGAACAAGCAGATCGCGTACCGGCTGAAGATCAGCGAGAAGACTGTGCGCAACCACGTCAGCAACATGTACGAGAAGCTCGACATCTACGACCGAGCGCAGGCTGTTCTCTACGCCGTGCGCAAGGGCCTGGTCGAGATCTGACGTTGAGTCCCGGGACGCCAGCCCATGGCGTCCCGCCAACCTAGGACGAGCATCCCATTAACCCGAAACGCCGCGGCACATACATTCGCGAGCATAGTGGTCGTTGTTCCAGGCCCGAGAGCCGGACCGGATCGCCTGGGCGATTCGCTGGCCGCTGCCGGCCCGACGGTGCTTCTCATCGATCGCCAGCCCTTGTTCCTGGCCGCGCTCGCCAGCCTTTTGACCTCGCCACCCGTGAACGCGCACATCGAGACGGCGCACGATACGCAGGCCGGCCTGGACACCGTGCTGCGGGGCGGAGTGCAGCTCGTCTTCTGCGAGGTGAGGGCTCAGCCCATTCCGGCCGTCGAGCTCGCACAGAGATTGCACGAGCTCTCTCCGAGAGTCCCGATGATCCTGCTCGGAGAGTCGGAGGACGAAAACCTGATGGCCGCCGCCCTGCACGCAAACGTGGCGGGGCTGTTCACGAAGGACGCGGCACTCGACGAGTTCCTGGTTGGGGTGCGAGCGGTCCTGTCGGGCCACAGGGCGGTGGGATCCAGGCTGATGGGCATGGTCCTCGGCCGCTTGAACAACCACCCCACCCACGGGCGCGGGCAAGCCGGCCAGCTCTCGCCCACGGAGCTCGACATCCTGACCATGATCGGGCAGGCGAAGTCGATCCCCGCCATCGCCGCCAGCCGGGGAATCAGCCACAAGACGGTGCGCAACCACCTGGCCAACATCTATCGCAAGCTCGACCTGCGCAGCCGGACCGAGGCAATGCTGTGCGCCGCCCGTATGGGGCTCGCCGGCAGCTAGACCAACACCGCGTTGTCCCCGCGCTACCCGGGACAAACGACCCAGCATCGCGGGGCAATACCCATTCTCAACGCGGGCGTGCCTGGGCACCATCAAAAGGATGGCCGCGAAGAAATCGCACGCTGCTGCGCCTGCCGTGATGGCCGCGCAGCGTCTTGGTGAACGGCTGCTCGCGGGTGGGCTGATCACGGAGGAGCAGCTCCAGCACGCGCTGGAGATGCAGCCGTCCAGCTCGCGACCGCTCGGGCGCATCCTGGTCGAGCTCGGCATCGTCGACGAAGACCGCTTGGATACCGCGCTGAGCACGCACCTAGACGTACCCGTCGTCGATCTTCGGCGCGAGCCGGTCGACGCGGATGTCGCGCAGCTGGTTCCGGAGGAGTTCGCCCGCCGTCACGTGCTCCTGCCCATCCGGCGCGACGACGGGCACCTGGCGGTGGCGATGGCCGACCCGTCCAACCTCTACGTGGTCAACGACCTCCGGCTCCTCACGGGCCTACCAGTTACGCCGTATCTGGCCGCTCGGTCGGACATCCTCGCCAACCTCAGCCGGATCCACAGCATGCGCCCGCGGATCCACGAGGTCGCAAGGTCGCTCGAAGAGAGCCGGCCGCAGCTCGGTGCGACGCGCCAGGCCATCGTCGAGCTGTCGAGCATCACGGCCACATCGCCGGCGGTCGAGATCGTCAACATGCTGATCACACAAGGACTGCGCGACCGCGCCTCCGACATCCACATCGAGCCGCAGAAGGACTACCTACGCATCCGGTTCCGGATCGACGGGGTGCTGCAGGACGTCGCCCACCTGCCGAGCTCAACGGGGGCGGCGGTTTCGTCGCGAATCAAGATCATGGCCGACATGAACATCGTCGAGCGGCGTCGCGCGCAGGACGGCCAGATCACACTGAATGTCGACGGCCGCGACCTGGACATCCGCGTAGCGACGATCGAGACGATCTGGGGCGAAAAGCTCGTACTGCGGCTGCTCGACCGCGGGCGGTCGCTCATCACGCTCGAGCAGCTGGGTTTCTCACACGGCGCTTACGACAAGTACCAGTCGATGCTGCGCTCGCCTTACGGAATGATCATCGTCTCCGGGCCGACTGGCAGCGGCAAGACGACCACCCTGTACGCTTCCATCAACCAGCTCGACCAGCAGGCGCGCAACGTCATGACCATCGAGGACCCGGTCGAGTACACGTTCGACAACATCAACCAGAGCCAGATCAACAAGCTGGCCGACATCAGCTTCGCCAACGGCCTGCGGGCGATCCTGCGCCAGGACCCGGACATCATCCTGGTGGGAGAGATCCGCGACCGCGAGACCGCCGAGATCGCGGTGCAATCTGCCCTCACGGGGCATCTAGTGCTCTCTTCGCTCCACGCCACCGACTCCGTTGGCGCTCTCCTGCGCTTCCTCGACATGGGGATCGAGGGTTTTCTGATCGCGTCGTCGGTGATCGCGATCATGGCCCAGCGCCTGGTACGCAAAGTCTGCGACGGCTGCAAGACGCCACACGACCCCACGCTCGAAGAGATCGAGTTTGCCGCCTCGCTTGGCCGCGCCGTCCCAGACCACCTCTATCACGGCCAAGGCTGTACTCGCTGTAACCACACCGGTTATTACGACCGTATCGGCGTGTTCGAGCTGCTGACGATGACGGACGCGCTGAAGCGACTGGTCATCCTCCGCGCGGGCCACCGCGAGATCACGTCCATCGCCGTCGCCGACGGCATGGTCAGCCTGCGCCTGGACGCGTGGGACAAGGTCGAATCAGGGGTCACGACCGTGTCCGAGATTCTCCGCAGCGTCTACATCATGTGACCGGAGGGCAAGACGATCGCCAGGTTTCAGTACCGGGCCTATAACCAAAACGGCACCCTGGAGGACAAGCTCGTCAAGGGGGTGTCCGCCGCGGCCGTGCATCGCGATCTCACTCAGCGCGGCTATCGCGTGGTGTCTTTGCGACCCGCCCGCGGGGGCTGGCACGCGATCTACCGCGAGCTGCCCACCTTCTTCGCAGTCGGCGCGTCGGATTTGATTCTCTTCTCACGCCAATTGGCCACCTTCCTCAAGGTCGGGGTGCCGATCACAGACGCGATCCGCCTGCTGCGTAGCGGAACCCACTCGGGAGCATTCAAAGCCGCTCTGAACGACGTCAACGCCGACCTCGACGACGGCGAGTCGTTCTCGGTGGCGATCTCGCACCACCCGAACATCTTCAACCAGCTCTACGTCGACATGGTGCGGGCCGCCGAATACAGCGGAAACCTGGACAAGGTGCTGCTCCAGGTCGCGAGCTACCTGCAGCGCCAGGACACGGCGATGAAGAAGCTCCGCAGCGCGATGATCTACCCGGCCATCATCCTGACCCTGGCCGTCGTGGTCTGCGGCGTCCTGATCGTCTTCGTGCTTCCCAACTTCGTCTCTCTCTTCAGGGAGTTCCACGCCGACCTGCCCCTGCCGACCCGAGTGCTGATCGCGGTGGGCGCCTTCGCGCAAGCCTGGCGCCTCCAGATCATCATCGGCGCGGCTCTGGTCGCTGTCGGCGCATTCCTCTTCCTTCAGAGCCGTCCTGGCCGTGTGGCCTGGGACCACACCCTCATCCGGCTGCCGATCATCGGCACCATCGTGGTGTTCGCGATCATCGAGCGGTTCACGCGAACGCTCTCGACGATGCTGCGGGCGGGAATCCCCATCAGCCAGACCTTCGACGTCGCCATCGCGTCGGCGGGGAACATTCGCTACAGGCACGGCCTCGAGTCGGTGCGCAATCGGATGTCGAGCGGCGATGGGTTCTCGGAGCCGCTGGCGGCGACGGGCCTGTTCCCGCCGATGGTCATCCGCATGGTCCGCGTGGGTGAGGAGACAGGCACCCTCGACCAGAGCCTCGAGCAGATCGCGGACTTCCTGGCCGAAGAGATGGACTACAAGGTCCGCAACATGATTGCGCTCATGGAGCCGTCGCTGGTGATCGGCGTCGGCGGCGCGGTCGGATTCGTTGCCGTCTCCGTCATCCTCCCGATGTATGGCCTCCTGAGGGCCGTCCACTGATGGACCCGGACCGCCGGCGCCGAAGGCACCGGCAGCAGGCGGGCACCACGCTGATCGAGCTCCTGGTCTCGACCTTGATCATCGGCCTCGTGCTGGTGCTGATGGTGGGCGCGTTCAGCACCGGAGTGCTCGACACGGCTCTCGCCAAGCGCAATACCGCGGTCGCCGCGGCCGTGCAGTACGAGCTCGAGAAGATCGGCGCAGCCGCGTACAGCGCGACGCCTGCCGAGTATTCGGAATGCTTCGCAGTCGACAACCCGCAGCGACCCGCAACCGTCGCTTACGGCGGATCGTGCCCACGCAGCGCCGAACTCCGCGCGGATATCACCGAAAGCGACGTCCAGGCCGGCGTCCAGCAGTGGACCGTCAGCATCCGCACCTATCCCGCGCTGGGCGCGGTCGGATCGCCCGTCTCCGTCTACAAGGTGAACCGGTGAAGCGCTCGCGCGCGGACCGCCACCGCTATCAGCGCGGCTTCACCCTGATCGAGCTTCTCATCGCCTCGGCCCTGGGTGTGCTCGTTCTGAGCGCGCTGACGTCGATCGTGCTCACCACCTCCCAGGCCGCCGGCATCGCCTACAGCCGGATCGAGGCGAGCGCGCAGGTTCGCAATTTCCAGCTCACCGCCTATGACGACTTCGCGCTGTCCCGACCGCCTGCAGCGCCAGGCTGCGGCACGCGCGACGGCCCCTGCACCACACAAGGCCTTGTCCTGAACGGAAGCCGGATGCCCAACACGAACGCCGGCGCGGCTACGCCCTACACAGTCACGTACACATGGCACGACAACGACTCCAACTTGGTGCGGCAGGTGTCCGGCTTGAGTAGCCGCGTGGTGGCAAGCAACGTCAGTGCGTTCTCGTGGTACGTCGATTCCAGCGGCGCCCACCCCACGGTTGTGATCGACATGACGGTGACGGTCAAGAGCTTCAACATGACGTACAGCGAGTCGCAAACGCTGCGCTTCTATCCACGGGTGACCATGCCGTGAAAGGGCTCGGACGAGTCTTCAAGGATCGCCGGCGACGCCAGCGGGGCAGCGTGCTGAGCGGCCTCCTGATCATCGTTGCGTTCCTCGCCATCCTCATCGGCTCCATCATGTCCGAGCTGACGAGCTCGTTCCTGATCTCCCGAACCCTGGTCACGCGCGTCCAGCGCGAAGCGACCGTGACCTCAGCGGTCGAGGTCGGCATCCACCAGCTGCAGGGCACATCGGTCCCACCCGTGTGCGTGCGCGATGGGCGCGGACCGTGGTTCGCCAGCGTGAACGGAATGCAAGCCGCGGTCACCCAGTCGTGTACCGCGATCGTGCCCGACCTCTCCCAGTCCCTCGCCTCGGGATCATTCGCTGTCGATGGAGTCCACGACACCACGGCGGGGCGCGACCGCTACCTGGTCGGAAACGCCTCGGGGCGGGTGTACTCGTACGGGTTCGGCCAGACCGCCCCTACGTGGTCGATATCGGTCGGCGGAGCCGTTACTGCCCCACCCACCGTGGTCCGGGACTCCAGTTTCATTGATCTGCTCGTCCCTGTCGCCCAGACCGGAGCGGGGTGCTCCGGCCACTGCGTGGCGGTCTTCGACGATCGGGGCGGAACCCCCACCTTCCGATGCAACGCCCCTGCTCCGGCGGTCGTACGCGTCCAACCGGGTGCCGAGTCGGCCGCGGGCACCTCACTATTCCCGAACTACGCGTTCGTCGCGGATTCGGGCGGCAGCCTCTCCGTCTACAACGTGGACGAGGACAGCCAATGCGTCCTGCAGGTCGTGGCCGGCCTGGAGGGAACGCCGGCAGGCCAGCCGATTGTGTTCCCCGGCATGGTCACGAGCCGCCCGCACGACATCACTAGAAGCGACGAGGTGTTCATCGTTGTGACCGGCATCCGCGGCACCGTGCTCGAGCACTGGCGGTACTCAGAGACGGTCGCGACGGACAAGAACGGCAGCTCCTCGATCACGCTGGGCGAGGTCGGAAGCCTGGCCCTGGCGGCCGGGCCGAACGCGGTGGGATATGCGCTCAGCTCGAGCGTGCCGAGCATCGGCGCCCGGCTCACGCTTGCCATCGCCTCTGCGAGCGGCGGCGTCGCGCTGGCGCGCATCACGGTCGGCTCCGGCCCCACCTACTCCATGGCCTCGGTCGCCAGCGCGGTCCTGCCGGGCGCGATCGGGCGCCCGCCGTACTGGTGCCACTGCCCCGGACAGGACCTGATCGGGGTCGGCAGCACCAATGGGGTTCTATACATCCTCGATAGTGGCCTCGGGCTGCGATGGCAGTACGACGGGCAGGCCAATGGCCGGCCGTCGATCGTCACGACCCCGTCGGCCGATGTCAACGGCGACTGGTATTTCGGCGCCGACGACGGCTACGTCTACGACGTCGAGATACCCACCGCGGGCCAGCAGATGTTCAACGCGGCGCGGTTCGGTTCGGGCGGCGCGATCCGCAGCTCGCCCGTGGTTGGCGGAACGGCAGACGGCTGCAGCACCGGCCCGTGCCTCTACTTCGGCTCGTCCGGGGCAGGCAACAGCTATTTCGTCCAGCTGGGGTCGACCCGGATCATGGATCTCCGGGCTTGCGTAAGCGCGGGCAGCGGCTCGACCGACTGCGTCGCGAGCCCGCGGCTCTGGGCGCGTGTCGAGGTCGGGTCGTCTTCGATCGTCGGTGGCAGCGGGGTCTACGTGCAGGGATGGTCTTACTACACCCCCTAGCAGCGCGCGAGCCGCGCCTGGCAGTCGATCTATCCGGCAGGTCCGTGCGCGTCCTGCAGGGCGCGCCAGGCGGAGCCATGCGCTGCGCGGACACGCCGGTGTCGACGCGGGCTCTTTCAGCCGGCCGAGTGGTCGACGCCGGCCTCCTCGGCCATGCGCTGGAGAGCCTGTTGTCCGCGAACGGGATCACCGGCACGCGCGCCATGTTCGCGGCCAGCGATGCCATCGCCACGTTCCGGGTCCTCACATTCCCGGCCGGCACGCCCGACGCCGATGTCGATGCGGCGGTCACGGCCGAGCTGCCGCTGGGCGACGCGCGCTTGGGGATACGCCAGATCGAGATCGCGAACGGCCATGACGGGCGGACCGTGTACGCGATCGTGTGGGACCGGAGCCAGGTCGAGGCGATCTCGACCGCAGCCAAGGAAGCCGGCTTGAAGGCAGCCGTCGTAGACCTCAAGTCGCTCTGCGTAGCCCGCGCCGTGCCCATGAGGTCATACCTGATTTGCGACTTGACCGCCGAGCCATGCGAGGTGGTCCTGATCGACGACCGCATCCCGCGCGTGCGCCACACCTTCAGCGTCGAAGCCAAGAGCGACGTCGCGGCCGCGCTCGCAGGCGAGCTCAAACCGGTGCTGAGCTTCTACCGCGGAGCGGGTACCAACGGTTTCGACTCCGAGGCGCCGATCCTCCTTCGCTCGGAGCAGCCGATGGCGCCGGAAGACATCCGCCGCCTCGAGCAGCTCACCGGCCATCCGGTCGATGTGGTACCGAGGCCGCAGCGAATCGACCCCGGGATCGACCACAGCCATTACCTGACGTGCATCGGACTCGGCATGAGGAGGCACATGTGAGCATGTTCGGCAGGGACCGACGCGAAGAGCGCCGCCGGCCGCAGGTGGAGGTCAATCTGCTCGACGGCGAAGCAACGAAGAGCGGCTTGCTGGCCAGGGCGCGCCGCGTCTGGAGGCTGCCCGTGCTCGGAGCGGGGCTGGTGGTGGCCGTCGCAGTGGCGCTCCGCCTCGGAAACCACCTATGAGAAGCGCTAGCCCAAACGATCACGGACATGCGCCCATCGCCGTGGGCCATCCATCTATTCAGATTTGCGGGGCCGACAAATACATTGGTTTTGACGAGCGGAAGTGGTGACGCGGTCGGGCGCTCAGCTGCCAGGCCGCCACGAGGAGTAATAGGCATGCAGGGTGGGCTTTACGGCTATTTCGCAAGGAACCTGAAAGGCAAGAAAGGCCAGTCGGGCTTCACGCTGATCGAGCTTCTCGTAGTCGTCACCATCCTCGGGGTCCTCGCCGCGATCGTCACGCTCAGCCTCGTCGGCCTCACCACGAATGCCGAATTGAAAGCCTGCCAGCAGGAGTACAAGACGGTGCAAGCCGGCATCGACGCATACATGGCCAACAACAACTTGAACACCGTGCCGGCGTCCTCGGGGACGAGCAACATGCAAAGCCCAATCCCGCTCTACAACCCGAACTCGTCTCCAACCTACATTCGCAACACTCCCACCCAGTGGGCTTACGCGTGGAACGTCAACGGCCAGATCACCTCCATCATCCAGAAGGACGCCAAGAGCCCGGCAGTGCCGGACGGCTGCACGGTTTCGGGCTAGGGCGCGAGGGCGATCATGCTCGCCCTCCAGGCTTACCTGATCCTGGTCGCGCTGCTGCTGGGGAGCTTCATCAACCTGGCCGCCGACCGGCGTCCGCGTGGCGAATCGCTGGTCCGGCCGAGGTCGCATTGCCGTTCCTGCGGGCGGGTCCTGAACGTCGTCGACCTGATCCCGGTCGCGGGTTATCTCATCCGTAAAGGCCGATGCGCCACGTGTGGCGTGGCGATCGGGGCGCTATCGCCCGCCGTGGAGGCACTGTGCGGCCTCGCCATGATCGCCGGCATCGCCGCCCTGGGGATCGGGCGTGGGGCCGCGGTGGGGTTCGCGCTGGTGGCTGTGATCGGCCTCACAGCGATTGCCGCCGGGTTCGCGCGGATGAGGGCTAAGCCTGGATCTCAGGCGGGTTGACCGACCGGCTCCGCGCGTCCTCATCCGTGATCAACCCGGATGCGATCAGTTGGTTCAGCGAGCGCTCGAGGGTCTGCGATCCCTCCCTGAGGCTGGTCTGGAGCACGGAGCGGATCTGATCGGTCCGGCCCTCTTTGATCATGGAGCGGATCGCGGTGTTGGCGACCAGGATCTCGTAGGCCGCCACCCGCCCGCCGCCGACCGCGCGCAGGAGCTGCTGGTAGATGACACCCGCCAGGCAGCTGGCCAGCTGGATGCGGATCTGCTGCTGCTGCGCGCCGAGGTAGCTGTCGATGATGCGGTCGAGAGCCTGGGGCGCGTCCTGGGTGTGCAGCGTGGCCAGGACGACGTTTCCGGACTCGGCGAGTGTGACCGCCGCCGTGATCGTCTCGAGGTCGCGCATCTCGCCGATGAGGATCACGTCAGGGTCTTCGCGATAAGCGGACCGCAGGCCTTCGACGAACGAGGGCGTGTCTTCGCCCACCTGCCGCTGGTCGACGATCGAGAGCTGGTGCTTGTGCACGTACTCGATCGGGTCTTCCAGCGTGATGATGTGATACGGCCGTGTCCTGTTGATGTAATCGACCATCGCCGCCTGGGTGGTGGACTTGCCCGATCCCGTCGGCCCCGTCACGAGCACCAGACCGTGCGTGCGGTCGAGCAGGCGATGCACCGACTCTGGGATGCCCAGCATCTCGAAGTTGGGGATGGCCAGCGGAAGCAGCCTGAAAGCGGCGGCAAGCGAGCCGCGCTGGTAAAAGGCGTTGGCGCGGATACGCGCCTTCTCACGCCAGGTGAACGCGAAATCGACATGGCGGCGGCGCTCGAGGTCCTCCCACTGCTGTGCATCGAGGACCTCGCGCAGCATGCGCTGGGTATCGGCCGGCGTGAGCGCGGGAGCGCCTGGCTCAAGGGGCTCCAGCAGGCCTTCGCGCCGGATCCGCGGGACGGTGCCGCAGCTCAGGAGAAGGTCGGATCCGGACACCTCAAGGAGCCGGTCGAGGGCGAGGGCGATGTTCATCCAGCTTTCATTTCAACGGACGCCCCGCTGGTCGTTAATCGGCTCGCGCGGCGATCCCACTGGGATGTCCCATGCGAGGGTGGGCGGAGGTCCCACACACTCCTGTTTGACCCGGCCAAATCGATCTGGGGACAGCCGCCCACGGCTTCGCCGGCGCTGGGACCAGCGTCCCATTGACGCTCGAGGTGGCGCAGGTAGGTTTCGAATTGGATTAATGCATTCATCCAACGGCGCCCACCCGCGCATCGTATTTCTCGTTGCCGAGGAGGTCGGAGATGCTCCCGACGAGGGTTACGTCAAAGTCGTCCAGGAGCTCACGCGGGCCCTCGGCAAGAAGGCCACGGTGATCAGGCACCTGACCCCGGAGCGCCCGCGGGCCGCACCCGACACCCCGCGCTCGCCCCGAGTGCGCACCGGGCTCCGCCGCATGCGTGCGCTGCTGAACAAGCGCCTGCGGGCCGCGCTTGCGGAGACGAGGCCGGAGACGGTCGTGTACGTGTCACGAAGCTCGATCTCGCTCACGGCCCTGATGCGGTCCCGCCTGCTCAAATGGATGGGCCGGCAGGCGAGGGTCGTCATGATCGCCTTGCAGCCGCGCAGCCAGAGCTGGTACAGCCGGCTGTTGTCACGAATGCTGTGGCCCGACCTGGTCCTCGTGAGCACGAACGCAGAGGTCCGCGGCGTCGAGGCCCTCGGCGCGCGCGCGGCGCGAATGATCACGGGGGTAGACCTCGAGCGATTCCGGCCGCCACTCGCCGGCGAGAAGGATGCGTTGCGGGAGAAGTGGGGAATTCCCACCGGCAATCGAGTGGTCCTTCACGTCGGCCACCTGACCGGCGGGCGCAACCTCGAAGCGCTGCTGCCGCTGGCGTCACGGCCAGGCATCACCGTCGTGGTCGTGGCAAGCAGCCATCTGGACCGCGAGTCAAAGCGCCTCGAGCAAACCCTTCGCTACGCGGGGGTGATGCTGATCCACGGCTATCTCGCCCATGTCGACGAGATCTACCGATTGGCCGACTGCTACATCTTCCCGACCATGTCCACCGACTATGCCATTGCGATGCCGCTGTCGGTGCTCGAGGCGATGGCGAGCGACCTACCCGTGGCGGCGATGAGGTTCGGTGCATTGCCTGAGCGTTTCGGTGACGTCGACGGTGTCGTGCTCGTCGACAGGTCGGACGACCTGATCGGCGCCGTCATGACGCTGATGGCAGGGCGGCCTAGCACCAGGAAAGCTGCGGAGGTCTACTCCTGGGCCGCGGTCGCCGACCAGGTGGCCGCAACGTGAGCACGAGGACCGACAGGCTACGCCTCGCCGGCCGGCTCGCCGCAGCGGTCGCCTGGCGAACTGTGTGGGCGGTCGAAGACAAGGTTCGCTCGTTCCTGTGGGGCGGCCGGCTGGGCTTCGAGATGAGGCCGACGTCGAGCCAGTGGCTGTCGGTCGTCGAGTCGCGGCGCGTGGGGCTCGCGGCCGCCTCGAGCCGGCTGCCGCGCACCTCCTGCCTGGGCGTCATCGCTCGCGACCCCGGCGGCGGCCAGCTCCTTCTCGCCGAAACGGGACGCTTCTACGGGCTCGAGGTCCGCCTGGCGGCCATCGATGGCGCAGCCCCACTCCTCGACCGGGCCCTTCACGAGGGCTGGCCGGTGGTCGGGCTCGCGATGGAAGGTGTGGAGTCGCTGCCCGAGCGTGCGCTCGAGCTCGTGCACGAATACCTCGATGACGGCGGGACGGTGATCATCACCGGCCTGACCGCGTCGGGAGGCGCTCTGCACGCGCTGTCCGAGGAGCTGGGCATCGCGCTGCCGGAGGGCCGGTCTCTGGACCGGCCTTCCACCGAGGTCGTCTTTTCCGCGCGTCACCCCGCGTTTACTCAGGAATTCGCCGGGTTCGGCGTCGAGGACTCGTCCTGTCGCTGGTCGCTCAGCCGCGCAATCGGAAGCGAGACCCTCGCATGGATCCGCAGCGCCGGCAATCTCTACCCGGCGGTCGCGGGAATCGCATGCGGGCGTGGCCGTGTGGTGCTCAGCGCCGGCTCTTCCACGATCAGCCGTCTCAGCCAGGCGATGGCTCCTCTGCAGCCGCTGACCGTCCTGCCGGTGATGATGGCGGTCCGCCAGGTGTACGGAGAAACGGCATGGCGTCCGCCGATGTCGCTCGCGAACTTCCTCATCGACGATCCCGCGCTGCGCGGCGGCCGGCTCGGCCTCGATTACAAGCGCATCCTCGAGCAAGCTCGCGAGCACGGCTTCCACGTGACTGTGGCCACGATTCCACGTGAGCTTGGCGTCGCCAGCCCGGAGGTCATCGCTCTGATGCGAGCGAACAGCCGCTGGCTGTCTGCCTGCTACCACGGCAGCGACCACAGCGGCTACGAGTTCTACCTGCCTGAGGCGCACGGCAAGCGCTATCGTGCGCGCCCACTCGCCGCACAGCAGCTCGCGCTGCACCGTGCGGTCAACCGCGGCGAAGGCTTCGCTCACCGGACCGGTTTTGCCCTCGACCGCGTCATGGTTTTCCCACATGGGGTTGGGTCGCCGCAGATATTCGCGACGCTCCAGTCGCTTGGATTTCTGTCCGCGTGCAACTTCGACGACCGGTATCCGCTGGGCTCGCCGCCGCCAGAGGATTACGACCTGGGGATGCGTGCCGCCGACCTCGGCTGGGCCGGCTTCCCGTTGATCTGGCGCCGCGGCCTGCAGGACCCAATGTTCGTGCTCGACCTGTTCCTAGGCCGACCGGCGATCACGTTCGGTCACAAAGGCCTCGCCCCGGATCTGGAGCCTTTCGCTCAGCGCGCTGATGACCTCCATCGCGTCTCGAACGGAAGCGTGCAGTGGGCGAGCCTCGAAGACGTCTCCCGGCACTGCTACCTGCAGCGGTACGACCCCATCCGAGGGTGGGAGGTCTCGATGCTGTCGAACGAGATCTGCATCCATAACCCGGACACCAGGTCGCGCACATACCGCGTCGAGAGGCCGAACCGCCCAGACGGCTACATGCTGACCGCCGGGTCGGCCGCTGAGAACTCGGCGGGGCTCGAGGTCACCCTAGCACCGGGCGCCAGCCAGACGGTCCGGCTGGCCGGCTCACACTCGCGCCTCCTATCCCCCGCTCGCTTGTGCTCGCTGGACGGCGTGGCGGCGCAACTCTCTTCGGCCTGACAGGGACAAACGCCCAACGCCCACTCGGATTGGAGCTAACAGCACTATTGATCGGTTTCCGGCCTCATTGCTAGCCTGCGGACATGGCCCAGCTCATTCGAATCCATCAGACCGCCGAGGTATCGCCTACCGCCGTCGTGGGCGCCGGAACGCAGGTCTGGAACGGGGCTCAGCTCAGAGACGGGGCCATGGTCGGCTCGGATTGCGTCCTCGGGAAGGGCGTATTTGTCGACGTCGACGTGGTCATCGGAGACCGCGTAAAGCTGGAGAACAACGTCTCGCTGTTTAGGGGAGCACGCATTGCGGACGGCGCTTTCGTCGGGCCGCACACATGTCTTCTCAATGACAAGCGGCCGCGTGCAATCACCCCGATGGGCACGCTCAAGTCACCCCAGGACTGGGTGGTCAGTGGCGTGACGGTCGGCGAAGGCGCGTCCATCGGCGGGGGCTGCACCGTGCTGCCAGGCGTGACCGTGGGCGCTTTTGCGCTCGTCGGCGCTGGAGCGGTGGTCACAAAGGACGTGCCGCCATTCGGCCTCGTGGTCGGCAACCCGGCCAGGCTCATCGGCTTTGTGTGCGAGTGCGGCGAACGGCTCGATGCAGCCGGCACGTGCACCGTGTGCTCGCGCCAGCACAACATTGGCGTTCACGAAATCGCAGGAGTGCATTCATGATCCCGATCGCGCGACCGCAACTCGGCCCCGAGGAAGAGATGGCTGTTCTCGAAGTGATGCGCTCGGGCGCGCTGGCCCAGGGGCCGCGTGTTCGCGCGTTCGAGGAGGCCTGGGCGGCGGCCACAGGCGCACGGTTTGCGGTAGCCACATCCAACGGAACCACCGCCCTCTACCTGGCGCTGGTTGCGCACGGGATCGGCCCGGGCGACGAGGTCATCACGAGCGCCCTCACCTTCATAGCGACCGCCAATGCAATCGCGCAAACAGGGGCGCGGCCGGTACTGGCCGACGTCGACGATTCGCTGAATCTCGACCCCACTGCAGTTGCGGCCCTGATCGGTCCGCGCACAAAGGCCATCGTCCCCGTTCACCTGCATGGCAACCCGTGTGACATCGCTTCCTTCATGGGGCTTGCGCAAGAGCATGGGCTCGCCCTGATCCAGGATGCATGCCAGGCGGTGGGCGCCACGATCGCGGGGGCGCCGCTGGGCACGTTCGGCACCGCGGTCTACTCGCTTTACGCGACCAAGAACATCACGACCGGCGAGGGTGGCATGGTGATCACAAACGATCCCGCCATCGCGCAGACTTGCGCGAGCCTGCGCCACCAGGCCTACTCGACCAAGCCATACGTCCACGAGGCGATTGGCTACAACTACCGCATGACCGACATGCAGGCGGCGATCGGGCTTGTCCAGCTGTCGCGCCTTGGCCAGATCACGGCGCGTCGGCGCAGCAATGCCGCCTACTACGACCGCCACATCACCTCGCCGCTGTTTCGCCGACCACGGGTGTCGCCCGACAGCTGTCACGTCTACCACCAGTACACGCTGCTGGCGCCGGCGACCGGCCCTGTGACGCGCGACGAGGTGCGCCAGAGCCTCGAGGAGGCCGGCATCGGCACAGGCGTCTACTACCCCGTTCCAGTGCACTTGCAGCCCGCCTACTCCAACCACGGCAACCCGCCCTGCCCGCGCGCCGAGGCCGCCTCGGCCGAGATGATCTCGATCCCGGTGCACCCGGCGGTCTCAGACGAAGACCGCGCGACGATCGCCGCCGCGCTGAACGAGCTCTAGCTCATACCGACCCTACGCCGCTCGGGAAAGCGACGGAGTAGATAGAAAGTCCTTCTAGCTAACCCCTCTCCCCTTGCGGGGAGAGGGGATCGACTAGGAGGCGGTCGGTAGTCCCAGCTGAGCCGGCGTGAGCCGGGCCAGCTCGGCCCCGGGCGCCGCCACCGCCAGCGTCGGCAGGTCAATACCGACCCGCCGGCCGCCGTGCTGCAGTGAATCGGTGGCGGCTTCGAGGACGGAGACCACGGCCAGACCCTGCATGCCGTCGGTGCGGGGCTCGATGCCGGTCCTGACGCACTCGACAAAGTGCTCGCACTCGAGGCGCAGCGGCTCCTGCCACGTGATGTAAGGGATTCTCACCGCGCCGTGCCGGTACGAGAGCTGGAACTCCCCGAAGCTGTTGGTGATCGGCGACTCCACGCCGGTGTCGTAGATCCTGATTTTTTCCGTAAGCGAAACGTCGTTGTAGACGGCCATCTGCCGATCGCCGACCACTGTGATCCGCCGCACCTTGGCCGGGTCCAGCCAGCTGACGTGGACGTGCGCGCTCACGCCGCTCTCGAACAGCAGCTCCAGGTATGCGACGTCGTGGACGTCGTCCTGCACGCAGGCGCTGCCCCGAGCGCTGACCGCAATCGGTGTCGCGCCCATCACGTACATGAGGATCGAAACGTCGTGGGGTGCGAGGTCCCAGATGACGTTGGCTCGTCGCTGGAACAGGCCCAGGTTGAGCCGCGCCGCGTCGACGTAGTAGATGCGTCCGAGCTCGCCGTCCTTGACCAGGCGGCGCAACTCCTGCACGGCCGGGTTGTACAGGAACGTGTGCCCGACCATGACCTGCTTGCCCTGGAGCCGCGCGAAGTTGATCAGCTCCCATGCCTCGGCGACACTCGCGGCCAGCGGCTTCTCGACGAGGATGTGCTTGCCGGCGGCGAGCGCCTCCATCGCGATCTTGTGATGGGTGTGGATCGGTGTCGCGATGACGACTGCCTCGACGTCCGTCTCCAGCAGCGCAGTGTGGCTGCTGTACGTCTTGATGTCGCGGTGGTGATGTCGGACGAACTCCAGACGCTCCGCCTTGGCGTCCGCGACGGCGGTCAGATGTACGTTGGGCATGTCGCGGAGGTTTCTGACGAGCTGCGGCCCCCAGTAGCCACAGCCGATGACGCCCACCTTGACGCGGCGGCCTTCCCGGTGTTGACCGGAGCCGTTCGACCCACCGTTCTTACGGACGATCGCGATTGCCATCAATGAATCTCCGATATGAATTTGTTTGGGCCGGACACTGTCTGTTGAGTGTCGATTCCGGGCCGGATCTTCAGCAATGGGCGTAGCCGAAGCTGAGGGGACATCCGGTCTGGGGAACGCCCGGCCCGAACAGGGACTCGACCCTAAGTACCTGGGCTTTATGCCACGCGATGTGGGACACGCGCCGCCGCCAGTGCCGTGCGCAGCACGGCGGCCAGCTTGCCGATCCCGCGCGCATCTTGCGCGGCGAGCATTGTGAGAAGGAGACGCGAGCGGGGCTCGAGAT
>VBHB01000170.1 GCA_005880315.1 Chloroflexota bacterium | reverse complement strand
GCGAACGGTCCCAGCGACCCCAGCCGCGAGCAGGACGGAGGCGGCGGCCTCGGGCTCGAGACCGCGACGGCGGCCCGACTTCTCGAACGTGTACGCGCGCACCGACCGCCGGTACCCATCGTCGATGACCGTGCTTGGAGTTTCGGCGAGGGTGGCCCGGACCAGGGCCAACTTCCGGCGATCTTCGGCGGTCAGCAGCTCGTGCACGCAGCCCGTACGGTGGTCGTAGGCGGCCGCGCCATACTC
>VBHB01000169.1 GCA_005880315.1 Chloroflexota bacterium | reverse complement strand
GCGCGCGGGTTCTCGTCACGAGTCGCTCAGAGTCCAAGCGAAAGCGCGCGCTCGAGCTCGGTGCCGAAGCCGCATTCGACTCTTCGGCCTTCAGCAAAGAGGTCCGCGCGGCGACACAAGACGGCGTCGACGTCGTCTTCGAGCACGTCGGGCCGGCCACGCTCGACGAGTCGATGCGGTCGCTGGCCATGGGCGGGCGCATCGTCACCTGCGGGTCGACGTCCGGCGTCAAAGCAGAGATCACCATGCCGCGCTTGTTCTTCCGCCAGGCGAGCCTGCTCGGTTCGACCATGGGCAACGCATCGGAGTTCGAGGCGGTCTTGCAGGCGATGGATCGCGGCCTACGCCCGGTGGTCGACTCGGTCTATCCGTTGGATGAGGTGCAGGCGGCGCTCACGCGTCTCGACGCCGCCGAACAGTTCGGAAAGGTCGTGCTGTCGGTTTCGGCGGGTTAGTAAGGAGAAGAATCTTCTATGAGAGGGTTCAGGGCGTTCTTGTTGCGCGGCAACGTCGTCGACCTCGCCGTCGGCGTAGTGATCGGCGTGGCGTTCACCGCCGTGGTGACCGGCTTCACGGGCTCGTTCATCACGCCATTGATCGCGGCGATCTTCGGCAGTGGACGCGGCTTGGGCGGCCTTACCTTCACTGTGAGCGGAGCGACGTTCCCCGTCTACCTCTTCCTGAACGCCGCATTCACGTTCATAGTCACGGCCGCGATCGTTTACTACCTGGTGATCCTTCCTGTGAACGCACTCATCGAGCGCAGCCGGCGGCAGGAGAAGCCCGCGGATCCGACGACCAAAAAGTGCACCGAATGCCTCAGCGAGATCCCGATCCAGGCCAAGCGCTGCGCGTTCTGCACGCAACCCCAGCCGGCGTAGCTGGCTAGTCCGCCGGCTCCTTGCGCCTGCGAATCCAGGCGACGACTCGCTCCCACCGCTCGGTGAAAAGCCACAGGCCGGCGATCAGTACTGCAAATCCGGCCAGGCCGACGACCACGCTGCTGGTCCAGCTTCCGAGGGCGAGCACAGCCACCGTACCGGGGATCCAGACCAGGGCGGCGATTCGCCTCCGCAAGACGCGACCTTCAACCAGGTCCATCGGATCTGTCTTGACTGGTCCCCCACCGCGGGCCACCGCCAGGTCAGACGCCAGGTCCCAGAGCGGAAACGACATCTTGGCGCCCACTGTACGCGCGTATCAGGGCGGTGGCCGTGGCTATCCGGGCACTACCCACACCTTGGCAGCCGTGTCGTGGCTGAGGGTCACCTCTCGCTTGCCGGCACGGATCCGCAGCGTGCGGCCGATCCCGTCGACCTCGACGACGTTCACGACGCGGCCGGGGATGAGTCCCCGCTCATCGAGATAGGCGAGCAGCAGCGGCGCCTCTCGCTCGGCCACCTCCGACACACGAGAGATGGTGGCCCGGCCTCCGGCCTCGAGGCTGGCCAGACGCCTCTCCTTCGCCGAAGCCGTCGAGTGGCCCGGGATTGGGTTGCCGTGGGGGCACGTGCGCGGCCGTCCCAGCGCCTCGTAAAGGCGCTGCTCGACCACCTGTGAGATCGCATGCTCCAGGCGCGCGGCTTCGGCGTCGGCCGCGACCCAGTCCAGACCGAGCACGTCGGTGAGCCAGCGCTCCATGATGCGGTGCCGCCTGACGATCGACTCCGCCGCCCGCCGGCCGGCCGCGGTCAGCTCGATCTCCTTGTGGCCGTTCATCCTGACCATGCCGTCGCGGGTCATGCGCCGGAGGGCCGCAGTCACGGTCGGCCGGCTCACCCCCAGCCAGTCGGCCAGGCGCGCGCTCCGGGGCGGCTCGCCTTCCGACCACATGTAGTAGAGCGCCTCGAGGTAGCGGGAGATGACCTCGGAAGGCGCCGAATGTGCCCCGTTAGACTTATCTAATTGCGCCTTTCGCACGTACTAATCCTATGACTGAGACATGAGCCAGGCCACAGCCGTCGCCCTCGGAGCCGTTGCGGGGGTCACCATTTTCCTGGGCCTGCCGGTGGCCCGCATGCGCGGACTGCCCAAGTCCGTGCAGGGGTTCCTGAACGCATTCGCGACCGGAATCCTGATCTTCATCTTGTGGGACATCCTGAGCCACGCGAGCGTCCCCGTCGAGACGGCGCTGGTGGCGGTTCGCACGAACGCGAGGGTGGGTGCGTTCGCGGCCATGGCGCTGATCTTCGCCACTGGCATCGGCGCCGGCCTCCTGGGACTCGTGTACTTCAACCGGGCCGTGTTCGGCCGTCTGCGCCACGCCGACCACACACCGAGCCCGCGCAGCCTCTCGCTTGCAATCGCCGTCGGCCTCGGTCTGCACAACTTTTCGGAAGGGCTCGCCATCGGGCAGTCCGCTCGCGCCGGGGCGATCGCGTTCGTTGGCGTCCTCGTCGTCGGCTTTGCGCTACACAACATCACCGAGGGATTCGGTATCGCCGCGCCGATGACGATGGATCCCAAGCCCGCGTCATGGGGCTTTCTAGGCATTGCGGGTCTGATCGGCGGCGGGCCGACCTTCCTCGGCACCTGGATCGGTTACCTGGCCTCGTCCAATTACTTTTACGTCGCCTTCCTGGCCGTCGCCGCTGGCGCGCTGCTCTACGTTGTCAACGAGCTGTTCCATGTCGGCAGGCGCCTCTCGACGCCGACGTCATTCGCGTGGGGCCTGCTCTTCGGGTTCCTGACGGCTTACGCGACCGACCTCGTGTTAACTCTGGCCAGCACCTAGCCCGCGTATTCGAAGTCGTCGGGCTCGGTGTCGTCCCACTCGGGAAAGCGCCACCGGAAGAGTCGCTCCTGCACCTCGAAGAGGCTGTCGAGCGTGTCCTGGACGTGGCCCGTGTCGGCCAGCGGCTCGCGGATGTGGTTGGGCATGTTCTCGACCGCACCCCGAAGCTCAGTTCGCAACGGCGCGGGCACGTTCTTCACGCCGTCCCGGTTCATCTCTTCGAGCTGCCACAGGACCCGGTCGGTCGCCTTCAGCATGCGCTGGAAGGCATAACGCCGCCGGTTCAGGCGGCGCAGTGCGCTCTCCTGCTGCTCAATTCGTGTGCTCGTGTGATCGATCATTGCTCTTGGATTGCCTCAGCTACCTTTCCTAGCTTACCGGCTCCGGGCGGCTTCACCAAGGGCCCGCTTTGCCTGACTTCCTCGGCCGCCTCGAACAGCTGTTCCATCCAATGGACGGCTGGGGCGATTTCAGGCGGGGCGCTCGCAAAGCTGCCGTCGTATTCGTCCTGTACCGCGCGGACGGCCGCTGGATGGTCCCATTCGTTCGCAGGCGTACCGATCTTCGAGACCATCCGGGTCAGGTGGCGCTACCCGGCGGAGGCGTCCAGGAGGGCGAGTCGGCGTGGGATGCGGCACAGCGTGAGGTGGCCGAAGAGATCGGCGTTCCGGTCGGCCGCCTGGTGCCGCTGGGCGCGGGCGACCCCATCTACGCAGCCGTCTCGAACTTCTCGGTGGTGCCGTTCGTGGCCTTCCTGCCTGACCCCGTACCCGCCTTCGCCCACGACGTGAACGAGCTCGAGGGGGTACTCGAGATACCGCTCGACCGCCTGCTGGACGACAGCGCCTGGCTGCTCTCGGAAGATCCCTGGAGGTTCCGCTACCTGACACACGACGAGAGCGTCGTCTGGGGCCTCACCGAGCGGATCTTCGCCGGGCTGGCGCCAAACCTCTCACAGGCCCTCAGCGAAGCAGCCGCCGAAGGTCGAAAGCCGGATCCGCAAGCTGGTCGGGAGTGACCGCGGCACGGGCCTGCATCACGCGGCGCGTGCGAGCGATGGTGTGGTGATCGTTGATGCCTGCCGCGGCGACGAGACGGCCTTGCTGCAGGTAGAACACGGTGAAAGGTGGCCGCCCAAGATGGCCGCGCGCGGCGATCTGATCCCACGGCAGCCCGGCGCCCACGTACTGCATGTTGAGGTCGTACTGGTCCGACCAGAACCACGGCACCTCGTTGTAGGGCTCCGTGGCGCCGGCCATCACACGACCGACGGCGAATCCCTGCCTCTGGGCGGTCTGAAAGTGCTCAACCCTGACGCGCATCTCAAAGGGAGGACAGTCGAAGCGGGTCACGTCGCCGGCCGCAAAAACGTTCGGGGCCGATGTCCGGCCGAGACCATCGACGACGATGCCCCGATCCACGACCAGGCCGGCGCTCTCGGCCAGGTGCGTGCGCGGCTCTGAGCCCACCCCGGCCAGCACGGGCCCGTCCATCTTCGGCAGGGCCGAGACGTTGAGACGTAGGTCCACCCCGTGGGCGCGATGCTCGCGGGCGAGGTAGTTCCCCAGCTCGTCGCCGAGCACGCGCAGCAGCGGCTGCGCCAGTGCCTCGTGCACGCGAACCTTGCAGCCTTTCTGGATCGCGGCGGCGGCGACCTCGCAGCCGATGAAGCCTGCCCCGATCACGTCGAGGGCGCCGCCCCCATCCAGGATCCCGCGGAGTACGAGGGCATCTGGTAGCTCGCGCAGGTACAGCGCTCGGTCGAGGCCCGGCAGGCTCCGCGCGGACGATCCTGTCGCGATGCACAGGACGTCCCACGAGATTGCGCGGCCCGACTCCAGCACGGCTGTGCGCCGCTCGACGCCGAGGTCGATGACTCGCTCGCCCTGGCGCACCTCGATCCCGAGCTCGCGATACTGCTCCGCCGGCCGCAAGCCCAGCCGTTGGTCCGGCACGGTGCCCAACAGATACCCCTTCGAGAGATGCGGCCGTTCGTAAGGAGGCTCCGGCTCCGCCCCGACGAGCACGACCTCGCCGTCAAAACCGGCATCCCTGAGACCAGCCGCGACGGCGTCCCCCGCGGGCCCACCGCCGACGATCAGCGCCTTCGCGACAGCTCTCTGACCCGACGCAGCGACCACACCAGGTATCCGCCCAGAACCAAGATCGCGAACGCGTATGCGGTGATGAGATAGATCACCTGGTGCTCCCCGCTTTGCTCGGCACCGCCACCGCGGCGGCAACGATTCTATCCGCCGCCTGATCGGTCAGCACCTCTATGCGATAACGAATCGCGATCATCACCGCCGCCAGGAACAGCGTGCAGGCCATCGTGATGAGGAAAGCAACCAGCATCTCCGCCGGCAGTGCGTCGTTGATGACTACCGGACCTGGATGCACCGTCCGCCACCACGTGACGCTGAAGTGCACCACGGGCACGTCGATGAAGCCGAAGATGCCGACCACCGCCGCAAACCGCGCCGCCTGGCGACCCGGCTCCGCGAGGCGGCGGACCATCAGGTAACCGGCGTAGATGATCCAGAGCACCAGCGTCGAGGTGAGTCGCGCGTCCCATGTCCAGAACGTGCCCCAGATGGGCTTCGCCCAGATCATCCCCATCACGAGCGTCACGGTGGTGAAGACGAGGCCCACCAAAGCGCCCGCGCGCGCGAGCCGATCGGCGGTGGGGTTCTCTTTCCATAGATAGACGATCCCGCCGATCAGCACGACCGCGAAACAACCGTACGCGGCGATCGCGGAGCTCACGTGCAGATAGAAGATTCGTTGCACTGGCCCCTGCAGCGCATCCTGGGGTGCGAAGACGAAGATGAAGCCCGCCGCAACGACCATGAGCGCGACCGCGCCCAGCGCTGCCTTCTCGAAGACGTTCAACCGGCTAGTCATCGAGAACGAACCGCGCGACAAGCGATGTCAGCACGACAAACAGTATGTCGAGGTCGATGAGCAGACTGGTGGCCGAGCTGGTCCCGCCGGAGCCGGCGCCCATGCCGACCTGCACGGCCTGGCCGCCGATGACGATGAACGGAATCCACAGCGGGAGCGTCAGCAGCGGCAGCAGCAGCTCCCGAGCGCGGACGCGAGCAACCATCGCCGCGAAGAGGCACCCCAGCACGGCCATCCCGATGGTGGCGAGCAGCACCGCCGACACGACCTCGAATGACAGAGGCACATTGAAGAACAGCGCAAGCGCCGGGAGCAGAACCGCCTCGCAGACCACCAGCAGTAGCGCGGCGGCGAGGGCCTTGCCTGCGAAAATCGCGGCCGGCGCCGCGGGCGTGAGCAGCATGGCTTCGAGCGAGGCCTGCTCTCGCTCGGCCGCGAACGCTCGCCCAAATGCAACGAGGCCCGCGAACACCAGGGTCATCCACAGCACCCCGGGCGCGATGGCGGGAGCCGTGCGCGAGTCGAACTGGAAACCGAAGTTCGCGATGACCAGGGCAAGGACGACGAACTGCGCGAGCGCCGGAACGAGCTCGCGCGTGCGCCATTCGGAGGCCAGGTCCTTGCGAGCGACGGCGAGCGCGATGGAAAGAGACCGCATTTACTGAACGATGCGGAGCCGCGTTGGGACGCCTGCTACGCGCCCATGCCTCAGCTCCATCGTTCGTGGGCACAACCGGTTGGCCAGCGCGTGGTCGTGGGTGGCGATCACCGCCGTGCGGTCTCGCATCACCCGCGCGAGCAGATCGGCACCACCAGAGTCGAGGCTCGCATCGGGCTCGTCCAGCACCAGCAGCGCGGGGTCGTGCAGGACCGCCCGGCCGATCGCCAGCCGCTGCTGAGCGCCCCGCGACAGCTTCCCGGCAGGTCGGCCGGCGACGTCGCCAAGGCCGACCAGGTCGAGCACCTCGGCGACGCGCCCGCGGTCGACGCCCTGCAAGGCGCAGAAAAACTCGAGGTTTTCGGCGGCCGACAGCGCGAGGTACAGCCCGGGCGTGTGCGCGACGTAGCCGATTCGCGCCCGCAGCCTCCGGCGCTCGCTTGACGCGTCGAGCCCGAATATCGCGATGCTGCCTGACGTCGGGCGCGCGGCCGTCGCGATGATGCGCAGGAGCGTGGTCTTGCCGGCGCCGTTCTCGCCCAACACCGCCAGGTGTTCGCCGGTGTCAACCGTCAGATCGACCGCGTCGAGAGCGACCTCGATGCCAAAGCGCTGGGATAGCGCGCTGGCGACGACCGCACTCACCGGGACTCGCCACCGGCGCCGTCGTCCGGCGTCTTGATCAGCGGCCACAAAACGAACGGTCCCGCGGCAAAGAGAAATAGCGTCGCCACGATCAGCGTCATGACACGCCCACCGGGCTGGCCACCCTCGCGGGCACGGGTTCGGCGACGGTCCGGCGACTACCCGCGTTGCCGAGAATCACGCCGAGGATGATGATCGCCCCGCCCGCCCAGATCCAGCTGACGAGGGGGTTGACGAAGATCCGAAACGAAGCCGAGCCGTCGCTGTTGATGCCGGCCAGGACCACATAGACATCGGCGATGGGACTGGAGCTGATCGCGACGTGGGTCAGCGATTGGCCGCCGAGGCCGGCATAGGTCGCGCGCGCGGGCTCGAGCGTCTTGCCGCCCAGCGTCATGGCCGCCACCAGCTCGGAGTGGTCGGCGAGCTCTCTGGTGTCCGAGCCCCTGTAAGTCAACGTGTACCCGGCGACCGTGGCCTGCTGGCCCGGTCGCATGGTGACGTCCCGCTCCTGCTGCCAGAAGTGCGACGCGGCCAGGCCCACGACGACGACAGCGAGGCCGAGGTGCGCCAGGTACGCCCCGTAGCGCCTTCTCCTCCTCGCCAGCAGCGCCAAAGCCCGCGCGCGGCCTCCGCCGGCGCGGCGCCACCTGCCGATCGCGCGGATGTATTCGTAGATGACGGTGCTCGCCACGGCGGCGCTGAGTGGCACGCCGAACAGCGCAGGCAGGCTGCGCACGCCGCCGGCGAGGAGGGTCGCAAGCACCAACGCGCAGGTCGCTCCGGGCCAGACCAGCGAGCGCCAGAACGGCGCGCCCGCGTGCCGCCAGGGGATCAGCGGGCCCGCCGCCATCAGCGCCAGGATGGCAACGAACAGCGGGCCCGCCGCACGCTCGTAATACGAAACACCGACAACGCGCTCCTGCCCAACCAGACCGGAAACCAGTGGGAGCATGGTGCCCCAGAACACCACGGCGATGACCCCGATGAGGAGGAGGTTCTGGAGAGCAAAAGCGCCTTCACGCGACACTGCCGGCCCCGCCTCGCCCCCGCTGCGGAGGCCGCCCGAGCGCAAAGCGAGCAGGCCGATCGAGAAGACGATGCACAAGCCGAGGAAGCCAAGGAACCACGGCCCGATCGCGCTCACGGCAAACGTGTGCACCGAAGGCACGATCCCACTGCGGACGATGAAGGTTCCGAACACCACGAGCAGGAACGCGAGGATGACCAGCGCGAAGTTCCACGCACGCAGGCGTCCGCGCCGCTCCTGCACCTGCGACGAGTGCAGGTACGCCGTGGTTGCAAGCCAGGGCATGAAGGCGACGTTCTCGACCGGGTCCCAACCCCAGTAGCCGCCCCATCCAAGCACGTGGTAAGCCCACCACATGCCGAGCAGCAGGCCGGCGCTCTGCAGGCCCCACGCCACGAGCGCGAACCGGCGTGTGTGGGCGATCCATGAGGCGTCGAATCGCCCCGCGAGCAGCGCCGCGGCCGCAAAGCTGAACGGGATCGCGAATGCGGCAAAGCCGGCCAGGACGACCGGCGGATGAATGAGCATGCCGCCGTCGCGAAGGACCGGGTTGAGGCCGAGGCCGTCAGGCGGCGTGACCGCCAGGACGTCGAACGGGCTCGCGACCATCACGAGCACGACCAGGAAGAAGCTCGCGATCGCGCCCATGATCCCGGCCGCGTAGGCGGCCAGGCGCGGCCCGAGCCGCGCGCTCGCCAGCAGCGACGCGCTGCCAAGGATGCCGAGGATGAGGGCCCAGTAGAGCAGCGATCCTTCCTGGCCGCCGTAGAAGCCGGCTGCCACCAGCGCGATCGGTGTCGACAGGTCGGTGTGCTCGGCTACGTAGGCGAGCGAGAAATCGTGCGTGACCAGCGCTGTCTCGAGCAGCGCGGATGCGATGAAAATCATCGCCGCCGTCGCGTAGAACGCACGGCGGCCGACCTGGATCATCACTCTGTTCTCGACACGGCCGGCCCAGAACGAAAGCAGAGCCGAGAACACAGCCATCACCAGGCCGGCGAGCAGGGCACCTGAACCGAGGAACGCCAGTATCACGACGTGTATGAAGTCGTCGAGAAGCGCGACGGGCATTTCGCCAGCACCACCCGCGCATGGAAGATCCCGTCGGTGCCAAGCCGCCCCTCCGCGACCACGGTGATGCCCGGCTTGAAGATATCCGGCAGCGTGCCCGTGTAATCGACGGGCACGGTGGCGGTCCCGTCCTTCTCGGTGAAGCGGACGTGCAGGCCGCCGTCGCTGCGTTGGATGTCGTTCTGGACCACCCCCGCCACGCGCACGTCACCACTCGCCGGTTGGTGCGAGCGCAACTCCGACACAGTGAGGTAGTACTCCGCCGATCCGCCTGATGCCGAGTAGACGAGATAGCCCACGCAGGCTGCGACGACGACCGTGACCACCGCCCAGCGGATCACGGCGCGATGAGGCTCAGGTAGTGATTCAGGGTGGTCCGGTCAAGCGGCCCGGCGAAGGACGCGGCCACGACGCCGTTGGCATCGATGAAGATCGTCACCGGCGGCCCGACGACTCCATATGCCCGGTAGCTGCCGGTCACGATCGGCCCCACTGCATATGGATGCGGATGCGCCTGCTCGAAGGCAAGCTCTCCGCTCGCAGTGTCCTGCATGTCAGCGCCAACGAAGGCGATGTTGGGATGCGCAGTGGAGGCGTCTGTGAGGAAGGGCAGCTCTTGCGCGCAGGGGCCGCACCACGACGCCCAGAAGTTGATGACCACCGGCTTGCCACGCAGGTCGTGGACCCCCACCTTGTGCCCATCGAGCTGCTGGATGGCGAGGTCGGGGGCGGTGCGGCCGAGCAGATGCGGGCTCGACATCGCCGCGTGCTGTAGGCCCCATGCCAGCGAGACCATCAGGACGGTGCCCAGGACGATCGCGCCGGCCGAGATCAAGCCGGACCTGAGGTTCAACGTCGCTGAGTCTAGTTCAGCAGGAAACACGGGCTGCGCACACTTTCGCCGCGCGGCCTGGTCAGTCCGGGAGCGAGCTCGCGGCCGCGATCCGTCCGTACAGGTAGCCGCTGGGCTTGATCGTCCGCTCCAGCGTCTTGCGATCCACCGCCATCAGCCCGAAATGCGTGCCATACCCGCGCGCCCACTCGAAATTGTCCGTGTTCGTCCAGTGGAAGTAGCCGCGGACGTCGACTCCATCACCGATCGCAAGAAGCACGTTTTGAAGCGTTTCGGTAAGGTGACGCGAGCGCCATTCATCGTCATCGGTTGCGAGCCCGTTCTCTGTGATGTACACCGGTTTGCCCAGTGGGCGCAGCTCGTTCAGGACCGTGCGGATCCACGTCGGGTCTGCGCTGAGTCCCATGTCGGTGACCCGACGGCCCGGAACGTTGAAGCGCCTGATGAACTGGTCTTGAGGCCGCCGAGGATCGAACGCGCACATCTGTCCCCAGTAGTGCGCGATGCCGACGTAGTCGCATGTGGCCTCCACGATCCGGGCCAGCCGTCCTGGTGCGACTGGCCAGCGATCCAGCGCCATCTGCGACGCCTGCGCGGCCCAGCGGTCGCGCCGCCTCTCTGTTGCGGGGATGAAGAGCAGCTTGTGATGTGAGACGCCGACCATCGCATCGGGCCACCTGCGCTTGATGGCGGTGTATGCGAGCTCGTGTGCCTTGCGCATGTTGCTCGTGACGCTGTACAGCGCGATGAGGTCGCCCTTGCGGCCAGGTGGAAATTCGCCGGTCACCCAGCCGTTGGCGCCGTAGATGCTGGGCTCGTTGATGGTGCACCACAGCCTGACGAGGTCGCCGAGCTGATCGATGACGCGATGCACGAAAGGCAGAAACGCGTGTGGCGCATCCTTCGCCGCCCATCCGCCTTTGTCGACGAACCAGATCGGGCTCGAAAAGTGGTGAAGCGTGACCATCGGCTCGATGCCCTGCTCGCGCAGCTCGCCCAGGACGTCGCGGTAGTGGCGAATCTGACGCGCGTCGAATTCGCCCTGCGATGGCTCGATGCGAGACCACTCGATCGAGAGCCGGTGGGCGTTCTGGTTCAGCTCGCGCAGGAGCGCGAAATCCTCGCGGTAGCGGTGATAGTGGTCGTTCGCGACCGCTGAGGTGTCCCCGCCGGCGATTCGGCCGGGCTGCTGCTCGAACTCCCACCAGTCGCTGTTGCGGTTGTCGCCTTCGACCTGGTGGGCGGCGCTGGCGGTCCCCCACAGAAAGGCGGGGGGAAAGCGCCCCGCCACCTTCTGTTCGCTCACGCCACCCCGGCCGGCTTTTCCACTTGGGGGGGCGGAACGTACTCCCATCGCACGGCCTTCTCGCCCTCGAGGTCGAGGACGAGCATGCCCGCCTTGTCGATGGACTTCCGATACATCTCGCGCTCGTTGTGCGGGCGGCCGTCGAGCACGACCCACACCGCCTGAAGAGGGTCGGCGTGGCTGACGACGGCCATGGTGTCGCCCGGATGCTCGCGCACGATCCGCCGGACGACGCCGAGGATGCGGTCGCCCATCTGCTCGACCGACTCGTCCCCAGGCACCAGGCCGCGCCTGGTCTTGTGCACGAACCACAGGGGCCGCCTCACCGGGATCTGCCAGTAAGGCAGCCCCTGCAGGTAGCGGCTGAACTCGGCCTCGCGCAGCTCTGGATCCGCTTCGAGAATCGCCGGGGGCTCGAGCCTGGAGTTGATGATCGCGGCCGTCTCCACCGCGCGGGCCAGCGGGCTGTGGACGATTCGGCCCACGTTCTTGTCGCGCAGCGAGTCACCGACCGCGGCGGCCTGGGCGCGGCCGAGCGCACTCAGCTGAAACCCGTCGAGGTGCCCGTAGAGGAGCCGTCGGGGGTTCTCGACATCGGCGTGGCGGATCAGGTAGACGCGCGTGGACGCCAAAGTGAATTCGATCCTACGCAACCACGATCAACCGCTACGAACGGAAGGCGCCGACCGAGGTGCGATTGGTGCCGGCCGAACGGCCGGATTCGAGGGCGTGGTACGCCTCACGAAGAAGGTTGCCGGTGTACTCGCGGCGATTCATGAGGCCCGGCTCATCGCCGGACGGCCGGACCACGTCGATGGTGGCCGCGCCGCAACTCACCGTGATCCGCTTCCAGTCGCCGCTGGTAGCGAAGTCGTAGGAGGCGATGGCGCGCCGAATCTTGTCCGCGGCGAGCGTAGCCCCCTGTTCATCGGTCTCCGGCAGCACGATGGCGAAGTGCGGGGGCCCCTCGGCGTCGAGGAACGCGACGGTGTCGGTGTCGCGGATGGCGCGGCCGAGGCGCTCAGAGATCTCCCGCAGCAGCCCTTCCAGCTGGATGTGCCCGAGCTCCTTATGGACGTGTTCGGCGTGGTCGAGCTCCATCACGAGGACCGACAGCGGGCGGTGGTACCGAACAGCCCGGTTGGCCTCCTGGCCGATCAAGGCGTTGATGAACTTGGAGTTCCAGATCCCGGTCACGGGGTCGACCACCCCGAACAGAGGGCTCGAAGTGCGGTCGGACTGGCTGTGGCCGCAGGTCGGGCAGTACTGGGCCCCATCGGGCAGCTCTGAGTTGCAATACCAGCAGGCGCCCACGGCGGGCATTCTACAGACAGGGTCCAGAATCTCAGTTATGACTGATCAGGGGGAGCTTTTCGAGCTTCCGGCCACACCTGAGCCGAGCGCGCCGCTGGCGACCCGCCTGCGGCCCCGCGCTTTCGAGCAGCTGGTCGGCCAGAAGCGGGTGGTCGACGTCTTGCGCGGCCTCACCGCCTCCGGGCATCTCCCCAGCATCGTGCTGTGGGGTCCGCCTGGGAGTGGGAAGACCACCCTGGCCGGCCTGCTGGCGGCGGAGACGAAGGCGCGCATGGTCGCCATGTCGGCGGTGACGGCCGGCGTTGCCGACCTGCGGAAGGTCGTGGCCGAGGCCCGGGTTCACCGGCGCGCAGGCCTGCGCACGGTGCTCTTCATCGACGAGATCCACCGCTTCAACAAGGCCCAGCAGGACGCGATCCTGCCCCACGTCGAGGACGGCACGGTCACCCTGATCGGCGCGACCACGGAGAACCCATCTTTCGAGGTGATCGCGCCGCTGCTCTCGCGCAGCCGCGTGTTCAGGCTGGAGGCGCTCGAGCGCGAGGACCTGAAGAAGATCGTCGAGCGAGGCGCAGCCGAGCTTGGGGCCGCGATCAGCGCCGACGGCATGGACGCGTTGCTCGAAGGCGCTCGTGGCGATGCCCGGGTTGCCCTGAACGGGCTGGAGACGGCGGCGGCCCTCGCGGGTGGAGACGAGATCACGCTCACCCACGTCGAGCGGGCCCTGCAGGAAGGTCACCTCCTCTACGACCGTGCCGGCGACCAGCATTACGACATCGTCTCGGCGCTGATCAAGAGTGTTCGCGGCAGCGACCCCGACGCGGCCGTGTACTGGCTGGCGCGAATGCTCGAGGCCGGCGAGGATCCCTTGTTCGTCGCCCGCCGCCTGGTCATCTCGGCGGCGGAGGACATCGGCCTGGCGGATCCGCAGGCTCTGCAGGTGGCGATGGCAGCGCAGCAGGCCGCGCATTTCATCGGCATGCCGGAAGCGGTGCTGCCGCTGACAGAGGCAGCGCTTTATTTGGCGCTCGCGCCGAAATCTAACTCCGCGCTCACCTCGTATGGCGCCGCGCGCGAGCTCATCGCGCAGACCGGCAACGAACCGGTGCCCTTGCACCTGCGCAACGCGGTCACCGGCTTGATGAAGTCGATGGGTTACGGGCGCGACTACAAGTACGCGCACGACTACGAAAGCGGCGTCGCCGAGCAGGTGCACATGCCCGCGAAGTTGAAGGGCCGCAAGGTGTACACCCCGGGCCCGCGCGACAGGAAGACATAGAGACTGCGGGCAGGCGAGGTGTTTCACAAGCTGGGGACCCGACAGCCGTTGTACCGGTCGATGCCGGCGAGGCTTGTCATCGTCGCGGCTCTAACCACAGCGCTGGTTGGCGCGTGCGGAGCGGACGCCCGGCAACCTGCGGCTTTCGGCGATTTGAATCCATCGGAATTTGCGCAACCGCTGCCTGAACCTGCGGTTCATCCGGCGCCGCATGCGCCATCACCCGCCCGTGCATTGGCTCGAGCGTCTTCGATGCACTCAGCGACGTTCCAGATCGTTGGAACCGAAATGACGCCCCGGGCGCAGGGCCAGATCGGCGCACAGATCTATCACCTCGACGGGAAGTTGACAACCCAGCCCGCTGCACTCGAGCTGCAACCTTGGGACGACGTAATGAGCGGGTCACAGCCGGACATCGACGGCCGAGGTGACTTTGTATCGATCGGGAGCACTTTCTACGTGCGCGCCAACACTTTCAATGCCTGGCAGGTGATCGACGCGGCAGACCCCTACTACAACCTTTTCGCCAGCATCAATCCAACGGCCTGGCAGAGTGCCACCAACCCGAGGGTTCTTGGCGAGGCTTCGGTAAACGGGTCGGCCACGTGGGTGCTGCAGGCAAATGCACCCTTCGGTCGGCAGTTCAAGGTGTGGCTGAGAGAAAGTGATGGTTACCCTCTCCGCTACACGATCCCGTGGCTCAATGCGAAGGGGTCGACCTACTACATCAATGCCCTCTATCGACAGTTCAACTCCGGAGTCGTTGTCACGGCGCCCGGCCTTACAAACCGCGGGATCGTTGGGCCGGGCACGCCGGTTCTACTGCCTGCCGGGACGGTTACCGTCGGCGATGTGACATTCGATTGTTCGGGCACGGCAGCGCGACGTCCGATGCCTGGGCGCAAATTTGTGTTGATCACGCTCACGTACGTCGACTCTGGGCCGGGCGGGATCTCGATAGCACCTGACGACTGGCGGCTATACGGCGATGGTGTCAATGGCGCGCTACCTGTCGATGTCGGGACCACTGGCCTCCTGCCAACGCGGATCCTCAGTCAGGGAGACACGATGTCCGGCAAAGTTGCGTTCGATGTGCCGGAAGACGCATATCAACTGATGACCGTGGGCAAGCTCGTCGGAGCCACTGTCGTCGTCAGCACATTTCTGCCAATGCTTCCGGCCGGCCAGTCTCCCTGCGTGTAACGGCACGCCGGGCGCGTACAGACCGCACTCGAATAACCTGAGCCCGTGGCCGACGCTCTCGTCATTTTCAAGCCCGACACTGCCTATCGCCTCGCCGCGCGCGCCGGCATCTGGGGCTGGCTCTGTTCGGAGCGTGATTGGAAGGTCGAATCGCTCACGTGGTTCCAGCCGCCGGCATCACTCATCGAGAGCCATTACGACTTCCTCGCGGGCAGGCCGTTCTTCGGCTGGCTGGTCGATTTCATGACCGCGCTGCCGATGCCTGTCGGTCGGGTCAGCGCGTCGGCCGAGGCACTCGAGCGCATGCGTTACGACCTCGGCGAAACGCGCATCCAGCAATCGCGCCCAGGCTCATTGCGCGAGCGATACGGAATCTTCGGCGGCATCAACTGCATGCACCTGTCTGACGCTGTGGACACGGGCGCGTCCGAGGTGGCGCGGTGGGCGAAGTTCGTTCAGCTCGACAAGATCGACGCCAATCTGGAGGTCGGCACGAACAAGCCCGACCACACATTCCACCTTCGCTCGCTCGCCACGCAGGTGAACGCTGGGATCCATGTCGAGCTGGCTTCGCAGATGATGCGCGAGCTCATTGCGGAGGAATCGGACATCGAGGGCGCCCAGCTCGAGGCCCTGTGGCGGATCACGCTGGGGGCGCTGGCTTAGCCTCCTCGGCTCGCTCGGCGCGACCATGCACCGTCACCGCCTTGCCGAAGAGCTCGGAGTTCGGCACCACAACCAGGTCGCCGGTGTCGGTCTGCAACAGCGTCACGCGCAACCGAACCTCCTTGACGGTACCCGATCTGGCGCCTTCCAGCGTGATGCGATCGCCCACTCGGAAGTGATGCTCGAGCAACACGTAGTAACCGGAGACGTAGTCCTTGAGCAGGTCCTGCACGCCAAAAGCGGCGATGACGGTGGCGACGAGGATGCCCAGGATCGGCACGTCCGCGTTCTTCAGCGCGAAGCCGAAGGCGGCGAACAGCCCGAGGACGATGACGAGGAAGGTCACCACGCGCCGCCCGAGAACGACCATGTCGGAGCGGACGTTTCGCCTGCGAAGCTGTTCCGCAGCAAAGCGCGCGATCAGCCGCGACGCGATGACGAAGCCGAGGAAGACAAGCACGCCGACGACGACAAACACGACGGTGTTGGTGTCCGGGAGGCTGAGGCTCGAGCCGCTGGCAGCGGCCCGGATCACTTCTCGGTCTCGGCTGTTTCCTCTCCGGCGGGGGCTTCGCCCTCGGCAGCTGCCTCGCCCTCGGCAGGAACCACGGCTTCGGCGGCCGGGAGCTCTTCTTCGACCTTGAGCTCGCGCTTGTGCACGATCTTGACCACCAGCTCTTCCGGGTCGACGAGAACGGTCACGCCCTTGGGCACGCTGATGTCTGACACGCGGAGCTCAGACTCGATCTCCTCGAGGGGCCCAAGGTCGACCTCGAAGGCCTCGGGGATGTTCCCGGGCAGGCACTCGACACGCAGCGCGTGGATCGGCTGGAGGATGTCGCCATCGCCTCGTTTTACCGCCGCCGATTCACCGGTGAGGTGGACGGGCACCTCGACGGTGATCTTCTCCTCGAGGTTCACGGCGTAGAAGTCGACGTGGATCGGGCCCAGGCGCCGGGGGTGGGTCTGGATCTCGCGAACGAGGACCTTTGCCGCCCGCTCACCGTCGACCTGGAGGTCGACCAGGTGGGTCCGTCCCGACTTCACGAACACCTTCTGGAACTCGAGCCGGTCGAGCACCAGCGGGGTCGGCGTGGCGTTGTGGCCGTAGACGACGGCGGCCAGCTTTCCCTGGCGGTGAAGGCGCCGGGTTCGCTTACCGAGGAGTTCGCGGGTGGAGGCGTTCAGCTGCATGTTTGACCCTCTGGTGGAGAGGCGTGGCTATGATACCGCGCAGAAGCCACACCACGCCGGCAGCACGATCACCTGGAGGACAAGCCATGCAGAGCCCACCGCCTCCCCCGCCGCCATCCGGAGGGATGATGCCTCCGCCACCGCCACCTGGAGGGGGCTACATGCAGCCGCCCATGGGTGGGGGCGCCGCAGCGCCCGGCAACCTCGCGTCTCCGGGCCTCCGCATCGTCGGCGGCCTTATCGATACCGTGATCTTGCTCGTCGTCTTCCTGATCAGCGACGCCATCTTCCGAGGCACCCACTACCTCGCCGGGCTGGTCAACCTCATCCTGCTGCTCGGGTATTTCGGATATTTCCTGAGCACCCGCGGACAGACGGTCGGAATGATGGTGTTTGGCTTCAAGGTCCGCGACGTGGCTACCGGCCAGTATCCGTCGCTGGGCAAGGCCGCCCTGCGCGGATTCATCTGGTGGCTTGAGGTCGCATTCACGGTCTGCATCATTGGCGCGATCGGCTGGCTGTGGCAGCTGTGGGACCCACAGAGGCAGGCCATCCACGACAAGGTCGCGGGCACGATCGTCACCACGTCCTAGGTGCAGAGCCCTCCGCCGCCTCCGGCCCAGCCCCCACAGGGATATATGCCCGCGCCGGCCTATCTCGCGCCCCAAAACTACGGGGGGCAGACCACCTATGCGGGATTCTGGATCCGCGTTGTCGCGAGGCTCGTCGATTCCCTGATCCTGGGGATTCCTTTCAGCATTCTCTTCATCGTCTTCGCAACAGCCGCAGGTGCCTTCGCAGGAAATACCGGCTCGGACAACCAGAGCTCCCAAAACGCGATGGCGGTGCTGTTCGGCGGGGCTTTCGTGCTCATGTACCTTTTGGCGCTTGTGGTTACGTTCGGATACTGGATCTACTTCTGGGGCAAATCCGGCGAGACACTCGGCATGCGGCTCCTCCGTTTGCGCATCATCGACGCGAACACTGGCGCACCAATTGGCTACGGCCGGGCCATCATTCGACTCCTGATGAGCTTCGTCAACACGTGGGCCTGCTACCTCGGCTGGATCTGGGTGGCGTTCGACCTGCGAAAGCAGGGTTGGCACGACAAGGTCGCCAACTCAGTGGTGGTCCACTACTGACCGAGGCTAGCGACTAGCGAGCGCCCTCGGGGAAACGCTTGCGCAGCCAGTCGACGATGCCCTGCAGAGGCGTGCCCGGCGTGAACAGCTCCGCCACCCCATGCTGCTTGAGCGCAGCGATGTCGTCGTCGGGGATGATGCCGCCGCCGAATACCACGATGTCGGTTGCCTTTCGGCGCTTGAGCTCCTGGACCACGGCCGGGAACAGCGTCATGTGGGCGCCGGAATGGATCGACAGGCCGATCACCTGCGCATCCTCCTGGAGCGCGGCGTCGACGACCATCTCCGGCGTCTGCCGCAGCCCGGTGTAGATGACCTCATAGCCGGCATCACGCAGGGCGCGGGCGACCACCTTGACGCCGCGGTCGTGCCCATCGAGCCCGACTTTGGCGAGCACGATGCGAACCGGCCGGACCTCGGTCTTCGTCGACATCAGATGACTGCACGCTCTGTGTAGATGCCGAACACCTCCACCATCGCGTTCATGATCTCGCCCTCGGTCGCATATGCGCGAACGGCTTCGAGGATGTAGGGCATCAGGTTGTCCGTCCCGGCCGCGGCCTTACGCAATTGCGCCAGCGCGTTGGAGCAGCGCGCCTGGTCACGCCTCGCGCGCACGTCGCGGACCCGCGCCACCTGCTCGGTCTCGAGCTTCGGGTCGATGCGCAGAATGTCGATCGGCTCTTCCTCGTCCACTGTGAACTCGTTGACGCCGACGACCAGCCTGCGCTTCTGCTCGAGCTCCTGCTGGTAGCGGAAGGAGGCGTCGGCGATCTCCTTCTGAAAGAAACCGACCTCGATGGCGGGGATGACTCCGCCAAGGTCCTCGATGCGTTTGAAGTAAGCCTCCGCCTGCCGCTCCATCTCGTCGGTCAGCGCCTCGACGAAGTAGCTCCCGCCGAGCGGATCGATGGTGTTGGCGACCCCGGTCTCGTAGGCGAGGAGCTGCTGCGTGCGCAACGCGAGGCGGGCCGCCTTGTCGGTCGGCAGCGCCAGCACCTCGTCCATCGCGTTCGTGTGCAGCGATTGCGTGCCGCCAAGTACCGCGGCCAGGGCCTCGATGGCGGTGCGGGCGATGTTCAGCTCCGGCTGCTGCGCCGTGAGCGAGACGCCCGCGGTCTGCGTGTGGAACCTGAGCTTCCAGGAACGCTCGTCCTGCGCGCCGTAGCGCTCTCGCATCCATCGCGCCCAGATCCGGCGCGCGGCGCGGAACTTCGCGATCTCCTCGAAGAAGTCGATGTGAGCATCGAAGAAGAACGAGAGCCGCGAAGCGAAATCGTCGATGCGCATCCCTCTCTCGAGGCACGCGTCGACGTACGCCATGCCGTCGGCGAGGGTGAAGGCAAGCTCCTGCGCCGCGGTCGAGCCGGCCTCGCGAATGTGGTAGCCGGAGATGGAGATCGTGTTCCACTTCGGCACCTCTTTGGCGCAGTACTCGATCGAGTCGACGACCAGGCGCATGGACGGCTCTGGCGGAAAGATGAACTCCTTCTGGGCGATGAACTCTTTGAGGATGTCGTCGTGATGTCGGCGAGGGGGATGCCTTCGAACAGCGTTTCCATGTCAGCCAGCGAGTCGATCGCCACGCCGCAGTGGCCGATCTCGCCACGGCTGGTTGGGGCGTCGGAATCCTGGCCCATCAAGGTGGGCATGTCGAAGGCCACAGACAGGCCGGTCTGCCCGTTGGCGAGCAGGTACTTGTAGCGCCGATTCGTCTCCTCGGCGGTCGCGAAGCCGGAGAACTGCCGCATCGTCCACAGCCGCCCGCGGTAGCCCGTGGGGTGGATGCCCCGCGTGTACGGGAACTGGCCCGGGTATTCCTCCGGGCGGCGCGCCAGGTCGCCAGACGTGTACAGGGGCTTGAGCGGGATCCCGGAGATCGTCGATGTCTCCAGGCCGTCGTCGCGGGCGGGCGCGGACTCGTAGTCGTCCTGCCATGCCTGCTTCGGGTCGCGAGAGCGCACCTTCATTGAATTTGTATTCAATTATCGCTTTCGGTCCAGGATCTCCTCGGCCGTTCCGTACGGCGTGCCCGCTTCGAGCAGGCGCTTGGTGAGCGCCGGGTCGTCAGCCAGCGCCCGCCGGACCCGGTCGCGCGCGAGCTCGGCAGCCACCTCCGCCGCCTCCTCCTTGAGCCGATCCGCCGCCAGCTGCTCCGCCTTCCCGGTCGACGTCAGGTATTTGCGGTGGGCCTCGATCGCCGACCAGAGCTCCTCGATGCCTTCCTGGCGCACCGCCGACGCCGCGATGATGGGCGGCTTCCACGCCTTTCGCTCGCCCGGGGCGTTGGAAAGGCTCAGCATGGCCCGAAGCTCGGTGACCGATCGATGGTGGCCTTCCAGGTCCGCCTTGTTGACCACGAACACGTCTGCGATTTCGAGGATGCCGGCCTTGATCATCTGCACGCCGTCGCCGAGGTTGGGGGTCAGCACCACCACCGTGGTATCCGCGACCGCCGCCACCTCCAGCTCCGACTGCCCGACGCCGACGGTCTCCAGTATCACCGGGTCGAAACCGAAAGCCCCGAGAAGGCGGATGACCTCGCGGGCGGCGAGCGAAAGGCCGCCGAGATGGCCCCGCGCGCCCATGCTCCTGATGAACACCTTGGGGTCGAGCGCGTGGCGCTGCATCCGGATGCGGTCGCCTAGGATGGCGCCGCCGGTGAAGGGAGAGTTGGGGTCGGTGGCGATCACAGCCACGGAGCGCTCGTCCTTACGCAGCGCCGAGACAAGCGCATCGACGAGGGTGGACTTGCCCGTTCCGGGAGCGCCGGTGAAGCCGACCACGTAGGCTCGTGATCCATCCGCAAGCTCGGTCTGGAGGGCGCGCACCGACGGATCACGCTTCTCGACGAGGCTGATCGCGCGGGCCAGGGCCCGGACGTCGCCGGAACGGAACCGCTCTACTAGCTCCGGGTCGCTCAGCTCACTGGCCCAGCCAACGCCGGGCGAAGTCATGCCCCAGCACGACCACAAGGCCATAGGTCTGCTGCCCGCTCGCCGGGGCCGGGCTGGTCGGGGTCGCAGTCACCACGCTGGCACCGAAGAACGTCGCGAGCCACTTCGCGGTCTGTGGGAACTGACCGTTCGAGTAATCGAGAACCACGGTCTGCGCGACGGCGCGGTGCGTGATCGGATCGGCAAGCTGCAGGCCGGTGGGATCGAACATCGATGTGACCCGGTTCTCGAGGCCGGCGAAGTTGTTGGCGCCGTTGGCGAACTGGACGGGTGCCTTCTCGGAGAGCACGGCCGGGTCGATGAGGACCGCGGCGATGTAGCGGTGGATCATCGCGAAGCTGGGATCGTCGGCGCAAAGCTGCGACACACCAGGCCCCATGCCGCAGTTGTACGAATCCAGGAGGTTGCCCTCGGTCCCTGGCGCAGGCGCCGTCAGGGCGACCCGGATGATCGAGCTGTCGGGAAGGTTCTTGCCCCAGTCGTAGATGGCCCTCATGTCCGACACCGACATGTCGGTGGTGATGTTGTTCTGAAGCGCGGTCAGCAGCGCCGGCGCTTTGGAGAAGCCATTGATGGTCGTCGCCTTCTTTTTGATCGCTTGCATGATGTCCTGCTGGCGCCGGGCGCGGCCGAAGTCGGATGACTGCGCTGCCTGTTCGGCATGACGCGAGCGAGCGATTTGAAGAGCCTGCTCGCCAGTCAGGTGCTGGCAGCCGGCCTTGAAGTGGATGGGGTGGTAGCCGCCCCCATAAGCGGGATACGAATAGTCGTCCAGGTTGGTCGAAAGGCAGACGTCAACCCCACCGAGCGCATTGACCATGTCGCGGAACGCTTTGAAGTCGACGGCGATGTAGCGGTCGAAGGTCAACCCCGTGACCTTCCCCACCTCGTGCTCCGCCGCGTGGCCTCCGCCATCGCGTCCCTGGTACTGCGAGGCGACGCAGCAGATGATGTTCGTATACGGAACCTCGTATGCCGCGTTGATCTTGTTGTACCAAACGCGGCTCGAAGTTGATTGCAGGTTCATGCCGATGACGAGGTCGCGCGGGATGGAGACCATCGAGACGCGGCCGCTGGCGGGGTCGATCGTCACGGCCATGATGGAGTCGGTCAGGTACGGGGCGTCGTTCTCATAACCACCGCGTCCAAGCAGCAAGACATTGACCTGCTGACCGTGCTTCAGCTTGTACGCGATGGTGCCCGGCGACGGCTCCACAGCCTGCACCACCTCGCCGATCGGATTGAAATGTCGCCCTGTCGTGGTGGAGAGGAAGTCGTCGATTCGCTTGTAGGTGAATGTCGCGGTGACGACCACAACTACCAGCACGAATGCGGCAATGACCGCCGGAACAGACCGGGTCAGGCGGTAGGAGACGTTGTAGCGGGATCGCCTGGCCCTAGGCCTGGCCCTCTGCATGCGCACGGGGATTCTACCCTGCAAGACCTACTAGGAACGTCAGTCGCGTCTGCGCGGTTACGCGGTGGCTTACTGGAAGAACGTCACGAGCCCGGTGGTGGTCGTCGTATGACTGGATATGAGGACCCAGTAGAAAAACCAGATCACGCTCCCGACGAAACCGACGATCCCAAGTATCAAACCGGCGAGCGCCAAGCCTCCCCCACCGAGCATGCCGCCGCTTGATGTGATCCGCTGGCGCGAGACGAAGCCCATGATCGCGGCGGTCGGTCCGGCGACGATGCCAAGGCAGAGGAAGAAGCAGACCACTCCGACGATGCCGACGATGAGCGAGGCGATCGCCAGCCCGTCCGTCCGCGGCTGGGCGTACCCGACGCCGCCCTGCATGTATCCCATCGGCGCCGGCGGCACGTAGCCGCCACCCGGTGTGTAGCCGCCGCCCGGCGGCGGTGGCGGTGGGGGCGGGTTGAAGCCTCCTCCCGGTGGAGGCGGCGGAGGCGGGAATCCACCACCACCGGGAGGCGGCGGCGGTGGAGGAGGCGGGTTGAAACCTCCTCCCGGCGGAGGTGGTGGAGGTGGTGTGGGAGTGCCGCCCCCAGGTGGCGGCGGCGGCGGCAAGTCCGACATCAGATCCCTCCTATCCCGCCTGCGGGCTGGTTGTGCCGATCTCGAAGCTGCGGATGATCCACGCCTGCATCGCCAGCGCGAACGCCGCGGTGTAGAACGCCCCGATGCCGCAGGCGATCACACCGAGGCCTCCGATGAAGCTGGCAGCCAGCAGCATAAGGCCGGCGATCAGAGTGTTGATCGGATTTGCGCGGCTGCGCTTGAACACCTCGGTTACGTTCAAGCCTCCCCCGACCCCGCCCCGGTCGGTGGCGAGGACGATGGCCGGCAGGAGGAACGTGTAAGCGAGGCTCCCGATCGAGATCAATCCGAACGCCGCCAGGTTCAGAAGGATGGCGACGGCGATCAATCCGCCATTGCCATTGCCGTGGCCCTCGTGCGCCGCGATCGCCACCCCGGGTATGTAGAGAATGAGCCCGATCAGAGCGACCACCAGCGCGTAGACGAGCTCGACCACGAACAGGCGAATGCCCCGCCCGAGGTATGAAAAGTTGGCTGGGGCAAGCTTCTCGTCTCCCGCTCGCAAGCGATCGAGCGTCGCCAGCATCCAGCCGATGCCGTTGATCGTGCCGACGATCGGAATCAGCGTTATGAGCGCGATGATCAGGAGCTTCAGGGCCCATTCGGGATCGCGGAACGGCCAGACGAATGCCTCGGTGATGCGCTCCATGCGCTACTGGGGAGGCGAGCCCGAGATCTGGATCAGCAGCAAGACCAGCCAGACCAGCGAAATTACGGCGCCGACCGCCGTGGCCACGATGCCGAAGATCCAGGCCGCGGTCGCCATCCCGCGGCCGCTCAAAGCGCCGGCGGAGGCGTCGATCCGGTTGATCGCGGCTTTGCCCATGAAGTAGGCGATCGGCCCGCAGATGAGGCCCGGGACGCCGAGCGGCAGCCCAAGCACCAGGCCGGCGATGGCCAGCCCAAGCGCGATGAGGGCACCGTTGTCGGACCGCTGCGACGCACCTGGCATGGGCGGCGGATACGAAGGAGGCGGGTGATAAGGCGCCACCGAAGGCGGTGGTTGCGGCGATCGTTGGGCACTCACTTCAGCAGCGAGCGTGCGATCACGACGCGCTGGATCTGGTTCGTCCCCTCGTAAATCTGCGTGATCTTGGCGTCCCTCATCATTCTTTCAACGGGGTAGTCGGCGATGTAACCGTAACCGCCGAGGATCTGGACACAGTCGGTGGTCACCTTCATCGCCATGTCCGACGCGAAAAGCTTCGCCATGGCCGCGACCTTGGTCAGGTCGGCCGCCTTTGCATCGACCTTGGTGGCCGCCAGGTAGACGAGATGCCGGGCGGCTTCGATCTGCGTCGCCATGTCGGCGAACATGAACTGGATTCCCTGGAAGCTGGATATCGGCTGACCAAACTGCTTGCGGTCGCGCGCGTAGTTCAGCGCGTAGTCGAAGGCGCCCTCGGCGATGCCGAGCGCCTGGGCCCCGATCCCCGGTCGCGACCTATCGAGGACGGCGAGGGCCAGCTTGAAGCCCGCTCCTTCCTCGCCAAGACGGTTGGCGGCCGGGACCTTGACGTCGTCGAAGACAAGCTGCGCGGTGGGCGATCCGCGAATGCCGAGCTTGTGCTCGAGCTTCGTCGCCTGCCACGGGCTCCTCTCCCTCTCGAGGACGAAGGCCGAGATGCCTTTGTGGTTGGCCTCAGGGTCAGTCTGGGCGAAGACGACCAGCGTGCCCGCGACGCTTCCGCCGGTGATGAACTGCTTGGTCCCGTTGAGGACGTACTCGTTGCCGTATCGCTTGGCGCGCGTCTGCATCGCCGCGGCGTCGGAGCCGCTGCCGGTTTCCGACAATGCGTATGCGGCAACCTTCTCGCCTGACGCCAGCGGCGGGCACAGCCGCTTCTTCTGCTCTTCCGAGCCGGCGACCAGGATGGGGTACGAACCGAGGGCCTGTACGGCCAGGATCAGCGAGGAGGTGGCGCAGGCTTTGGCGATCTCCTCGATGCCCATGCAGATGGTGACGCTGGAGCCTGAGATGCCGCCATATTCCTCGGGGAAGGGGATGCCCAGGATGCCGTTGTCGGCGAAGAGCCGCTCGATATCTTTTGGATACTCGGCTTTCTCGTCGATCTCGGCGGCGCGTGGGGCGACACGATCCTGCACGAGCTCGCGAATCGTGTCTCGGATCGCGACCTGCTCTTCGGAGAGCTCGAAGTCCATCAGCGTGAGATTAATCCCAAGTCGAATTCCTTATCGAAGGATGTCTCTTGCAATGACGACTCGTTGGACCTGGTTCGAGCCCTCATAGATCTGAAGCGCCTTGGCGTCTCGCACATGGCGCTCGAAAGGACTCCCGGTCAACGCGCCCTCCTCGCCGGCCAGCTGTAGCGCATCGAGGGCGACCTGCATGGTGGTGTCGGTGCAGTGGAGTTTTGCCATCGAGGCTTCGCGAGTGAAGGGGCGCCCGGCGCTGCACAGCCACGCTGCGTGGTACGCGAGCATGCGGGCGGATTCGGTGCGAGTGCTCATGTCGGCCAGCCAGAACTCCTCGCCCTGGCCTCCCCACCATGTGGGGAGGTCGGCCCACTCGCGTAGCGAGTCGGCCGGGTGGGGCGATGCGACCTGCTCTTTCGCTCGTCGTTTCATCAGCGCCGTGGCCTCGTCGACCGCCGCCTGGCCGATCCCCAGGGCCTGGCCCGAGATGCCGATGCGGCCCGAATCGAGCGCGCGCATGGCGACCCTGAAGCCCTCGCCCTCCCCACCGAGCCGGTTCGCCGTCGGCACCGCCACATCCTCGAGGACGAGCTCGCCGGTCGGCGACCCGTTGAGGCCCATCTTCTTGAACACCTGGCCGACCTTCACGCCCGGCGAGTCCGCGGGCACGATGAAGGCGCTCACCCCGGCCGCCCTCTCCCCAGGACCCGTTCGCGCGAAAACGATGTAGAGGCCGGCGTGTCCGATGTTGGTGATGAAGACCTTGGTGCCGTTGAGGACGTAGCCGTCGCCATTGCGACGCGCGCTGGTCTGCAGCGACGCCGCGTCGGACCCCGCCGCCGGCTCGGTCAGCGCAAATGCCCCGAGCAGCTCGCCCGAAGCCATGCGAGGCAGCCACCGTTTCTTCTGTTCATCCGAGCCGAAGAGGAGGATCGGCTCGCTGCCGACGCTGGTATGCACGTCGACGATGACCGAGGTCGAGGCGCATGCGCGGGCCAGCTCGTCGATGCACAGCATGAAAGCGAGGGCGTCGAGTCCGGCACCACCGTACTCGCGCGGGATGAGAACGCCCATCAGCCCCGCCTCGGCCGCCGCCTTGACAGCTTCCTCGGGGAACCTGTGATCGCGGTCGACCTCAGCCGCCAGAGGCAGGGCCACGCCCTGCGCAATCTCTCGTACGGAATCGCGAAAGCCGGCGTGCTGAGGAGGGAGGTCCAGATTCACTAAGTGACGACTAATTACAATATTCGGTTGCGGCATGGAAGCAGGACCCAGATACCTCGAAGGAACCACTGTCGGCAGCGGACGCGACATCATCGGGGTGCGCAGGGACCGGATCGCCGACATCATCGGCACGGGCCGCGAGATCATCGCCCGCGCCAAGTCGGACAAGCTCCTTCCTGAGACCATCACGGGCGCGACGGCGGCGCTCCTGGTGACCATCGCCGGCTACGGCGAACCCCTTTCGGAAGGCCAGTGGAGGGAGCTTGCGGGCGTGGTCGGCGGGATCATGCGCGACAGCACTTATGCGGACTTGGCCCGGCTGCGGACGTTGATTACCCAGGAGCAGTTCTTGAACGTCGCACGCAACCAGGGCTACGGTCGCTTCATCCGCCGCCTGGACGATGGGCGGTGGGTGTGTGAGCTCGCCCCCAAACTTGAAGATCTCCCTGACGAGTAACGCATTCGCCGGCCTGGTGAGATCCAGGCCGGTTCGGATCGCCTCGGCGATTCTGTTCGCCCTGGTGATCGTCAGCCCGGCCGCAGTGGTGTTTGCGGTCGTCTGGAACTCGCCGAGCGTGGCGCAGCCGGCGGCCCCGATCGACACCGAGCCCGCCCGCCTGCTCCCGGCTCCCGACGTGCAGCAGGGACCGCTGCCGACCTCCGCGGTCAATGTGTATGCGAACACACTCTCTGGCGTCGTCCCCTGTCCTTTGTGCTTGCTCCCGCCGCGCGTATACGTGCCCAACAGCACGGCGGGCACGGTCGACGTCATCGACCCACTCACGTTCAAGGTCATCGACCACTACGCGGTGGGCAACATCCCGCACCACATCGCGCCGGCGTGGGACATGAGCGCGCTGTACGTCGACAACGAGGGGTCGAGCAGCCTGAGCGTCATCGACATCCACACCGGACGCCCCACCGGCAAGATCAGCATCCCCTTCCCGTACAACCTCTACTTCACACCCGATGGCATGAAGGCGATCGACGTCGTCGAACGATTACAGCGCATCGAGTTTCGCGACCCCCACAACGGCTGGAAGCTCCTCAAGGCAGTGCCCATCCCGTGGCCGGGCGCCGACCACCTCGACTTCAGCGCCGACGGTAGCTACCTGATGATCTCGACCGAGTACTCCGGAGTAGTCGCCAAGGTCGATACGATCAACATGAGCCTCGTCGGCTACGTCCGCGTCGGCGGCTTGCCCATCGATATCAAGCTGTCGCCGGACGGCACTGTCTTCTATGTCACCAACCAGGGCCGCATGGGCGTGTCAGTCGTCGATCCGATCGCGATGAAGGAGATCCAGTTCATCCCCACCGGCCGCGGGGCACACGGGCTGCAGGTATCACGCGACACGAAGTCGCTGTATGTCTCCAACCGCCTCGAGGGCTCGATCTCGGTGATCGACTTCGCGACGCGCACCGTCGTAGCGAAGTGGCACATCCCCGGCGGCGGCAGCCCGGACATGCTGCAGCTGAACCCCGCGGGCACGCAGCTGTGGGCCTCGGGACGCTACAACAAGACGGTGTACGTGATGGACACGACCACCGGCGCGCTCATAGCGAGGATTGCGGTCGGCTCAGAAGACCACGGCCTGACCTATTTCCCAAACGTCGGCCTGCACAGCCTTGGCCATAACGGCGTCTATCGCTAAGGGCAGGACCTAGGCGCCGAGGAGGCGGGCGATCAGCATTCGCTGGACTTCGGAGGTGCCTTCGCCGATCTCGTTGACCTTGACATCGCGCCAGTAGCGCGCCACCGGGTAGTCCTCCATGAAGCCATACCCGCCATGGATCTGCACGGCCTGGTCGGCCGCGCGCTTCGATGTCTCGGACGCGTAGAGCTTGCACATCGCCGCGAGCATGCGCACGTCGTCGGTCGCTTTGCCGCCGCCATGTGAATAGGCAGTGGCGGCGCGATACACCATGGTGCGCGCCAGCTCCGTCTCCATCGCCATGTCGGCGAGCTTGAACTGGATCGCCTGGTGCTTGGAGATCGGGACGCCGAACGTGCGCCGCTCCTTCGCGTAGGCGAGCGATGCGTCCAGGCAGGCCTGGGCGACACCGACAGACAGCGCCGCGATCGCGATCCTGCCGCCCATCAGAGTGTTCAGGAACTGCCTGTAGCCGCCGCCACGCTCCCCGAGGACGTTCTCCACCGGGACCTCGCAGCTCTCGAAGCTCAGCGGGTGCGTGTCGGACGAGTGCCAGCCAAGCTTTCGGTACGACTCGAGCACGTGATAGCCCGGGGTTCCAGTCGGAATCATGATCGCGCTGATCTCGGGGCCGCCGCGCTTGTTCTTGCCGGTCACCGCCGTCACCGTCACCCCGGCCGAGATCTCGGTGCCGCAGTTGGTGATGAACTGCTTGGCGCCGTTGACGACCCAGTGACCGTCGCGCAGCTCGGCGCGAGTCTTGGTAGCCCCCGCGTCGGAGCCGGCCTCCGGCTCGGTGAGCCCGAACGCCCACAGCTTGCGGCCCGCGAGCAGGTCGGGCAGCCACTTCTGCTTTTGCGCGACGCTCCCAAAGTCGTAAATGGGCGCAGCGCCGAGGCACACGGCCGCCTCGAGCGTGATCCCCACGCCGGCATCAGCGCGCGAGATCTCTTCGATGGCCAGGCACAGCGACAGAAAATCGGCGCCGGCGCCACCGAACTCCTCGGAGAACGGCAGGCCGAACAGGCCCAGCTCGCCCATCCGCCGCACGATGTCGTAGCCGAACTTGTGATCGCGGTCGAGCTCTTCGGCGGCCGGCGCAACGACCTCTTTCGCGAAGTCGCGGCACAGCTCGCGGACGGCGCGCTGCTCCGCGCTTAATTCGAAATCCACACCGGGACTTAGTATCCCGTACGGCGATGAGCGACGATCCCTACCACGCGGGAATCGAGATCGCGGAGAGCTTGAAAGCGCTGGACGGCCCCAACGTCAATCCCAGTTGCCGCACGCGTCTGTACACCCATGGGCACCGAACCGAGCGCTCGCTCGTCTTGCTGCACGGGTTCACCAACTGCCCTCAGCAGTTCGATGCCCTGGGGAAACAGTTCTACGAGCTGGGCTGGAACGTGCTCATCCCTCGGTATCCGCGGCACGGCTACTCGGATCGCCTGACGACCTCGATCGCCGAGCTGCGCTCAGAGCACCTGATCGCGGTCGCGAATCGGGCGGGCGAGTCGGGAGCCGGTCTCGGTGAGCGGCTCACCGTGGCTGGGCTGTCGCTGGGCGGGGTGCTCACCGCCCATCTCGCCCAGTCGAGCGAGATGGTGGAGCGGGCGGTGTTGATCGCGCCGATGTTTGGACTGCGCCCCATCCCCCGCTGGGGTCTGGCCTCCCTGGCACGTCTCGCGAACGTGCTGCCCAACTTCTACATCTGGTGGGACCGCGCGCTGAAGGACAACATCGGTCCGGCGCACGGCTACCCTCGCTTCGCGACGCGGGCATATGCCGCGCTGTTCGAAGCCGGAGGTGGTGTGTTCAAGACCGCCCGCACCTCGGCGCCGAAGGCCGGCTCGATCGCCGTCATCACCAATGCGGCCGAGCCCCGACTCGACAACCGTTTTACATACCAGCTGGTCGATCTATGGCGAGCTCATGGTGCTCAACCAGGCACTTTCGAATTTCCCGCGTCCGAGCATCTGCCTCACGACCTGATCGATCCGGCGAACCCTCGGCAGAACACCGAGCGCGTCTACCCGGTCGTAATCGAGACTATCTCCGGGAGTTAGATCCGCACCGACATTTCGAACTCGAGGCGATCCTCGCCGGGCCGCACGGGCTGGATCGCGCCGGTCCGGCGGAAGCCGTGGCGCTCATACAGCTTTTCGGCGTGCGCGTTGGTCTCGGTGACCCAAAGGAGCAGCTGGTTGTTGCCGGCCGCCTTGGCCCAGGCCATCACAGTGGCTATGAGTGCATCACCCACGCCTTTGCCACGTGCCGACGGATCCACCCACAACGACGTCAGGGAAGCGGCTCGGCTATAGCCGGACTCGCCTCCCGAGGCAGTGCCCACCACTCGGCCGTCCATTTCGGCCACGTAGCGTTCCCTGGATCCCACCGCATGCCGCCAGTCGGCTTCGGGGCGGTCCTGCTCACGCTCCCACGTCGATCCGAAGGCGTAGGGGGCGTCTTTTAGCGACGCCAGTCGTACGTCGCGGAAGACATGCCAGTCGTCGGCGTGAAGACGCCGGATGCTAATTCCCGAGGACGAACACCTTGAGCACCCAGCTCACCGCGACGGCGCTGATGCCGCCGATGATCACCAGGCGCCACTGAAATGGCGTCAGCCGCGGAGTCCACGAGCGCCCGGTGATGAGGCCCGCGCCGAGGCCGCCCATCCCGAGGATGGTGCCAGCGAACATCGCCGGACCCAGCGGATACAGACGGACCGCATCGGAGATGTCGCCCTCCCACATGTAGGCAAACGAGCGCGTGCCGCCGCAGAAGGGGCAGGGATGTCCGGTCAGGTAGTAAAACGGGCACGGAGGCAGCACGAAGTGCGTGGCGTGGATGGCCCAGTAGACGCGGGTATAGACGAGCCACAGGGCCAGGCCGCCGAAGATGCCAAGGTCGCGGAGACGTTGGTCTCCCTGGGTCTTCGCGATCGAGATCGGGAAGGTCATGCCGATCGCAGCAGGCCGACGATGTCGTCGGTCGTCTCCGCCACGGCGACGCCCGCGGCTCTGAACGCTTCTTCCTTGCTCTTCGCGGTCCCTCGATTGCCGGAGATGATTGCGCCGGCGTGGCCCATGCGCTTGCCTTCCGGCGCCGTGCGGCCGGATATGAACGCCACCGTTTTCAACCTGCTGCCCTTGGCGAGGAGCTCCGCGGCGCGCTCTTCGTCGCTGCCGCCAATCTCGCCGATGACGACCAGATGAGTGGTCTGGGGGTCCTTCTCGAAGAGCTCGATGACATCCTTGAAAGTAAGGCCCAGTATGGGATCTCCGCCGATCCCCACGATCGTCGATTGGCCCATGCCCGCCGCGGTGAGCGCCGAGCCGACCTCGTAGGTCAGGGTGCCGCTGCGAGACACGAGGCCGACCGAGCCTGGGCTGGCGACGCGCTGGGGGATGATGCCGATCTTCGCCGCACCGGGCGTGATCAAGCCAGGACAGTTGGGTCCTAGCAGTCGCGCTCGTGGATAGCCGCGCAGGTAATCCTTGACCCGGATCATGTCCTGGATCGGGATCCCTTCGGTGATGCAGACGATGAGCTCGATGCCGTTGGCTGCCGCCTCCATGATCGCGTCGGGGGCAAACGGCGGCGGGACGAAGATGCCGGACGCGTTGGCGCCGGTGGCCTTGACGGCTTCGGCGACCGTGTTGAACACGGGCACACCGACGTGTGTGGTCCCGCCCTTGCCAGGGCTCGTGCCGCCGACGACTTTGGTGCCGACCTGTTGCATCTGCTCGGCGTGAAACGTGCCTTCGCGGCCGGTGATGCCCTGCACGATCACGCGAGTGTTCGCGTCTAGGAGGATGCTCATCTGGCCTCCCCGCCTTGGGGGGAGGTGGCGCGAAGCGCCGGAGGGGTGTCCAGCTCTCTGGTCAAAGCCACGATCTTCTGCGCGGCCTCCCACGCGTTCGCCCCCGGCTCGATCCCGTTCTGGTGGAGGATGGCGCGGCCTTCCTCCTCGCGTGTGCCGCTCAGCCGGACCACCAGGGGCAGCTTCATCTGCAGGCGGTCGCGGGCGGTGACGATGCCCTTGGCCACCTCGTCACCGCGCGTGATGCCACCGAACACGTTGATGAGCACGCCCTTGACCTTGGGGTTCATGAGGATCACAGCGAGCGCGTTCTCGACCACCTCGGCCTTGGCGCCGCCGCCGATGTCGCAGAAGTTGGCCGCCCGCCCGCCGGCGCGCTGGACGAGGTCGAGAGTGCTCATGCACAGGCCGGCGCCGTTGCCGATGATGCCGACCTCGCCGTCCAGCGACACATAGGTGAGGCCGCGCTTTTTGGCTTCGGCTTCGTAAGGATCACCCTCCACCCCTCCGCCGTAGCGCTGCTCGAGGTCCTTGTGTCGCCAGGCCGAGTTCTCGTCCGTTT
>VBHB01000197.1 GCA_005880315.1 Chloroflexota bacterium | reverse complement strand
CTCGGACCTGGTGCGGATGCCCGAGCACGGCCGTTTCGAAATCATCGGCCGCACGAGGGACGACGCCGCCGGCGAAGCCTTCGACAAGGCGGCACGCATGCTTGGGCTCGGCTACCCCGGCGGGGCGGCGCTCGATCGCCTCGCGAGGACGGGCGACAGGGGCCGGCAGCCGCTGCCCAAGCCGTCGCTGCCCGGCCTCGAGTACAGCTTCAGCGGCCTCAAAACCGCGCTGCTGTACCGCCTGCGCGACCTTGGCGACGCCGTGGGGCCACAGGACAAGGCCGACCTGGCGGCGGCCTTCGAGCATTCGGTGGTGGAGTCGCTGCTGGAGAAGCTGGACGCTGCGCTTTCCAGGGTGCCCGTCGCCGAGGTGGTCGTCGCGGGCGGAGTGGCCGCCAACACCCTGCTCCGCAAGCGAGCTGCCGAGGTGGTGGGGGGAAGGGCTCGCCTGACCATGCCGCCTCTCGAGCTCTGCACGGACAACGCCGCCATGATCGCCGCCGCGGGTTTGGTGTCGCCTCGACGCCGGTCTTCGGTCCAGATCGACCCGTCTCTAGGATGGGATTGATGGGTGTCAAGGGCTGGGAGGTGGTCTTCCGCGGCGAGCGGCTCAAGGCCGACCTGATCGCCGCCGTCCTGGAGGCGAACGGGATCACCGCCGAGGTTTTCGGCGATACCGCCTACTCGGCGGCCATGAACTTCACCGAGGCCAGGATCATGGTCCCGGACGCCGAGGCGGCCCGCGCCCTCGACCTGATCACCAACGCAGAAGGAATGCCGACCGAAGAGGTTTAACCCCTCGCGCGGGCTGGGTACTAGTACAATTAGCAGTCGACCCTGCCGAGTGCTAAGCGCTTGGGGACGGGGAGTGCTAACTGAATTCAGCTGAGGAGAGTCGCACATGAATCTGAAGCCGCTAGGCGACCGCGTAGTGCTCAAACCGGTCGACAAAGAGGAGCGGACCAAAAGCGGGATCGTGATTCCGGACACCGCCAAGGAGAAGCCCCAGGAGGGCATCGTCGAGGCCGTGGGCACCGGAAGGCTCCTGGACAGCGGCACCAAGGTGCCGATGGAGCTCAAGGTCGGCGACAAGGTGCTGTACGCCAAGTACGCCGGCAACGAGTTCAAGGTCGACGACATCGAGTACCTGATCGTGTCGGAGAAGGACGTGCTCGCGATCGTCGCATCGAACGGCAAGGCCAAGAAGTAAAAAGGCAAGAGGGAAAGGTATATATGGCAAAGACAGTCACATTCGACGTAGACGCCAGGCAGGCCCTTAAGAAAGGCATCGACACCGTGGCCCAGGCCGTGCGCATCACGCTCGGACCCAAGGGCCGCAACGTAGTCCTCGAGAAGAAGTTCGGCGCCCCGACTGTGACCAACGACGGCGTCACGATCGTGCGCGAGATCGAGCTCAAGGACCCCATGGAGAACACCGGAGCGCAGCTTCTGCGCGAGGTGGCGACGAAGACCAACGACGTGGCCGGTGACGGCACCACCACGGCGACGCTTCTCGCTCAGACCATGATCAGCGAAGGCTTCCGCAACGTCACCGCGGGCGCCAACCCGATGCAGCTCAAGATCGGCATCCAGAAGGCGGTCGACGCCGTGGTCGACGAGATCAAGAAGCTGTCCGTGCCCGTCAAGGGCCACGAGGACGTCGCCCACGTGGCGGCGATCTCCAGCCAGGACGAGCAGATCGGCAACCTCATCGCCGACGCCATGGACAAGGTCGGCAAGGACGGTGTCATCACCGTCGAGGACAACCAGGCCATCGCGACCGAGCTCGAGGTCGTCGAGGGCATGCAGTTCGACCGCGGCTACGTAGCGGCATACATGGTCACCAACCCGGACCGCATGGAAGCCGTTCTCGACGAGCCGTACATCCTCATCACCGACCGCAAGATCTCCGCGATCGCCGACATCCTTCCGGTTCTCGAGAAGGTCGTTCAGATGGGCAAGCCCCTTCTGATCGTCGCCGAGGACGTCGAGGGCGAGGCGCTCGCGACACTCATCGTCAACAAGCTGCGCGGTACCTTCACCGCCGTCGCCGTCAAGGCGCCCGGCTTCGGCGATCGCCGCAAGGCGATGCTCGAGGACATGGCGATCCTGACCGGCGGCCAGGTCATCAGCGAGGACTTCGGCCTCAAGCTCGACCAGACCAAGGTCGACCAGCTGGGCAAGGCTCGCCGGGTGACCGTCACCAAAGACGACACCACCATCGTGGAGGGCGCGGGCAAGGCCGACGCCATCCAGGCTCGCATCAAGTCGATCAAGGCCCAGGTCGAGGAGACCACCTCCGACTTCGACAAGGAGAAGCTGCAGGAGCGGCTCGCGAAGCTCGCAGGCGGCGTCGCCGTGATCAAGGTCGGGGCGGCCACCGAGGTGGAGCAGAAGGAGAAGAAGCACCGCATCGAGGACGCGCTTAGCGCGACCAAGGCCGCGGTGGAAGAGGGCATCGTCGCGGGCGGCGGCACCGTGCTGCTCAACGCGCAGAAGAAGCTCGACGGCGGGCTCGGCCTCAAGGACGACCAGGCGACCGGTGTCAACATCGTCCGCAAGGCGCTCGAGGAGCCCCTTCGCCAGATCGGCGCCAACGCCGGCAAAGAAGGCTCCGTCATCGTCGAGGAAGTCCGCAAGGGCAAGCCGGGCTACGGCTACGACGCCCTGAACGACAAGTTCGTCGACATGTTCGCATCTGGCATCGTCGACCCGGCCAAGGTCACCCGCTCAGCGCTGCAGAACGCCGCATCGATCGCCGCGATGGTGCTCACCACCGAGGCGATGGTGACCGAGGTTCCGGAGGAGAAGCGAGGCGGTGGCATGCCGGGTGGCGGCGGCATGGGCGACATGATGTAAGGGTCTTCGGACCTGCTTAGTTCGATCCAAAACGAGCCCCTCGCCGCGAGGGGCTCTTTTTTTACTTCCCCGCCTGCGGGGAAGTCGGCCCCCCGCGAAGCGGGCGGCCGGATGGGGGTGACCGGCGTGCCCGTTCCCTGCCGGCTGGTTCATCCACCGGGATGATCCCGCCGATACCGGCGAGGCGCCGGCCGGCGAAGGTGACCGCGAAGGGAAGCAGCAGCATGAACGCGGCCACGATCATCGACAGCGAGTCGGGCAGGCGGCGTGGGTCGCGCAGCCCGAGATAGGTGAGGTAGCCGCCGCCGGCGGCGGTCAGGATCACTATCAGCACTGCCGCACCGACGATCCAGGTGCGGTATTCGCGAAACAGCGGCGGCGCGTGCAGGCTGGCCAGGCGGAGGAGCCACCAGGCGGTGAGGCCGTTGAGGACGAGGCCGCTGAGAAGGGCGCAGCCGGCGATGACGATCCGGAAGGCATCCAGGTGCGACATCACGAAAGCGGATGCGTTGACGGCCAGGATCCCGACGGGCGTGATGACGCCCAGTGTCAGCAGTACGAATTCACGGAGCCGGTGAGTGCGGTGGTTAGTGCCCGCAGCCGCAGGCTTGGGCGTTTCCGGCATCGTCGCCGGTGTCGAACGAGTGGCCGCATGAACACGAATGCACCGCGTTCGGGTTGTGGACCGTGAAGCCGGCGCCCATCAGGCTGTCGACATAGTCGATTTCGCTGCCGCGGATGTATGGGGCGCTGAAATCGTCGATGACGATCTGGACGCCGTCCTGGTCGATGGTGATGTCCTCGGCGCGGCGCATGTCGTCGAAGGCCATGCCGTACTGCATGCCGGAGCAGCCGCCGCCGCTGACGAATATGCGGAGCGCCAGCTGGGGGTTGCCCTCCTTGGCGAGGAGCTCCTTGAGACGAGTCTGGGCTTCGGTGGTTAGTGAGACGACAGCTTGTTCGATCACGCTTGGGATGTTACCACGGGGATCGGGTGGGTCCGGCTGTTCGCCAACGCCGCAACCACCTGCTCGGGCTGGAACGCCCCCCAAATCCCTCGCAAGGTCCACCAGCGGCCTCCGTAGCCGATGGCAAGCCGCTTCAGCCACAAAAAGCCGGTCAGCACGCGCATCTCGACCTCGTCCGGCCGGGCAGCGAAAACCACCCGGCAAGCCGGGCTGTCGTAGTCGCCGAACCAATACAGGAGGACGTGGGCTTGGGTCACCGCCACCGCGAAATCGCGCTGGACGCCCGGCCAGAGGCGATAGGGCGGAAAGGCCGTCGTCTCGGCGGCCTCCACGGGTTCGTCGGGCCCGAGCAGCTGAGCTGTCGCCAGGGTCAGCAGCTCCAGCGTCCACTCTCGATAGGCCTTGAAGAGGCGGATCATCACGACGTAGTAGGCGACCAGGAATATCGGCATGAGCGGAATCCCGACGATGCTGCCGACACCCCCATATCCCACCACCGTCATCGACTTGCGGGTGTTTACGAGGCTTCGCGCCTCCGCCAAGCGGCCCGACCGTTCGAACTCGGTCTCGGGAATCGCAAGCTGGATCTCCGTTGTGGCCACCCACGCGATGCCGTCCCACCACCACCGGCCGTCAGGCGAGAACGCACCCACGATGGTGCGAAGTATGAGGAGGAGGCGGTCAGCCTCGGCCCAGCTTGAACCCCTTCTTGGCCTGCTGCTTGCCCTCGGCGCTGGTCGACCCGGCGATCTGCTGAGCGAGCGTCTCGGCGCCGCGGGAGATGGCGCTCTTCGGGTCGGTGAGGACAAGGATCTCGCCGCGGACGGCGGCCTCGTCGGGCTTGGTGCCGTCGAAGTCGATCTCGACCGCGAGCTCCTGCTTGAGCGTCCGCACCACGTCTTCCCGGCTCACGACCGACTTTGGCACCTTGTTGTTGAGGGCGAGGATGACCCGGCCGGGGACGATGTTGAGCACGTTGGTGAAGATCTGCAGCAGCTCGCCCACGTCCTTTAGTGATGACAGCTCCGGCGTCACGAGCACGAGCACGCGCTGGGAGTGGTCGAGGACGCTGATGACGATGTCGGTGAAGGCGACGCCGAGGTCGAACACGATGTACCGGAAGGCATTGACGAGGATGCCCATCGCCCGGTTGACGAGGTCCACGGTGATGAGGTCGGCCTGCTCTGCGCGGAGCACGCCCGGCAGCAGCATCATGCCGCCCGGGTGGTGGAGGATGGCCCCGAGCACTGCCTCTTCGAAGTTGCCTGGGGGGACCTGGCTCGCTGCAGCCAGGCACCCCGTCGGGGTGAGGTAAGAGATGAGCGCGGCGTGGTTGTACGGCAGCGCGAGGTCGACCAGGAGGACTTCTCCGGGGAACCGCTTGCCGAGCGCAGCCGCGAGGTTGACGGCCATGGTCGTGCGGCCGGACCCGCCCTTGGGCGAGTAGACGGCGACGGTGGACGCCGCCTGCTCCGGCGCGACCATGCGCGCGCGGGCGATCAGGTTGGGCAGGGTGTCCTTGCGCTGCTCGACGAGCTTGGTCAGCTCGATGATGGCGTCGGAGTCAGCGGGCAGCGTCTCGTAGAGGGTCTTGCGGTCGAGGGTGAGCAGCCTGCAGTCCTCGAGCGCCCGGACGCTGGCGGTCCGCGTCTCCTCGGAGATGAGCGCCATCTCGCCGAAGAAGTCGTCCGGGCCCATGAGCGCGATCGTGATGGTGTGCCCGGGGGACTCCTCGACGTAGACCTCGCAGCGCCCGGCCTCGACGACGAACATGGTGTCGCCGGGGTCGCCCTGGTGGACGATCACGGACCCCTTGGCGGCCGAGGCCGGGGCCAGCCTGCGGGCGAGGGCGTGGAGGACGTTGTCAGGCAGCGTGAAGAAGATGGCCACACGCTCGAGGATCTGGAATCGCTTCCGAAGCTCGTCGGGGCCGCCCCCGCCGAATTGATGGGAGTCGCTCACGCCGGATGATTATAGAAGTGGTGTTCGGGACTCCCGCTTACATCGCGCTTAAGCTTGGGGCGAGTTTG
>VBHB01000168.1 GCA_005880315.1 Chloroflexota bacterium | reverse complement strand
TACCAATGCCGGAGACCAGGCGCTACGAGCTGGCCCCACACCACATCAGGCGCGGCCGCGATGTCGATCGAGTGGGAACCGCTGCTCATTGCTAGCTTGCTTCGCGCGCGACCGTGTGCACGTCCTTGACTCCTTCCAGCTTCTCCATCAGCCGTGACAGCTGGGCCAGCGAGTCGATCTCGACCGTCGCCGACACGACGGCCGTCTTGTCGTCGTATACGTGAACCTCCAGCGCCGACATGTTCACCCGGTTCTCAGCCACGACCGTCGCGATGTCCCGCAGCAGGCCCTGACGGTCCCACGCCTCGATCTTGATCGCGACGGGATAGATGTGCGTGGCGTCGGAGTCCCAGTCGACCGGTACCACACGCGCCTGGTCCTGGGCGTTGACGGCGTTGACGCAATCCACCCGGTGGACTGTCACGCCACGGCCCCGGGTCGTGTAGCCGACGATGGCGTCACCGGGCACCGGCTGGCAGCAGGGCGCGATCTTGGTCAGGATTCCCTTCTCGCCGCGCACCAGCACGCGCGGCGTCGGCTGCACGTTGGGAATCAGTGGGATGGCGCGCAGGTCTCCGCCTGGACCGTCGGTGCTCAGTGACATCCGCATGACGACAGCGTGCGGCGACAGGTCGCCGTAGCCGATGGCGGCCAGAAAATCGTCGACGGCGTTGTAGCGGTGGATACCGGCGATCTCCTGCAGCTTGGTTTCAGGGAGGTCGACCAGGCTCACGCGATGCATCCGATGAAGCTCTTTGTCGAGCAGGTCGCGGCCCTTGGCCACGTTCTCCTCGCGGCGCTGGCTCTTGAACCATTTGCGGATTCGCTCTTTGGCCGACGCGCTCTTGACGAAGTTGAGCCAGTCTCGGCTGGGGCCATGCGGTCCCTTCGACGTCAGGATCTCCACGATCTCGCCGTTCTGAAGCTCGTAGTCGAGCGGCACCATACGGCCGTTCACCTTGGCGCCGATGCAGCGGTGCCCGACCTCGGTGTGGATGCGATACGCGAAGTCGACCGGCGTCGAATCGGCGGGCAGGTTGAGCACATCGCCCTTGGGCGTGAACACGTAGACCTCGTCCTGGAACAGGTCGACCTTGACCGTGTCGAGGAACGACTCGGAGTCGCCGATCTCGTTCTGCCACTCGAGCAGGCTCCGGAGCCATGACAGCTTCTGGTCGAAGCTGGCGTCCTTGCCGCCTTCCTTATACGTCCAGTGCGCCGCGACCCCGAACTCCGCGACACGATGCATCTCATGCGTTCGGATCTGGATCTCGATCGGCTCGCCGGTATGCGTGATCACCGTCGTGTGCAGCGACTGGTAGCCGTTTGACTTCGGCATCGCGATGTAGTCCTTGAAGCGGCCCGGCACCGGTTTCCAGAGGGAATGGACGACGCCGAGCACGCCGTAGCAGTCGCGCACCGAGTCGACCTGAACGCGGATCGCGGACAGGTCGTAGATCTCGGAGAAGTCCTTCTTCTCGCGGGTCATCTTCTGCCAGACGGAGTAGATGTGCTTGGGGCGGCCGGTGATCTCCGCCTTGATGCCGACCCCGTCGAGCTCCCGGGCGAGTATTTCGCGTAGGTCCGAGACAAGGGTCTCGCGCTCGTGCCGCTTGCGCGCGATGCGCTTGACGACATCTTCATACGCCTCTGGCTCCAGGCTGCGGAAGGCCAGGTCCTCGAGCTCCCATTTGAGCTGCCCGATGCCGAGCCGGTGTGCGAGCGGGGCGTAGATGTCGAGCGTCTCGCGTGAGATCTTGCGGCGCTTGACCTCCGGCAGCGGATCGAGCGTGCGCATGTTGTGCAGGCGGTCGGCGAGCTTGATGAGGACGACCCGTAGGTCTTCCGCCATCGCGACCATCATCTTGCGGATGTTCTCCGCCTGCTGCTGCTGGTCGGTCCGGATGGAGATCCGGCCCAGCTTGGTCACCCCCTCGACCAGGCGAGCCACCTCGGGCCCGAACTCGGACTCGATCTCGGCGGCGGTCAGCGCAGTGTCCTCCACGGTGTCGTGGAGGAGCGCCGCGGCCAGCGTCTGGGCGTCGAGCTGGAGGTCGGCGAGGATCGCGGCGACCTCGAGCGGGTGGTTGACGTAGTCCTCGCCCGACAGCCTGCGCTGGCCCCGGTGGGCCACGGCGGCGCGGTCGTACGCCTTCCGGACCAGCTCGCGGTCCTTCGGCTCGAGATGGTCGGCGACCCGGAGCAGCTCAGAAACCGTCAATGCAGTGTCCAGCCCCGGGGATCCGCCGCAGATTCGCGGCATCGGTGGCCGGAGCCAAGGAGGGGGTGGCGCCAGGAGGAGCGCATCGTAGATGCGTGACGACGCAGCGCCGGGCCCCCCGACGCCGGCTTCAGCGCCGCAGGCGCCCGGCCGCCTAGGCCGCGAAGTTGCAAGGAGCCTCCGGGGCGGGACACTGAAGAGAGTTTAGGAGCGAGCGCTGGCCCGCAGTTTGGGATGAACTCCGCGATCAACTTCCTAGACTTAGCCGCGCCACGGTGTCCAGATGAGCTCGGAACGAGGGACTTTCGTCATTCGGATCGGGTTCTCCGCGGCCGCCGCGGTCCTGGTCGTCGCCGGCGCGTCGCTGAACGTCGGCGGCCGGAGCGGCACGGCGGCGCTGCTGGCCATGCTGGCCGGCCTCTTCGCACTGGCCGCGGGCGCCCTGGTCGAGACCTGGAAGCTGTCGGTGCCGGCCGGGGCGGCGGCCGTCATCACCACCCTGGCCGCTGCCGGCTTCGACCTCACTGACGCCCAGCTGCCGTTCCAGGTCGGGGGCCTGCTCCTGCTTGCGATCGCCGGTTTCGTCGGGCGCATCGCGTACAACAGCTTTTCGGACGCCCTTCACCGCCAGCTCGACGAGATGGAGGGCCTGGTCGACCAGCTCGAGGAGAAGCACCGCGTGTTCGTCGCCGCCACCTCCGAGGCCACGTCTACCCGGCCGGGGGACGTCGGGGCGCTCACGGCGACCATCGCCGGCCAGATGGGAGCGGCTTTTGCGTGCTGCTACCTGGTGTCGGCCGACGGCAAGCAGTTCGTGCCGCAGCCCCCAGGCTTCGGCCTCGAACGCCTGCGGCCGCAGACGGTGAACCGAAACGGATCCGGCCCTCTCCTCTCCGCCATCGAGGCCGGCAAAGAGTTCGTCGGCGACGACAAGTCCGGGCTGACCGAGCTCGTGAACTACCTGCCCGACGATCTCCGCGTCGAAAGCCTTCTCGCCGTGCCCATGCCCATCGGCGACCACGTTGGCGGCTTCATCCTGCTGGGGAACAAGAAGGGCGGCTTCACCGATGACGACCTACGGCTCGCCACGACCTTGATGCGCCGGGCAGGCGCGCAGCTGGCCAGCGCGCACGCCGTGGCGCTCTCACAGAAGGAGTCAGCCCGCTACTCGCTCATGAACGAGCTGGTCACCGAGTCTTCGGGCAAGACGATGGCGGAGGTGCTCGACCTCGTGCTCAACAAGGGCACGCAGCTGATCCGTTACGACGCCGGCCGGGTTGCGCTGTTTCAGTCGGACGACACGTATGTGTTCGTCGGTGAGCCCCTGGCGCCTTCACCGATCGAGGGCCCGATGGCCAAGGTGCGCGCCGGCGAGACCGTGCTCCGGAGCCTGATCACGGCCGACGAGGGCATCTTCAGTGGCCTGCAGCCGTCGGCGCCGGGCGGGACCGCCAACGAGGCTCTGATCCCCATCCGCGCGCAGCACGGCGTGCTCGGCGCGATCTGCCTTGGACGCAACGGGTCGTCCGGGTTCAACCAGCGAGACGTCGGCGCGCTGACCGAGCTCGGATCGATCGCCGGAGTGGCGGTCGAGAACTCGCGCATCCTGCAGGTGGTCACGGGCCAGGCTTCCAAGCTCGACACGGCGCTCGACGCCCTGGGCGAAGTCTCCCAGGCCCTGACGACCGTGACCCAGGGCTCTTTGGTCCTCGAGCAGAAGACTCTGGAGACAGCAGTGCGAGTCACCGGCGGCACTGCGGGCCTCCTGACCAGGAGCACCCCCGACTCCAACCAGTCCGTGATCATGTCGCTGGGCTTTCCTGCAACCGTCGACTCGCTCGAGTTTCAAAACGGCCAAGGCATAGTCGGCGCAGTGATGCTGGCCGGCCGCAGTACCGCCGTGGCCGACATCTCGGCGAGCTTCGACCTGCGTTCGCCGCCTGACCTCGTCGCTTACGGGCTGAAAGCGGCGATCTGCGTCCCGATGCTCGAGGACGGCAGGTTGTGGGGCACGCTGTCGGTCTTCGACGTCAAGAAACGCGAGTGGACGACAGACGATCAGCGCGTACTCGCCACGCTCGGCAACCAGGGCGTCGTGGCGGTGAGAAACGCTGAGCTCTACGACAACAACCAGCGCAGCATCTGGGAGCTGAAGAACCTCCAGGAGGCGCTGCAGGCTGCCACCTCCACCCTCGACCTCAACCAGGTGCTCCAGCAGGTGCTGGCGGGCGCCGCCAAGGCGTCGTCGGCGCAGATCGGCTGCCTCGCCCTCGAAGAATCAGGCCGCCTGATCCTCAAGGGGGGCTTCGGGACCGACTCGTCGACGGCGGAAAAGCTCGCCCTCGGCCTCGGCGGGGACATCTGCCGAGAGGTGATGGCCTCCGGCAAGGCCTACATGGAAGCGATGTCGAGCTCTGCCGCCGAGAAGGACAGTCCGCTGAACCCGCGTGCGGTGCTTTGCGTCCCGATCACCCTCCGTGGCAAACCCAACGGGGTGGTTTTCCTGGCCAACTACCAGGTCGGGCACGCGTTCACACCCGATCACCGAAACCTGGTCACGGAGCTGGCGGCGCAGGCCGCGGTGGCGATCGACAATGCGCGCCTGTTCGAGGATCGCGAAGAGGTCATCCTCGCGTCGCTGGAAGCGCTGGCCAACACGGTCGACGCCCGCGATCCCTACACCGCCGGGCATTCGGTGCGGGTGACGGAGTACTCGCTGATGATCGCGCGGCAGATGAAATACTCGCCCAAGGACCAGAATGCGTGGGTCCGTCTCGAGCGTGGCTGCCGGCTGCACGACATCGGCAAGGTCGGTGTCCCCGACGCTGTGCTGCAAAAGACCGGCAAGCTCACCAACGAAGAGTTCGCCAAGATGCGCGAGCACACGACGGTCGGCTTCAACATCCTCAGCGGCTTGAAGATGCTCACCGACGAGCTCGTCATCGTGCGCTCACACCATGAGCGTTATGACGGCAAGGGCTACCCCGACCGCAAGAAGGGAGACGACCTGCCGATGTTCGCGTGGATCGTGAGCGCCGCGGACGCCATCGATGCCATGACCTCCGACCGGCCGTATCGCAGAGGCATGTCGCTGGACGTCGCCATCCAGCAAGTGCGGGAAGGCGCGGGCACCCATTTCCACCCCGACGTGGCCGAGGCGGTGCTAGACGCGATGCACAACGGCACACTGACGCTCATCCCGCAGGAATCGCTGTACCGCGACGCCCCTGCGATCGGCGCGTTCGAAAACCCCGTTTCCAGCGACTAGCTTCTGAAGTCCACCTCGTTGGTCTCGACGGTCCCGGCGGTCCGCCCCGGCGCCGTCTGGTATTTCCAGTACAGGTTCGTGTGGGCGATGACCTTGTCCGGCGGCGGCGCCCCCCATGCCGTCTGGTCCTCCGTCGTGTGGGCGTCGCTGACAAGGGTGGCGTCGTAGCCTCTGACGAACGCGCCGTGGAGCGTGGAGCGGATGCACGCATCGGTCTGAGCGCCGACAACGACGAGGCGCCCGACTCCGAGTCCCGACAGCACGGTCTCGAGGGTGGTGTCTTCGAAGGAGTCGCCGTAGCTCTTCTCCACGAGTGGCTCGGCGTCGCCTGGAGCCAGCTCGGGGACGATCCGCCAGTCGTCGCTCCCCCTCGCAAGCCCCTCGTCAGAGTGCTGGACCCAGACGACCGGAACCCGTTCCCGCCGCGCCTTTTCGACGAGGGTGCCAACGTTGGCGACGACAGAGTCACGCTTGTGATTGCCGTTGACGACACCGTTCTGCACATCGATGACGAGGAGTGCGGTGTTCGGCCGGTTCTTCAGCGTGCTCATGGCCTTTCCCCTTGCTAATAAGCCTTGGCGAGCGAAACGCGATATTTTGCGGGTTTGCCGCAGACCAGGCAGTCGCCGGACGGCTTCTCGTCTGGGTCGATCGTGCGTATGGTCACGCCGCCCGCCTCGGCCTTGATATTGGCCTCGCACTCGGCGTCGCCACACCATGCAGCCCACACGAACCCGGCACGCTCCCTGAAGTGCGCGACCACCTCGGCCAGCGTCGACAGCTCGAATGTGTTGTCGCGCTGGAACTGCTGAGCGCGAGAGTACAGCCGGGTCTGGAACGCGTCGAGCTCGACGCGCAGGCGCTCGGCGATTCCCGCCACCGGCACGGGCCGGCGCTCGCGTGAGAGCCGGTCCACCAGCTCGACCTGGCCGGCGTCGACGTCGCGCCCGCCCACGTTGAGGCGCAGTGGCACGCCCTTGAGCTCCCAGTGCGCGTACTTGTCTCCGGGCCTCTCATCGCGCCAGTCGACGCGATAACGGATCCCGGCCGCCTTGAGGCCGCGAGCCCAGCTTTCGATGAACGCCTCGACCTTGCGGCGCGTCTCGTCGTCTCTGAAGATCGGCACCACGACCACCTGGATTGGCGCCACCTTGGGCGGGACGATGAGGCCGGAATCGTCGCCGTGCGCCATTACGAGCGCTCCGACGAGACGCGTGCTGATCCCCCACGACGTCGAGTAGCAGAGCTCGCGTTCGTTGCTGGTGTTCGAGAAAGAGATGTCGTAGGCGCGCGCGAAGTTCTGCCCGAAATAGTGCGAGGTGCCCATCTGCAGCGCGAGCCCGTCGCGCATGAGACCTTCGACCGTAAGGGTGTGAATCGCGCCCGGGAACGTTTCCGCGGGCGATTTTTTACCGCTGAGGACCGGAACCGCCAGCCAGTCTTCGGCGATGGAGCGGTAGTAGCCCAGGATCAGGTCCGCCTCCTCCACAGCCTCCTGCGCCGAGGCGTGGAAGGTGTGCCCTTCCTGCCACCAGAACTCGCGCGAGCGCAGGAAGAGACGGGAGCGCATCTCCCAGCGCACGACACTGTTCCACTGGTTCGTCAGCTTGGGCAGGTCGCGATGGCTCTGGATGTAGCGCCTGATCAGCGAGCCCACGATCGTCTCCGACGTTGGCCGGACGGCGAGCGGCTCCTCGAGCTCTTCCATGCCGGCGCCCGCCCTCGTCACCCATGCGACCTCGGGCGCGAAGCCCTCGATGTGCTCGGCCTCCTTCATCAGGAACGAGCGAGGGATGAGCAGAGGGAACGCCCAGTTCTCGTGCCCGCTCTCCTTGATCATGTCGTCGAAGGCGCGCGTGATCGTCTCCCACATCGACCACCCATAGGGACGGACGACCATCATTCCGCGCACGCCCGACCAGTCGGCCAGCTCGGCCTTGCGGACGACGTCCGTGTACCAGCGGTCGAAGTCGTCGGACATCTTGGTGATGTCCTTCACGAAATCCTGTTGCTCTTCCACGGCTTCTTTCATCTCAGTAGGTCACAAGTTTGAACAGTCGCGATGTTGGTTGTGCTCCGGCATAGGCCCCACCGGCGCGGCGCTTCGCGCTGCGCCACCTCCCCACAGGTGGGGAGGCCAGGGCTAAGACGGGAGCGGGGCCGGGGCGTGCTCGATGGCGATCGCGTCGATCTCAGCCAGGAGCACGGCAAGCAAATCTTCTTGGGCCACGGTCTTGTAGAGCTTACCTTTCTTGAAGATCACTCCCTTCCCGCGGCCGCCTGTGACGCCGATGTCGGCGTGGCGAGCCTCGGCCGGGCCGTTGACGACGCAGCCCATCACCGCCACTGTGATCGGCACCTTCAGCCTGGCGATGTGCGCCTCGACGGCCTTGACCGTCGGCACCATGTCGTACTCGAGGCGGCCGCATGTTGGGCAAGCGACCAGAGTCGCGCTCTCATTCCGGAAGGCGAGCGTCTTCAGGATCTCGTGGGCGACCCGCACCTCTTCGCGGGGATCGGAGGTCGCGAGCGAGACGCGGATCGTGTCGCCGATGCCTTCGCTGAGAAGGATGCCCATGCCCACGGCGCTGCGGATGCTGCCCGCCTCGACGGGTCCGGATTCCGTCACGCCGAGGTGGATCGGATACGCGCGCGCTGCCGCGAACTTGCGGTTGGCCATGATGTTGGTCCACACGTCGGTCGATTTCAGCGACACCTTGATGAACCCCGGCCCGTAGTCGAGCTCCTCGAGGATCTTGCAGTGGCCGAGCGCCACCTCGACCATGCGGTCGGCTGTCCGCTCGCGGTCGTCGCGGTTGATCTGGTGCTGCTCGCGCAGGCTCTTATGCACCTCTTCGGGCAGCGAGCCGGCATTGACGCCGATGCGGAACGGGATCTGCCGCTCCTTGGCGGCGGTGACCACCTTGACCACTTTGTCGCGGTCGGGGATGTTGCCGGGGTTGAGGCGCAGGCAATGCACGCCGGCATCGATCGCCATCAGAGCGAGCGTGTGGTCGTAATGGATGTCGGCGATCACCGGCAGCGGCGAGCCCTTGACGATCTCCTTCAGCGCCTCCGCAGCTTCGTGGTCCGGCACCGCCGGCCTGACGATCTCGCAGCCGGCCTCCTTGAGCTCGTGGATCTGGCGCAGAGTCGCCTTGACGTCTCGCGTGTCGGTCTTGGTCATCGTTTGCACCGCGATGGGCGCCGCGCCGCCGATGACCACCCCGCCGACGTTGACCGGTATCGACTTGCGTCTTGCGACGTGCGTCATCAATGCCCGCCCAGGAACTGGCCGGTGGCAATGCGCTGGATGTCGAGGAAGCTGATGATCGCCGCGAGCCCGAGCAATGCGACGAGGCCCCAGCGCTGGAAGTTGAGCTCGCTCTTACGGTCGAACGGCCTCCGCCGCAGCGCCTCGATCAGCACCACGACGATGCGGCCTCCGTCGAGCGCGGGCACGGGCAGAAGGTTGGTGAAGCCGAGAGCCACGGACAGGATCGCGACGAGCAGGATGTAGTCGGTCGGGCCCTGGCTCACGGTCTGCTCCGTGATGGCGGCGATGCCGATCGGGCCGGTGAGTCCTTGGGGGCCGAAGAGCCCTCCGGGGACCTTACCGGTCACGAGGGCCCCGAGGCCCTGGGTGATCCCGCCGATGGCGTTGACCGGGAACTCAACGCCATTGGTGACGGCTGACTGCACGGAAACCAGCCCTGCTACGCCGATGCCGACGTAACAGGCGTTGCTCGTGTCGCACACGGGCGCGAGGATGTAGGTGAACGACTTACCGTCGGAGTGATAGCCGGTGAGGACGATAGGCTTGCCGGGGGCCGCCTTCTCCTGCTCCTGGATGTAGCCGGGGCCGGTGACAGGCTTGCTGTTGACGGCGCGGATGTGGTCGCCGACGCGAACACCGGTCATTGCGGCCGGCGTACCCGGGATCACCCTCACTACCTTGCCAGGGTCGTCATTGAGCTGCGTGAGGCCGTAGCCGGTCGTGAGCAGGATCGCGACCAGGAAGTTGGCCGCGGGGCCGGCGGCGAGGATCGCGATCCTCTGCAGCGCAGTCTTGGAGTGGAAGCCGTTGGGCTCGTTGAAATCGTCGGCTTCCATGCCGCCCATGCGGACGTAGCCGAGGATGGGCAAAAGCCGGATCGCGTACAGGGTGCCGCCCCCGGTGAAGGACAGCAACTTGGTGCCGGCGCCGATCGAAAACTCGATCACGCGCACCTTGAAAAGCTTCGCCAAGGCGAAATGACCGCCCTCGTGGGGAGCGATCAGGATCAGGAAGGCCCCCGCAATGGCGACCACGCCCACGATCCCGCTGGTTACCTGCGGCACGCCTTCCAGACTACCGGAGTATGCCCCGGGTCTCCTTCACATAGGCGCGCGACCAGCGATCGGCCTCCAGGATGCCCTCCAGGTCCTCGCCGCCGCCCGCGAACGCCTCCAGGGTGCGCTCCACGGTCCGGATGATGCCGCTGAACGGGATCTCGCCCGCCAAAAAGGCGTTCACGGCCTCCTCGTTGGCGGCATTCAGGACCGCCGGGCGCCCGCCGCCGGCGTGGGCCGCCCTTCGCGCCAGCCGCACAGCTGGAAAGCGCGTCTCGTCGAGCGGGTAGAACTCGAGCGGCCCCAGCTCCTCGAGATTGGGGGGCGGGATCGCGTCCGCGAGGCGGTCGGGGAAGGCCAGCGCGATCGAGATTGGAAGGCGCATGTCAGGGCGCCCGAGCTGCGCCTTCAGGGAGCCGTCCACGAACTCGACCAGGGAGTGAACCGCGCTCTGCGGGTGGACGACGACCGAGATGTTGTTCAGGGGCACACCGAACAGATGGTGGGCCTCGATCACCTCCAGGCCTTTGTTCATCAGGGTCGCGGAGTCGACGGTCACCTTCGGGCCCATCGACCACCGCGGGTGATTCAGCGCCTGCTCAACGGTCACCTGGTCGAGGTCGAGATCGGGGTGGGCCCAGAACGGACCGCCACTCGCGGTGATGATCAGCCGGCGGATGCTCTCTTTTCGCTCGCCCCACAGGCACTGCCAGATGGCGCTGTGCTCCGAGTCGATCGGCCGGATGCCGCCGGCCCCGGCGGCTTTCATTACGAGCGCGCCCGCCATCACCAGCACCTCTTTGGTCGCTAGAGCGATCTGCTTCTCCGCCTCCAGCGCAGCCATGGTGGGGGCCAGGGCCCGCGCTCCCGGGATGGCGACGACCACCAGGTCGCATCGCGGGTCGGTGACCATCTCGTTGACGCGCGCATCGAAGTCGGGCTCACCGGCCTGGCCCTGGATGACGTACTCGGCGTGCCGGCTCGCCGAGCGCCGGCCCTCGGTGAGCCCGAACAGCCGCAGGCGCTCCGGATTGCGATCGATGACGTCGAGCGTCTGCCGGCCGATGGAGCCGGTGGCGCCGAGGATGACGATGTTGAGAAGGCGCGTCACCAGTGGATCAGCTGAAACATCGACAGATAGAAGTAGACGAGGATCGGAGGAAAGAGAATCGAATCAAGGCGGTCGAGGACCCCGCCGTGGCCCGGAATCAGGTGTGAGGAGTCTTTGACCTCGGCGATGCGCTTCATCTGCGATTCGACGAGGTCGCCCACCAGCGCGCTGACGCCCACGAGCACGCCGATCGCAATTGCGTGGAGTGGCGGCAGGCCGATGATTACGGACGCCCCGATCAGCATCGTGACGACCGAAGCCACGACCCCGGCGACCGCGCCTTCGACCGTCTTGTGCGGGCTGATCGTGGCGAAGAAGGGGTGCCGCCCGATGCGGCTGCCGACCAGCAGAGCCGCGGCGTCGTTGGCGATGACGGCGAGGATCGTGAACAGCGTCCACACGAGGCCGTGGGGTTTCGATGTGTACAGCAGAAGATAGAAGTTGAACGGCATGCCGATGTAAAGCGCGCCCGCCAGTCCCATCGCCCACCTGCCCAGGCCCTGGCGCCGGCCGGGCACGACCAGGAATCCGGCGAGGCCGCCGACCAGTGCGAGCGCGAGGACCAGGGTGACGTCGATCTCCTTGAGCACGGTGCCGCTGAAGGCGAAAAACGCACCAAGCGGGAACAGAAGCCAGGCCGGCGCGTGCGAACCCATGGCTTCCGAGAGGCCGAGGAACTCCCACAACGCGAGGCCGCCGAGGATGAGGACGAGCGAGTACACGCCGTAGATGCCGGCGTAGACGCCGATCAGGACGAGGCCGAGGAACACCGCGGCGCTCAAGATCCGGACCGTGAGCGGGCTGGGTTTCATTCCGGCCAGGTAGGCGTTGCGAGTCGTCACCGCGATGCGGCTCCGGCCGCCGGCGACTCGATCTCCGGTCGCCCACCGAAGCGGCGCGTCCGCGAGTTGAACTCCGCGATCGCGGCCTTCAGGTCGTCGACGTCGAAGTCAGGCCACAGGGTCTCGGTCACCAGCATCTCGGCGTAGGCCGACTGCCAGAGCAGGAAGTTGCTGACCCGGCTCTCGCCCGCGGTACGGATGATGAGGTCGGGGTCGGGAAGGTCCGGGACGTAGAGGCGCGACGAGATGGCCGCCTCGTCGATCTGCTGCTGGGGTACGTGATCGCGGACCAGGTTCCGCACCGCGTCAACGAGCTCGGCTCTGCCGCCGTAATTGAGGCACACGTTGAGGACCCCGTTGGTGTTGTTTGCCGTGCGCGCCACCGCCTCCTCGATGCGATCGCGCATTCGCGACGAGAGTCCGTCTCTGCGTCCGCTGACCACGATGCGCACACCGCGGCGGTGCATCTCGTCTATCTCGCGCTGCATGGTCTCGTGGAACAGCCTCATCAAGGCCCGCACCTCGGCGCGCGGCCGGGTCCAGTTCTCGGTCGAGAAGGCGTAGACGGAGAGCACCTCGACGCCAAGCTGCTCGCAGCCTTCGAGCGCCCGCTTGATCGCGCGGACGCCGGCCCGATGACCGAAGCTGGCCGGGCGCCCGCGGCGGCGGGCCCAGCGGCCATTGCCGTCCATGATGATTCCGATGTGCCGGGGAACTGACGAGTCCAAGCGCTGAAAGAGTACGCGGGAGGAAGCGGCCCCCGGGGACTTGATGCTCCCCACCCGGCTTCGCTCCGCGAAGCCGACCTCCCCACTGCGTGGGGAGGTGAAGTCCGAGCCTAGACCTCCATGACCTCGGCTTCTTTCCTGCCGGCGAGGCCGTCCACCCGCTCCACATGGCTCTCGGTGAGCTTCTGGAGCCGGGCGTGGGCGCGCTTCGCCTCATCCTCCGGGACCTCGCCCTGCTTCTGCATGGCGTCGATGCGGTGGAGCTCGTCGCGGCGTACGTTGCGGATCGCCACCCGCGCCTCCTCGGCTTTGTGGCGCACGAGCCGGACGTATTCCTTGCGGCGCTCCTCCGTGAGCGGAGGAATGGGGACCCGGATGACCTGGCCGTCGCTCGCCGGGTTCAGCCCTTGCTCCCCGGAGCGCAGCGCCTTCTCGACCGCGCCGATCTGGCTCTTGTCGTAGACCTGCACGACCAGGAGCCGAGGCTCGGGGGCGCTGATCTGCGCCAGCTGGTTGAGCGGTGTGGGGGTGCCGTAGTACGGGACCATGACCTTGTCGATCAGGGCCGGGTTGGCTCGGCCGGTCCTGATCGTGGCCAGCTCTGCCCCGAAGTGATCCACCGACTTCGACATCTTCGACTCGGCGTCGCGGACGATCGGGTCGATCATCCCATGGCTCCTACTAAAGTGCCGATCTCCTCTCCCTGGACGACGCGCTCGATGTTGCCCGGCTCGAGGAGATTGAAGACGACAATGGGGACGTTGTTGTCCATGCACAGCGTCAGCGCTGTGTTGTCCATCACCTCGATGCCGCGGTTCAGCACCTCGAGGTAGTCGAGATGCTCCAGCTTGACCGCCTTCGGATCGAGCTTCGGGTCGGCGGTGTAGACGCCATCGACCTTGGTGGCCTTGAGGATGACGTCCGCCTCGATCTCGACTGCGCGAAGCGCCGCGGTGGTGTCGGTCGTGAAGTAGGGGTTGCCTGTGCCTGCGGCCAGGATGACGACTCGTCCCTTCTCGAGATGGCGAACCGCACGGCGGCGGATGTATGGCTCCGCGACCTGCGGCATCTGGATCGCGGTCATCGTGCGCGCCGGGATGCCGGTGCGCTCGAGCGCATCCTGCAGCGCCAGCGAGTTGATGACCGTGGCGAGCATGCCCATGTAGTCGCCGGTCGCGCGGTCGAACCCCTTCTCGCTGGCAGCGAGCCCACGAAAGATGTTGCCGCCGCCCACCACGAGCGCGATCTGCACGCCCATCTCGTGGACCCGCTTGACCTGGCCGGCGATGGTTTGCACCACGGCGAGGTCGATGCCGTAGTCGCGCTTCCCACCGAGGGCCTCACCGCTCAGCTTCAGCAGGATGCGGTTGTACTTCGGTGTTCGATCGCCCATCAGCGCATCAGCTGCGGCCGGCTGCCGACGCGGGAACGCCCTGGTCGCCGTCGGCGCTCTCATCATCAGCCTCGCGAACGTTGAACCTGGCGAACCGGCGCACCACGATGTTCTCCTGCAGCTTCGAGATGTTCTCCGCGATCAGGTCCTTGACCGTGTGCTTGGTCTCCCGAAAGTATGGCTGCTCCAGCAGAACCGTCTCCTTGATGAAGTTCTCGACCTGCCCGTCGACGCGCTTGGCGACGGCCTGCGGCGGGGTGCCGTCGAGCTCGGCCTTGCGCTGGTAGATCGCACGCTCCTCGACAAGTACCTCGTCAGGGATGTCGTCGCGGGAGACCCAACGAGGGCTGGTGGCGGCGATCTGAAGGGCGATCTCCTTGGCCAGCTTTCGGAACTCCTGGCCCTTGGCGACGAAGTCGGTCTCGCAGTCGACCTCGACCAGCACGCCAACCTGCGGCGGGTAGTCGGGAGTGGTGCGGTGCAGGTATGCCTCGACGACGCCCTGGCCGGTCGACCGCCCGGCTCGCTTGGCCGCCTTGGCGATTCCCTTCTCGCGAAGGATGGTGTAGGCCTTCTCGAGGTCGCCCTCGGCCTCCTCGAGCGCGTTCTTGCAGTCCATCATTCCCGCGCCTGACATCTCGCGGAGCTTCTTGACGAGCTCCATTGGAACCCCCGCCATCAGCGCGCTTCCTCTTCATCGGGGGTGCGGCCACCGATGAACTCCTCCTCCGACACGGTCGGCAGGTAGTCCTCTTCGTCCTCGAGATACTCCTCGATCTCCTCGTACCTGGGCGTCTCCAGAAACTCGCGCTCTTCGGGCTCGGGCAGGATCTCGCCGCGTGCCTGCGCCTCCTGGCGGCCGTCCTGGCACGCGTCGGCGATCTTGCCGGTCAACAGCTTCACGGCGCGGATGGCGTCGTCATTGCCGGGGATGACGTAGGTGATGAGGTCGGGATCGCAGTTGGAGTCGACGATCGCCACCACAGGGATCTTCAAGCGGTTCGCTTCGGTGACCGCGATGTGCTCCTTGCGCGGATCGACCACGTAGAGCGCCCCCGGCAGCCGCTTCATGTCGGCGATGCCGTCGAAGTGGAACATCAATCGGTCGAGCTCGTCCTGCAGCTTCTTGGCGTCCTTCTTCGAAAGCTGTTCGAACTGGCCTTCCTGCTGCATTCGGCGCAGCTCGTGCAGCCGGTCGATGCGCTTCTTGACCGTGCTGAAGTTGGTGAGCATGCCGCCCATCCAGCGCCGGTTGACGAAGTACATGCCACATCGGGCTGCCTCGGTCTGGATTGTTTCCTGCGCCTGCTTCTTCGTGCCCACGAAGAGCACGGGCCGCCCACTTGCGGCGACGCCGCGCACGAAGTCCCACGCATCGTCGAGGAGCCTGACGGTCTTCTGCAGGTCGATGATGTGGATGCCGTTGCGTGCGGTGAAGATGTAGGTCCGCATCTTTGGGTTCCAGCGGCTGGTCTGATGCCCGAAATGGACACCGGCCTCCAGCAGCTGCTTCAGGGTCACCTGAGCCACGTTTCGATTGCCTCCCTGTTCCACTTCCGCCCGGTTCTGGCCTTGAATCAAGGACAGGAGCATTGCCCCGGGCGTGCTAACTCAGTCGGTTGAGACTGGCGTTGGAAGTATACCCAGGGCCCGGAAGTCGAATCAGAGGCCGCCCGGAAACCGCCCCGCGCAGCTGCCTGCGGCCGCGAGCGCCTTGAAGGTGGCGTTGACGTGGACGTTTCCGGGTGTCTCGGCGGGGAACTGAATCACGCCGTCAGGGGCCAGGAGATGGTCCTCGTCGATCCAGCTGCACGCCATGTGCCCCTGGATTGTCGCGTACGGCCCCGGACCCAGTTGGACGATTCCCGTTGCCGGTGCTGGAGCGCCGATGCCCGCCCCGGTGGCGAAAAAGATGCTGTTGCCGGCGGGCGACAAGCCTGACTGAGTGAAGTTGGATCCGGTCGACCCGGGCCCGGTGACGGAGGTCACTTTGCCCGCCCAGTCATAGAGAGTCGTCGCCCCTGACGAATAGTTGACGCAGCCCACACCAACCGGCGAAGGCCAGTTGCTCAACGTGCAATTACTTGCGTTGACGGTGGCAATCCGGACGGCCGTCGAGGCGTTGGATACGTGCCACGAGGACGGCGTGAGCCCGGCGGGCTCGAATGTGCACGCGATGACCACCGCGAGCACAAGAGCTCCGTTGTGCCAGCCCATCGGCCAGAGCGTGGTGCCAGTCTTCCCTTTCGGTTGAGTCGTCGTGAAGATGTCGGCATGGTGGCCGTGGCCGACGAGGTCTTCGACGTAGAGCCGCAGCGAGATCGTGCTCGCCGCGGAGATGTCTTCCACCACGACGGCGATGCGCTGGTCGTCGGGACTCACCGAGAAGAAGCTCACCTGTGTGGATCCGCCCGGAACAGTGGTCACGTCGGCGGCGCCGGACGGAGGCGTGAGGCGGCGGATCCGGGTATCGCCGTCACGAAAGTACACCTGGCGATTGCTCGCGCTCACCGGCGGAGCTTCCATGGCGCCGTCATTGTTCGACGAGCAGTACTGGACGGTCGGAGCTGCGATTGGTGCGGTGGCGGCAATGCTTGCGTCCGCCTTGACGAGCTCGACGTGGCCGCCGGAGATCAAGATGCCGTAGCTGCCGGTCAGGCTGCTTGCGGCCGCTGGGGGCGAGGCTGCCGGGGTCGTGCCCGCCGGCGTGACGGCGCTTGCCGACGGGTTCGCGGAAGCGTCCGCGGAGGGGGTCGTGAAGTGCACGACCGTGGGACTGGTGGGCTGGCCGCATGCCACGAGCATCGCCGTCATCGCCGCGTAAAGAGCCGCCTTTCGCATGGGCCGCGCCCACTCTAACCGGAGCCGCCCCGCGCGACGCGCCTTTTAGACCTCGGCTTTCTCGGCCTTCTTGACGCCCTTGGGCCCAGGGCACTTGGGGTAGTCGGAGCACGACTTGAACGGCCCATACCTCCCACGCCGTTCGACCATCGGCTTGCCGCAGATCGGGCACGGCTCGTCGAGGACCTTCGGGCCTTCGCGCACCTTGCCGTCCTTGCCGATGTTGGCGCGGTACTTGCATTCGGGGTACCGCGAGCAGGCGAGGAACGGGCCGTAGCGGCCGGTGCGCTCCACCAGCTGCCCTTCCCCACACTGCGGGCATTTCTCACCGGTGGGCTTCGCCTCCGCCTGCGCGGCATCGCGCTTGATGTACTTGCAATCCGGATAGCCCGAGCACCCGACGAACTCTCCGTAGCGACCCGTGCGCTGCTGCAAGGGCTTGCCACACACAGGGCACGGCTCGTCGAGCAGCTTGGGTTCCGGCACCTCGCCATTCGGCGACATCGCCCGGCGGAACTTGCACTTGGGGTATCGCGAGCAGCCCATGAAAGGCCCGAACCGGCTCGCCTTCAAGACGAGGTGTCCTTCATGGCACAGAGGGCATTCCTCGTCGGTATCGGCCGGCATCGCCTTCTCAGCGGCCGTGAGCATCTTCTGCAAGGGACCGTAGAAGTCGCTCACCACCGGCACCCACTCCTGGGTGCCATGCTCGACCGCGTCGAGTCGCTTCTCCAGCGTTGCTGTGTAGTCGTCGTCGGAGATGACCTTGAAGTGGTCGACCATGATCGCGTTCACGGCCTCGCCGATGCGTGTCGGGTGCAGCCGGCGCTCCTTGATCTCCACGTAGCCGTGGTCTTTGATCGTCTCGACGATCGGCGCGTATGTCGACGGCCGGCCGATGCCGCGCTGCTCGAGCTCCTTGATCAGCGTCGCCTCCGAATAGCGCGGCGGCGGCTGGCTGAAGTGCTGCTCGGGCTTGATGCCGTGGTAGGTGAGATCCTCGCCATCGACCAGCTCGGGTAGCTCGGTCTCGCCGTTCTCGTCGCGCTCCCACACCTTGTAGAAGCCGTCGAACGCGAGCACCGAACCCGTGGCTCGGAAAATGTAGTCGGCGCCCTCGATCTCGGCCTGCGTCTGGTCGTAGACGGCGGGCGCCATGCGGCTGGCGACGAACCGCCGCCAGATGAGGTCGTACAACTTGTGCTGGTCGGGGGTGAGGTACTTGCGGATCGACTCGGGCGTGCGGCCGACGTCGGTCGGCCGGATGGCCTCGTGCGCATCCTGCACGGTGGCGCCTGCCTTGGCGGCCCTCGGCCCGCCGACATACTTCTCGCCGAACTGGTCCTTGACGAACCCCTTCGCCTTCGCCTCGGCCTCGGCGGAGATGCGCGTCGAGTCGGTGCGCATGTACGTGATCAAACCCGTCGACCCTTCGTCGCCGAGCTCGATGCCCTCGTAAAGCTGCTGCGCGATTCGCATCGTGTTGCGAGGCCGAAAGCGAAGGCGGCTGGATGCGTCCTGCTGCAGCGTCGATGTGATGTATGGCAGGTATGAGCTCTTCGTCCGGCGCTTCTTCTCGACTCCGAGGACCCGGTAGGCGGCGCCCTCGAGGGCGCGCACGATCGAGTCGGCCTCCTCCTGGGTCTTGACCTCGAGCTTGGCCTCGGCGTCGGTGCTGCCCGGTGCGTTCTTGGGCCGGTTGAGACGCGCCAGGAAGAGGCGCTCGTCGGCCAGCTTGGAGAGCTCGACGTCGATCGTCCACGACTCGACCGGAACGAACTTCCGGATCTCCTCTTCGCGGTCGACGACCAGGCGGAGGGCGACCGAAGACACGCGGCCCGCGCCGATGCCCTTCTGGACCTTGCTCCAGAGGAAGGGGCTCAGGCGGTAGCCGACCAGGCGGTCGACCACGCGGCGGGCCTGCTGGGCGTTGACCAGGCGCATGTCGATCTCCCGTGGAGACTCGAGCGCCTTGCGGACGGCGTCCGAGGTGATCTCGTGGAACTCGATGCGCTTCGGGTCCTTCAGCTTCAACACCTCGGCCAGGTGCCAGGCGATCGCCTCTCCCTCCCGGTCCGGGTCGGAGGCCAGGATCACGTTCTGGCGGTCCTTCTTGGTCGCCGAGGTCAGCTCGCTGATGGTCTTGCGCCGGCTCTCGACCACCTCGTAGCGAGGCTTGAAGCCCGCCTCCACGTCCACCGCGATCTCCTTTTCGGGGAGGTCGCGGACGTGGCCCATCGACGCGCGAACGTCGAAACGATCCCCCAGGAACCGCTTCAGAGTCCGCGCCTTGGCAGGCGACTCCACGATGATCAAACCCTCGGACACAGCTACTCCTTTATTCCCCAGGAGCCGGTTTTAGTCCCATGGCAGGGATTC
>VBHB01000196.1 GCA_005880315.1 Chloroflexota bacterium | reverse complement strand
CCCGCTGGCCATGGTTGCCCCCGAACGTGCGCCTCCCGCGCCCTCTGACCGATTCGTCCTCGTCGGGCTGTTTTGAAGGGGGTAATTCGACCTTGAAGCGCGTCATTTCGTGTGCAGCTGCGGTCGCGCTGTGGATTGGAGGGGTGGGGATCGTCTACGCGGACAGCCTGGCCATCAACTTCGAGCCTGGGCAAGGGTATGTGCCCGGCTCGATAGACGGCCAGCCGTCATCGGGCCCCATATGGCAGGGCCAGAACCCGCCGGGCATCCCCATCAATCCCCTCATCGACCAGGCCATCGTGACCAATGGACCCGGCGCGCCTGAGTCCTTCGGCACTCAAAGCTGGCGCATATCGAATGCATACACCTCGGGTTCGTTTGGTGACATGCCTTTCTCGCCCTCGCTCAAGAACGAGGCCGGCGAGACGATGGCGCTCAACGGCAATGGCGTGCTCACGTTCTCCGGCGGCGTACGCCAGAACCACTTCGACGTGCAATGGGCTTTCGCCTCGGCCGATCCCACCGGCCCGGGCACAGACTGCACAACCGCAGTCGATACCCTTTGCTCGTACATCTCGATGTCGCCTGACCGCGGAGATGGCGCTCGCATGAGCTACATCCGGCTCGAAGACGACACGTCAGGACTCAGGGTTTTCTTCGACGACTATCAAGACAGAGCGCCCTATGGCTCACTGGCCGAGCCAGCGGCCGGCTGCAGCGCGGAAGACACCTTCACCGAAACCATGGTCGCGAGCGGTCTCGACCGTCGAGAGGCTCACAGCGTGCAGCTGACCATGGACTTCGTGGACGGACCGCGCAACGACGTGGTGCAGGTGTTGGTCGACGGCAAGCACGTGCATACCGGCACCAGCTGGGAAGACTACTTCCGCTGGTGCACCGAATCGGGCGGCGGAGTGCCTTTTGACTCTGCGCACGATCAGAGCCGGACCGTCGATTCCATGCTGTTCAGGGTCGGCGGCGGCCAGGGCGAGACCCATCCGCTGAACCGCCTCAAGGGGTTCCTCATCGACAACCTCAGCTACGCCAGCTTCAACAGCGAGCAGTGCGACGAGCACAACTCTGATGGCGACTCTGACGTTCAGAGCGCATCAGGCGGGCACAGCCACGGGAAGTTCCACAAGCACGGATGCGGCAAGGACGCCTCCGACAGCGTTTCTCACCAGGACGATCAGCAAGGCCACAACTTCCAGTCCAGCTCAGTCGATGCGGCAGCCTTCACCACCGCTGCCGACGGTCGGACCGCGACCATGACCGGTACTGGCCTGGACAATGGCCTTCCGGTCACATTCACCCTGGTCGTGGTGGACCACGACGGATTGATCCCGGCAACTTATTCGCTGGTGCTGTCTGACGGTTACGCCTTCATCGGCAGCGTCGTCAGCGGCTCGATCAGCGTCCTGTAGTTCGTCAGGGCATCTGAGGCGGCCCCGCCGATGGGGCCGCCTCCGTTTCGGGCCGAGATTGCGGTAGGGTGGGTCGTGAGCTGGCACGGGATCACCGGCGCCATCGAACGGCCCGGTGAGGGAGGTTCGTGATGCGAGTCGCGATTCTCGGGACTGGAAAGATGGGCGGCGCGATGGCCCGGCGGCTTGCTGCGGCAGGCCACGAGCTCACTCTCTGGAACCGCACTCGCGAGCGCGCGGAAGCCCTCCTTATCGGCAAGGTCGTGGCGACTCCGTCAGAAGCTGCTCGGAATGCTGACGTCGTGATTTCGATGCTCACCGACGCGAATGCCGTCCGGGCGGCATACCTTGGCGAAGACGGAGGTGCGAAGGCGGCGCAGAGCCAGGTGTTCGTCGACATGAGCACCGCTGGACCTGATATCGGCAAGGAGGTCGCGCCCGTTATCGCCCGCACTGGAGCCCAGTTCGTCGAGGCGCCCGTGCTGGGCAGCGTCGCCGCCGTCGAGGCGGGCACCCTCGTCGTCTTTGCGGCCGGCGACGAAGACGCAATCGAGCGCGCCCGGCCAGTGCTCAAAGACCTCGGGGAAGTCCATCGTGTCGGAGACCTCGGCAGCGCCGCGGCTTTGAAGCTGGTCGCCAACAGCATGCTGGCCGGGGTCAGCGCGCTGGCCGCGGAGCTGATGGCCGCGGGCACCGCCGCCGGGCTTGACGCGGAGACGGTGTTCTCGACGATAAGCCGCATGGCGCCGGTCCTGAACGGGCGCAAGGCCGCGTTCCTCGAGCACCGGTATGAGCCCGTTTCATTTGCACTGCGCGATGCGGTCAAGGACCTGCGGCTGGCGCTGGACCTCTACAAGAGAACGGGCGCGACGACGCCGCTCACGCGAGCGACAGAGGAGCTGTTCGAGCGCGCTTCACAGACGGCCGGCAGCCTCGACATGGGCGCGATCGCGTCGCTGTACGAACGTCAGGCGACGACATCGCGCCGAGGGTGACGCCGGAACTACGCTTGTAACGGGGTACTGCCGTCTACCCGTTCGAGAGGTTCACCGAGCGCGCCAAGAAGGTGCTGACGCTCGCCCAGGAGGAGGCCGAGCGTTCCCGCCACAGCTATATCGGCACCGAGCATTTGCTGCTCGGCTTGCTTCGAGAGCACGAGGGGTTGGCCGCTCAGGTGCTGGCCAACCTGCGCGTCGAAATCCGCGTGGTTCGCGAGACGGTCGAATCCCTCCTCGCCAGCAATGAGCGCATCATCATCCAGCAGATCATCCCGACCTCGCGGGTCAAGAAGGTCATCGAGATCTCCTTCGAGGAAGCGCACCGCCTAGGCCGCAACTACGTCGGCACGGAGCACGTGCTGCTCGGACTGCTGATTGAGGGCGAAGGCATCGCCGCCCACGTGCTTCAGGACCTGGGCGCTTCGCTCGAGAGAGTGCGCGCGGAGATCGAACGATTGGAAGCGGCGGGGATCGAAATCGAGGAGAGGCCCGAGGCGCCCAGGCTTCCATTCAACGTCGGCCAGCGCGTGCTCGTCCATGATCCGGAGCGGCCATATCGACTCTGGGAAGGCCGCATCACGAAGGCGGAGGGCACGCGCTATGAGGTCGCAGTGTACGGACGCGCACGTGGTGCGCTCGTCGACGCACCCGAGACGATGATCCACCCGGTGCCAATGACGTGGACGCGCGATTGCCAGTTTTGCCGAGCCTGATCCCTATTTCTGTTTCGTCTTGAAGAAGCAGCCGACGATATGGTCGTCGACCACGCCCACGGACTGGAGAAGTGAATAGACGATCGTCGAGCCTACGAACGTGAAACCTCGGCGCTTGAGATCCTTGCTGATGCCGTCGGAGAGCTCCGTTGTCGGGGGCAGGTCCGCAAACGTCCGAGGGTGGTTGACGATCGGGGTTCCGTCGACCCAATTCCAGAGGTAATCCGCGAACGACCCGGACTCGGCCTGCACCTTCACGAATGCCCGCGCGTTGGTCCGGGTGGCATAGACCTTCAGCCGGTTCCGGATGATGCCGGTGTCCTCGAGCAGCTTTTCGAGACGTTTGTCCGTGAACGCTGCCACCTTCGCAGGGTCGAATGACGCAAAGGCTCGGCGGTAGCCATCGCGCCGGTTGAGGATGGTGGCCCACGAAAGCCCGGCCTGCGCGCCTTCGAGGATCAGCAGCTCGAAGATGTGGCGGTCGTCGTGCGAAGGGACCCCCCACTCGCGATCGTGATAGGCGCCCATGGCAGGCGAGCTCTCCGCCCATTGGCACCTCAATTGCTTTTGACCGCTTCGCGCCTCGCCAGCGGCAGGTCGAGCGCAAAGCTGGTCCCCAGCCCGACTTCGGTCCGCTCGAGCGTCAGCTTGCCCTCGTTGGCTTCGGCGAGCTGCCGGCTCACGTACAGGCCGAGACCTGAGCCCGGTACGCTGCCGAATGCCGGATCTTTCCCGCGATGAAACGGCCGAAAGATGCGAGCGCGCTCGCTCTCAGACATTCCGACCCCATTGTCGGTGACGTGAACGACGGCCCGGGCGGAACCTGTGGTCACGCTCACTCTCAGCCGAGGCGGACGGGCGGCGTAGGTGAGGCCGTTGTGGATCAAGTTGTCCAGGATGCGACCGAGCTGGCGTGCATCGGCTTCCACCTCCACAGGTTCCGAGTCCAGCGTGGCCGCGACGTCCGCCCCGTTGAGCTCGGCACGCGTCCTCGCCCGTTCGACCGCCGACAGCACGACGTCTCGGAGATCCACAGGGCTGCGCTTGCTCTTGAGCGGGTGCGCTTCGATCCGGGCGGCGTCGAGCAGGTCGGTCATGATCCTGTTCACGTGCCAGGCCTTGTCGGCCATGACGTTGAGTACGGCCGTCCACCTGGCCGGCGCGGGTCCAAGCTTGCCGTCGGCAAGCAGTGCCAGGTAGCTGGTCAGCACCGCGAGCGGTGCGCCCAGCTCCTGGGCCGCCACGTTGATGGCGTCGGTCTTGGCCGCGATCGCAAGGCTGGCGGACTGATACAGCCGCGACATCTGCTCGTTCTTCTCTCGCGCATCGACGAACGACGCGAGCAGGAATGAAGCAAGGCTCAGGCTCACGTTGAAGGCCTGCAGCGTGACCATCTTCTCGAGGAGGGTCTCGTGCACAAACGGGCCGTTGCCGTTGACCGCGGCCCAGATGGCGACTATCGATGCGACCAACGCCGCGGGCGCCGCTCCGCGGAGACGATAGCGCCACGCCGCGGCCATGATCAGTGGCAGCACCAGATACTCGAGCCGGTACCGATTCTGGAACAGGATGTAAGTCACGAGGCCGATCGCAGCGGCCAAAGTCGCAACCTCTGCAGCTCCCCGCCAGCCGAGCGGCGGCGCGCCCCGATGAGGCAGCAGGTTCAATAGAAAGGGCGCCACCAGGAGGACCCCCATCGCGTCGCCGGTCCACCACACCGCCCACGTCGCGGCGAAGCTGCTCGCCGGTACCGTGCCGGAAAGGACCAGCACCAGGCTCCCCACGGTCGCACTGACCATCATGCCGACCAGGGCCCCCAGCAGGATCAGGGCGGCGGCATCGCGCATGACCGCGAATGCGGCCAGTGCGATTCCCGGCGCCACCCCGCGACCCAGCACGAGGATCGCAACCAGCGCGATCCCGGTCGGGGGCCATAGCGGCGTGACCTGGCCGTGGACGAGCGCGAGGTTCAAGCTGAGGCGGGCCGCGACCCAGTAGGTGACGCCAACCAGCGCGAGACGAAGGAAGTACTGCCACGGTTTAGGGATGACCGTGTTGACGGCGCGCTTCATGGCCATATAGGTCAACGCTGCCGCGGCCCGATTCTCACGCCCGATGTCCCTGTGGTGCGCACCATACCCCGTGCGTTTAGCGGTTGGTTGTCACGACCTTCAATCAGTCGATGTGACTATCGGTTGTGTGGTTTGGAATGAAACAAAAGGCCCGGATACGCCCGGGCCTCTGGTTGTCGCTCGCATGTTTTGGGTTTTAGTGACCGTGCCCGGCCCAGGGGTCCGGGGTCTCCACCGCCTGAGGCTGGTTCCGGGATGGGGCGTCGGGTCCCGGGCGGTCCTGGTAGTACTTGAACGTCGTGCTGGTGCCCGCGCTCGTTGCGCCACCTCTGATCCCCAGCGAGTAGATGCCCACGAGCCCGATGGCGAGGGCGCACAGCAAAGCGACGACCAACACGAGCGGACGGGTCGAAAACCGGCTCAGGTTCTGTCGGGTTTCCATCTTGATTGCCTCCTCAGGCGTTGGACCCGTCCGGGTGGCCGGGTCGATACGCCGACGCTAGGCACGATTCGGCAGGTCGAACAGCGGGCAAAGGACCCCTTCAGGTACCTATGTCAGGTACCTGTTTTGGGGTTCAATACGGCTCACGCAATGGGGTCGAGCTCTACGGGGAACGGTCCGGTCCGGCTTAGCCGCCGAGAGCTGGAGGTGGCGCGGCTCGTCGCGGAAGGCCTGACCAACCGCGAGATCGCCATACGGCTGTTCCTGTCCGAGCGAACGGTGGACGGCCACCTGGAGCACGTACGGGAAAAGCTGGGTGTGAATACCCGGGCGCAGATCGCCACATGGGTCACTCGACAAGGCGACCCGAGTCCCGCTCCGGTCGCAGCCGCGGCACCGGCACCCCAGACAGTCTCTCGCCCGAGTCGAGTGCTCCGCCGCCGATGGTTGATCGTAGCCGCGGCCGTGCTGGTGGTCGTGGAGGCAGTGGTCGTCCTCCAGCTTCAGGGACCGCAAGGGCCGACGATAGTCACCGTCGCCGGCTCGTCTCCCGTCACCGAGGGTAGTGTCGGCTACTTCTCAGGCGAGGGAGGTCGCCCCACAGCAGCCGTGATGTCACTGCCCAGCGACGTCGCAATCTCCAGAGACGGCAGCATCTATGTCGCCGACTACCGCAACCAGGCGATCCGCCGAGTGGCCGATGGACGAATCGTCACCTGGGCCGGACGCGGGGATAGCGACCTTGAAGCGGGGAAATTCGGCCCGTCGGTGAAGATCGGCCACGCGAGCAACATCGCGGTGGATCCCAACGGGCGCCCGTTCGTGCTGACCAACTGGAATCGCAAGCTCGAAGTTTGGACGATCGAACCCGAGCGAACCATGACGCTCGTGGTGATCGTGGGGCCGTCGTCGACGCAGTTCGGAGAATACTGGCCTCCGCCGGTCGGAGGGTTGGCCATCGGCGCGAACGGAACCATTTATCTCTCCGACCGGTCGGCGAACCTCGTTTACCGGTACGTGTTCAGTGACCAGAGTCTCAAAGTCGTCGCGGGCACCGGCCATGCTGGATACTCGAACGACGGAGCCGCGGCCACGGGGGCGATGCTCGATCGGCCGGGCGGCCTGGCGGTCGACAGGCACGGGAACCTCTATATCGCGGACAGCGGAAACAACCGAATCCGTAAGGTGGACACGAACGGAACCATCACCACCGTCGCGGGCGGTGGTGGCAAGTACTACGGAGACACTGGGGACGGCGGACCAGCGACCAAAGCACGACTGAGCTTCCCATTTGGAGTCGCCGTGGCACGCGACGGCACGATCTACATCGCGGACACGGGGAACAACCGGCTCCGTGAGGTGATGCTGTCCGGTACCATCCGCGCCCTGGCCGGCACCGGAACTGCAGGTTCGGCGGGAGATGGCGGCCCGGCCCTGAGCGCCCAGCTTTCGGCTCCCGAAGGCATCGCACTCGACGGCAATGGCAACCTCTTCGTCGCCGACACCGTCAACCTGCGAGTGCGCGAAGTCATCGGAGTCAACCCGTGAGGCAAAGCGTGCTCGCTCTGGTCGCCATGCAAGTCCTTATCTGCACCGCGTGCCAGAGTGGAAGCGCAACGCCGGTTGGCTCAGCCTCGCCGGCCGGCGACATCATCATCGCCAGCGACCTTCCAATCTCGAGCATCTACGGCGATGCCACAGAGCTCGAGAGAGCGATCCGGCTGGCCGTCGCGCAGCATCCGGCGATCGGCCGGTTCAAACTTGCTTACTGGTCGCTGAACGACGCTGTCGCCGCCAACGCGTCCCCTGAGAAGGGCGTTCAGAACGTAAGCCAGATGATCGATGACCCTCGCGTCCTGGGCATGGTGGGCTCCTACACCTCGTACGTCGCCGTGGACGAGATCCCGATTGCCAACCAGGGCTACCTGGCGATGATCAGCCCCTCAAACACAGGCGTTTGCCTGACCTTGTCAGGTCCGAATTGCAACTACTCACCGGACTCGCTACGCCCCAATGGGCAGAACAACTATTTCCGCCTCCCACCTCCGGACCCAGTGCAGGGCACGGCCATGGCGCGCTACATCGCAGAAAACCGGGCGTTGAAGAAGGTGGCCGTGATCAATGAGTGGGGCTCCGACGGGGACGACATCATCGGACCCTTTGCCGCAGAGCTAAACCGGCATGGAGGAAGTGTCGTGCTGCGGAGAGATTTCGACAGTAGCTCTGTCGATTTCACGAGCTTTCTGGCGGACGCTCACATCAAGGGTGCCCAGGCGATCTATGCCTTGGGTGGCCCAGAGGTGTGCGCCGCACGAGCCCAGATGACGGATGACGCCATGTTCCTCGGCACAGACGGGATCTCTACCCAGCCCGACTGCATCACCCAGGCGGTCCGCAGAGGCGAGTCGATGCTTGCTACCAAGCCAGACGTCGACATCACGTACAGCACCGATTCGGCTGCGATCAAGGCCGTCAACTCGTTCCACAAGGCTTATCCACACTCGGAAATCACGGACTACACGTTTGCCGCTTATGACTGCGCGCAGATCCTGATTGCCGCCATCCAGCGGGCGGTCGAGCTCAATGGCGGTGGGATTCCAAATCGCCGTCAGGTCCTCGACCAGGTGGCGCAAATTCACTACACCGGCGTGACTGGCACCTACTCTTTCGACAAGTACGGAGATGCCGTTTCTCCGCTGATGTCCATTTATCAGGTCGTCAACGGGCGGTGGAAGTATCTGAGCAAGATCGACGCCACCGCAACCGAGAGCTCCTGACTTGGATTACTAGCAGCACCGCAATTGATTCGCCCGCAGGCGCTGAGCCGCAGGCTGCAGGCCACAATCAAGGTGCCGCGCGATCCCGGCTGCGCCGCGCTGCGACGCGCAACTCGCGCCGCAATAGTCATTCCGCTCGCCTTTGCGTTTGCCGACCCTCGCGCCCCTCGAAGTTGACCTACAGGATGCCGTAAGAACCGCGGTCGAAGGAGCGCGCCGGCCCTGGTGGCGCTGAGAAGCGCGGGTGCCGGCTCCGGCGGATTTCAACCCTGGACGATGCACGCGTGTGCCAGCACCGGCGCTCGTCCAGCCTTGCGCTAACCTTCGAGACAACGCCGGCGTAGCTCAATTGGCAGAGCAGCTGTTTTGTAAACAGCAGGTTACGGGTTCGATTCCTGTCGCCGGCTCCAGTGCCGAATTTTTTCCCGCCATTCGGGCAGTTTTGGTCGCGCGCCGGCAAATTGATGGGCGATTCGGGCCCAATTGATCGTATCGCGCACTGGTCCGGCGCGAGTAATCGACAGGCGCTGGGACGTTACCGAGTAAAGGGGGGCGATGCGCACTCCCGTGCTCGGTCGCCCTCCAGGACTTCCATCAGGAGGAACTGTTGCTGGCCCAGACGATTCGTGGCGCCGCGCCGCCAAACCGCTGACTCAAGACAAGCCTCCCAGGGCCACCAGATTCCGGATACGCTTCCCTCGAGGGGAGGGTCGGACTTGAGGAAGGTGAGACTCGTTCATTTGCCCGAGGTGGCCAATGCGCTGCGGGAGGCGAGCGACGCGCTGCTCTCCATGGAAGCCAGGAGCCCCACGGCCCGGGTGGCCGATGCCCGCGCCGCGGGCATGGCGCTGGCCAAGGCGGCTGTGGCCATGCGCCATCACGTCGACGAGCTCGAGAGCTGGCTGAGCCAGGACACATAGAGAGTGGATAGGCGTGAGAGGGCCGCGCTGATCGAGCGGTACAAGGATGGCCACCGGGCTGTCGCGGACGCATTCCGCGGCATCGCCGATGAAGAGCTCGACCGGTCCGCCAGCGACGAATGGACACCCAGGCAGATAGCGCACCACCTTGCCGACAGCGAGATGATGTCGGCGATCCGGATCCGCCGCCTGCTGACCGAAGACGCCCCCGTCATCCACGGCTACGACGAGGCCACGTTCGCGAAGCGGCTGACGTCCGACCGGCCGATCGGCCCGTCGCTCGAGGCGATGCGCTACGCGCGGGAGTCAACCGCCCAGCTCCTCGACCGCCTCACCGAGGCTGACTGGCAGCGGGCAGGCACCCACAGCGAGAGCGGACCGTATTCCGTGGAAATGTGGCTCACGATCTACGCGGCGCACGGGCACGACCACGCGGCGCAGGTGAAGCGCTCGCGCGGCTTGAAGTAGCGATGGCGACGACGCAGGTCCTCAAGGAGGCCGCCCTCACCCGGGCCAAGGCGGCCAGAGATGCCGACCTCTCCGATCTGTTCGAAGAGCTGCGTATCCCTTCAATCAGCACGCTGCCCGAGCACCGCGAGGACTGCCTCCGAAACGCAAAGTGGCTGCAGGCACGCCTCGACCGCATCGGTTTCAAGACCGAGCTCGTGCAGCCGATCGAGAATGGGCTGCCGGTCGTGGCCGGCGAGTGGAACGGCCGGCCCGGCAAGCCGCATCTCACCATCTACGGCCACTACGACGTGCAGCCCGCCGACCCGCTCGACGAATGGCAGACTCCGCCCTTCGAGCCCGCGATTCGCGACGGCCGCATCTTCGCGCGCGGCTGCGCCGACAACAAGGGCAACCACATGGCGACCTTGAAGGCGGTCGAGCACCTCTTCGCGGCGGGTGGACCACCGATCAACCTTCGCTTCCTGATCGAAGGTGAGGAAGAGATCGTCGGCAAGTCCCTTCCCCGCTACCTGCGCGCCAACGGTCCGAAGCTCAAGACGGACGCCGTCCTCGTCTGGGACGGCGGGTTCGATGAAGAGGACAACCCAACGCTGGCGACAGGCCTGCGCGGCCTCCTCTACCTCGAGGTGCATGCGAGGGGCGCCGCCGTCGACCTGCACTCGGGCATGTTCGGCGGCGTGGCGCCTAATCCCATCAATACGCTGGCGCGAATCATCGGCGAGCTCAAAGATCGCAACGGTCACATCACGGTCCCGGGCCTCTACGACCAGGTCGAACCGCCCAGCGCCGAGGAGCTGGCCGACTGGAAGAGGAAGGACGAGCGCTACGCGCAGGCGCAGTTGCAGGCGTCGGGCGCCCGTGTCCTCGAAGGCGAGCCAGGTTTCATGGCACTCGAGCGAACGGGCAGCCGCCCAACGCTCGACGCCAACGGTTTCCTGGGCGGTTTTGTGGGCGAAGGCGAAAAGACGGTGATTCCTGCTCGGGCTTTCGCCAAGGTGAGCTTGAGGCTCGTGCCCAATCAGGATCCAATGGCGGTCAAAGCGGCTATCGAAAAGCACATCCAGTCGCTGACGACGCCTGGCGTTGAGATCGACGTCAAGGTCCTGAGCAGTGCCCCGCCGGTGAAATGCCGGGTGGACAACCCGGCGGCGGATGCCCTGCGCGCGGCCTATTCCGAGGTGTTCGGGAAAGACACCGCGCTCATCCGCGTCGGCGGTTCCATTCCGGTGTCGGTCGACTTTCAAGAGTCAATCGGGGCGCCACTTCTGATGAGCGGGATCGCGCAGGCCGACGCTGCCGCCCATTCGCCAAATGAGCGCCTGGTGGTGGACAACTACCTCCGCGGGATCGAAGCCGTGATCCGCTTCATCTGCAACCTGGGGGAGCAGTAACCCTCTTCGGTATCGCGAGGAGGGCATCCTCCCCGACCCAGAGGGTAGGCCCCCGCCACGGGGCCTCCCTCCTCCCCGCTCACGGTCCGCTGCGCGAGAGGTCCCTCAACTCAAAACGGGTGACGGTCACCG
>VBHB01000167.1 GCA_005880315.1 Chloroflexota bacterium | reverse complement strand
TGCTACTACCACCATCGGCTCGTGCATGAGGGCGGTTGGCAGGTGGTGAGGGTTGGGGAAGAGGTCCGGTTCATTCCACCTGATCGCGTGGTCGCGAGACGGGTCCGCGCACCCGGAATGCGCTGGGCCGCCTAGTCCGCTAAGCCCGGCTGACCGGGCGGGGGCCCCGACTAAAGTGTTGGGCAATGGCGCCCGCCACTCATGGCCTGCTCGGCCGGATCCTGCGTGCCAACGACGACGCTTCGCGGCGCTACGGCGAGAACACGGCCGAGGTCGACGCCTTCATCCATGCCGCTTCCCAGCTCTCGCCCTGGCAGTGGCGCCAGGTGCTTACCGCCCGGCGGCTCGTGTCGACCGTGACCAAAGAAGACGCCGCCCCGGCGACCGCGGCGCTGCAGCAAGTCCAGGCGGCGATTCGCAGCACCGACGGCAAGGTGTCTGAGACGATGTCCAGGGCCGGCGAGGCGCTGTTCGAGGCACTGGACAAGAGGAGCGATGAGAAGGTCGCGACCGCCTGGCAGGCGCTGTCGGCCCTGGTCATGCGAGAGCAGCTTTCGCCGCTGAAGTTCGCCGTCCACTATGCCCCCTTCATCTCACTGATCCCGGTCTCGGGATTCGACGGCCTCGATCCGGACACGATGCGGTTTCTCGGTGCCGTGGAGGGCCTCACCAAAGAGAGATGCGAGCTGCTCGCCCGCCGGTGGCGCCTTGACGCGGAGGCGTCCAGAGGGCTGCTCAAGGTGGTGGCGAGGAGCCGCTACCTGAAGGCCGAGGAGGCGGCCGCCCTTCTCGCGCTGCGGACGGTGCCCACCTACTTACAGGGCGACGCCGGCTGGGCGGCGGTGAAGACCCTCGTCCATGGAGGCAGGGTGCTCGGCGCTCGGACCGATATGCCGAAAGAGCAGGTGGCTGTGCTCTGGGCGCCCCTCGAGGCAGCGATTCCGCTCGCCTCGGTGGAGGAACCAGTGGCCAAGCCTGTGCGGGCCCGTGTCCGGGCGGCAGTCGCCCGGGCGGCGACGGCCATCACCAAGCCGCCGCCTTCTACCCCCGTCGCGAAAGCGACTGCGCCGCCGAAGCGTGCCGCCGCGACGAAGCCACCCGCGCCATATGGCCCCAACAGCTCTGAGGTGGCGCAGTTCATCAAGTCCGTGGTCGAGCTCACGCCGATCCAGTGGCTGCGCGTCATCGACCGCCGCAACCTCGTGGCGAGCGTCACGCGACAGGACGCCGAGCCCGCCGGCGTGGTGCGGTCCCTCCTTGCCACCATCAAGGGGACCAAGAGCCTCGACACGTTCTCCCGGTGCCGCGCTTTCGCCGCTGTGGAGCGCGCCAGCGGAACGGTGGCCGCCAAGGGCCAGCTGACCTACGAGGAATCGATGAAGGGCTATGGCGCCTTCGGGGAGATCGTGCAGCTCGATTACGTCGACGCCGACGGCTTCGCCAAGCTGGTGGCCGCGCTCAGCACCTCCGACTGGGTCAAGGTCGCGGACTCGATCCCGGCCGTGAACCAGGACGTCGTCGCCCCCCTGGTCAATGCGGGCGGCGCGCTGCACGACTTTCTCGAAGGGCGCACGGACGAAGAAGCGGTGGCCGCCTGGCAGGCCGTGTCCGCGCTGGTGAGGCGCCAACACCTGTCGCCGATCAAGTTCGCGGCCTCGTACGCACCTTTTGCATCAGCAATCCCCGCGACCAACCCGAGGACGCTCGGCGCCCCGGTCCTCCGCTACGTCAGCGCTGTCGGCCGGCTGAGCGCGAACCAGTGCGCGCTGCTTGCCCGGCCCTGGCAGATGGCGGATGACGTCTCGAGCGCGCTGTCAAAAGCAGTCACCGACGCCGGCGCGCGGACGGCCGAGGAAGCCGCCGCGCTGGCCGCGGTGGTGACGGTGCCGATGCGCGTGAGCGGGAGCGAAGGCTGGGCGGCCGCGAAGACGGCGGCGTTCGGTGGTCGCGTGATCGGTTCGCGCTCGCGGCTCAGCCTCGAGCAGCTGGAGGTGCTGTGGAAACCGATCCAGCCGGCGATCCCGCTGGCCTCGCTGGGCGCCATCACGAAGTCGCGCAGGTGATTTGTCTAATCTGAGCTCGTGGCGAAAAAGAAGAAAACACCTACCCGGCGTACAGCCTCGAGCAATGGCAAGGCTCCCAAGTTCGATCGCGTGATGGTGGTGTCGGCGCACCCCGACGACCCCGAGTTCAGCGCCGGCGGCTCGGTGGCGAAGCTCGCGAAGGACGGCGCCGAGGTCACATACGTCATCGTCACCGACGGCTCGCAGGGTGGGGAGGACCCCAAGCAGAAGGACTCTGAGCTCATAGCGATTCGGACGAAGGAGCAGCGCGCGGCCGCGAAGGTCCTCGGCGTGAAGAAGGTCGAGTTCCTCGGCTACAAGGACGGGCATCTCACACCCGACCTCAAGCTGCGCCAGGACATCGTGCGCATGATCCGCAAGCACAAGCCCGACCTCGTCATCACCCACCTGCCCGGTCGCGCGATCGACATGCCCATGGGCGGTTCGCACCCCGACCACCTCGCGGTCGGCGAGGCGACCATGGCCGCCGTCTACCCCGACTCCCGCAACCCGCGAGCGTTCCGGAGCCTGCTCAAGCAGGGCTACCAGCCGCACGAGGTGAAGGAGGTCTGGATTCCCTTCTGGACTTCGGGCGACTACCTGGTCGACATCACCCCCGTACTCGACCTGAAGTTCGCCGCGCTCAAGAAGCACAAGAGCCAGATCGCCAAGCCGGGACGCGAGTGGGACTTCGAGAAGTTCATGCGCAAGCGCCACCGCGAGATCGGAAAGAAGGCCGGCTTCCGCTACGCCGAATCGTTCAAACGGATAACGGTCTAGAGGCTCTAGCCCAGGCGTCTCGCACGCGGTCCCAGATGACCTCCGCCCAGGCCGCGTACTGCGCGTCGCCCGGGTGGAGCTGGTCGGACGCGATCCAGCCAGGCGAGCCCAGGCTGTACGTGCTGACTCCGGTGATGTCGACCCAGTCGAAGCCCAGATCGAGCGCTTCCTTCCTCGCGGCCACGTTGAAGCCGTTGGTCACAGATTTGATGAGCTGCGGCTCGCCGTACTGGGCCGCGGCCGGAACCACGGACCAGTTGGGGATCGAGATGGCGGCCACGCGCCCAGGCGGGAGACCCAACGCGCCGATGCGGTCGTAGATCTCCCGGAGTGAGGTCCGGTACTCGTCGACCGATCGGTTCTGGACCAGGTCGTTGACGCCGATCAGGACGGTGACCACGTCCGGCTTGACGCGCTCCAGGTGAGAGAGCTCCTTGGCGATGAGGTCGAGCGTGGTGAACCCGTTGACCGCCGGGTTGGTCAGCTCGACCCTCGAGCCGGTCGCTTTCGACACCAGGCCGGACAGGATCGACGGAAAGTTATGCGACTCGTCAGACGCGCCAGTGCCGATCGTGTATGAGTCGCCCAACGCCAAATACCGAATCTGTGAGCTCATGGCCCTCTCCAACGACCCTCACCCCGAAGGGAGAGGGAACCCTACCTCTCTACGTCTGCTAACGCGCTCCAGACGTCGATCTTGGTACGTACGCGCCGAATGACCTCGTCGGCGAACTCGGTGGTCGATGCCTGGCCGCCCAGGTCGGCCGTCCGGATGCCGTCGGACACCGTTTCCAGCGCGGCCTCGTAGATGGACCGGGACGCCCGGTGCGGCTGCTCGCCCTTCATGTAGCCGAGCAGGGAGGCGACGGCCAGGATCATCGCCATCGGGTTGGCGATGTTCTTGCCCTGCAGCGCCGGGGCGGTCCCGTGAGGCGCCTCGGTCATCGCCACCGCGATCTCGCCCTGGTCCTGGAAGGCAAGGAGGACCGACTCGGCGCCGGCGATGGTCCCGAACATCTGCATGACCAGGTCGGACAGCGTGTCGCCGTCGCGGTTGAGCGCTGGAATGACGAGCGACTCGCCCGTGGTCGTCAGCAGAAGCGCGTAGGTGGCGTCGATCAGCTGGGGCTCGTAGCGAACGTCGGGGTGGCGCGTGGCCGCCGCGTCGAGCTCCTCTTTGAACATGCCCTCGTAGACGGGGCTGACGGTGAACTTCGGGCCGCCGAAGACCTTGGCCTCGATCCGCCTGGCATGCGTGAATGCGTACTCGGCGACGATGCGGCAGGTCCGGCGGCTGATCTTCTCGGTGCGATACGCCCACTCGTCCAGGTCATGGCCCTCCCGCCATTCCTTGGCCCCATAGGCGTCGTCGACGGCCATCCGGATGACCGAGATCGGCGCATGGACTCCGGCTAGGGGTCGCACGCCCGGGATCCGCCGCCCGGTGCGGACGATGACGCGGCCGTCGATCTGCTTGCGGAGGATCGCGTTGGGGCTGCCGACGTCGCCGGCGCCCTCCGGCGTGATGGTGGCAGCCTTGAGGCCGTAGCCGTGCTCGCGCAGCGCGGCGGCGGCGTCGAGGACGACCTGGTTGCGAGTGGCCCGGCGCTGCTCGATCGACAGGTCGAAGTCCTGGCGTTCCACCTTGAAGCCGATGACGTCCGCCTCCAGCAACCTGAGTGCCTCGAGCAGCAGCTCCTCGCCGGTCTGGTCGCCGTGCAGGACGGCGACGGTGGTTCCAGGCATCGACTCGAATGATATGGCCCGGTCCACGATGGACCGGGCCGCCGCGTTATGCCCTGACCGGTGTACCCATCTTGATGTGGCCGAGCTGGAGCATCATCCCCAGCTGGTCGGGGACACCCCAGTGCTCGACGATCTTTCCGCCTTCGAAGCGGCAGACGTCGATGACGTCGGTGAACGCCTTGATTCCTGTCGGGGGATGGCCCGCGAAGCTCCCCAGGTTGGTGCCTCCGCCGCGCTGCCGGGCCCACACCTTGTCGCCGACCGCGACCACCTCGTCGATGGTGATATGGAAGTCGGGAAACGCCGCCCGGAGGTACTTGATGGTGTTTTTGGCGCCCTCGGGCCCGTCGCCTCCGCCGCCACGCTGGTGCTCGATCGACCCAGGGGCGACCAGCTCGTCGGCGACCTCCAGGTCGCCCTGGTTGAAGCCTTCCTCGATCAAACGGCGGTAGATCGCCTCGTTGGTAGCAGACATCGTTCCGTCCCTCCTTACAATTCATCCGAGGAATACTCGGATGACTAGTGGGATGGTAGGATGAAACGGTGGCGAGTGTCAAGGGGCAACGCCGGCGATACGACTCCGCACTCCGGCAGGAGCAGGCGCGGCAGACGCGCGCTCGCATCCTGGACGCGGCGCAGAAGCTGTTCTCGGAGCGCGGCTACGCCAGCACCTCGATGGAGGCCGTCGCAAGCGGGGCCGGCGTCGCCACCGACACTGTCTACGCGAGCTTCCGCAGCAAAGCCGGGCTGCTGCACAAGCTGCTCGACATCCGTGTCGTGGGCGACGAGGCGCCGGCCGGCGTCATCGAGCGCGAGGGACCTCAGGCTGTCAAGCGTGAACCCAACCAGCAGCGGCAGCTCGAGGCTTTTGCCGCCGACGTGACCACCATCCTGGAGCGGGCGCGCCCGGTCGACGACATCGTTCGGGGAGCGGCCGCGGTCGACCCGGAGATCGCCGCGTTCCGAATCCGGATGCAGGAAGGCCGCCTGGACAACATGCGCCAGCTCGCGTCCTGGCTCGTCGCCAAAAGACCTCTCCGCGGCGGCATCGGCGTGGAGGAGGCCGCTACCATCATCTGGACGGTAGCCAGCCCGGAGGTGCACCGGCTGCTCAGGGCCGAGCGGGGCTGGACGGTCGAGCGCTACCGGGACTGGTTGGCCATGACGCTGGCCAGAACTTTGCTGCCCTGACAGGCTTCGCCGATCGCTCTGGTACTATTGACACCGCCTGGGAAACCTAGGCTTTTTTATTTCAGCCCCCAACCAAAGAGCCAACTATGGAAGACATCATCACCCTCGCCTGCGGCGTGTGTAAGCGGCGCAACTACACCACCGTGAAGAACAAGAAGAACGACCCGGACCGTTTGGAGCTCAGCAAGTACTGCCGTTGGTGCCACAAGCACACGGCGCACAAGGAGACCAAGTAGCACATATGGCCGTCACAGCCAAGAAGCGTGTAGAGGCCGAGGGCCAGGGTGGCATCGGTCGTTTCCTGCGGGAGGTTTTCGACGAGCTCCGCAAGGTCGTCTGGCCGACATGGGGCGAGCTGTACCGCTACACGCTTGTCGTGATCTTCACCGTCATCGTTCTCGGCGTCTTCATCGGCGGCACCGACTACCTGGTCAGCGAGGCCGCGCGCCGCGCCATCTATAACGGGGTCGCCCACTGATGGCCGTAGAAAGAACGGCCCCGACGCCTGACCACGAGGCGCAGTGGTATGTCGTCCACGCGTACTCGGGCCACGAGGAGAAGGTCAAGAAGAACCTCGAGAAGAGGATCGAGTCCATGGACATGCAGGACAAGATCCTGCAGGTGCTGGTGCCGATGGAAGACGAGATCGAGATCAAGGACGGCAAGCGCCGTCACGTCCAGAAGCGCATCTTCCCGGGCTACATCCTGGTCCGGATGGTGATGTCGAACGACTCTTGGTTCGTGGTCCGCAACACCCCGGGCGTGACATCGTTCGTCGGTTCCGCGAACAGCCCGGTGCCGCTTCAGGAGAAAGAGGTTCGCGCCATCCAGAAGCAGATGAAGCAGGAGGCGCCGAAGATCCGCGTCGAGTTCCAGGTCGGCGAGTCGGTGCGCGTGGTCGACGGGCCGTTCACCGACTTCCACGGCAAGGTCGACGAGATCAACCCGGAGAAGGGCAAGCTCAAGGTGCTGGTCAACATGTTCGGCCGCGAGACGCCGGTCGAGCTCGACCTGCTGCAGGTCGAAAAGGTCCACTAAGAGTGTCCAAGAAGAAGATCCGAACGGTCCTCAAGCTCGAGCTGCAGGCCGGGCGCGCCACGCCGGCGCCGCCGGTGGGGACCGCGCTGGGCCCACATGGCATCAACATCATGGAATTCACCAAGGCCTACAACGAGCGCACGCAGGCGCAGGCCGGTGAGGTCGTTCCTGCCGAGATCACGATCTTCGAGGACCGCAGCTTCACGTTCGTCCTCAAGACCCCGCCGACAGTGAACCTGCTCAAGCGGGCGGCCGGTGTGGACAAGGGCTCGCCGAAGCCGAACCGCGAGAAGATCGGCCGCGTGACTCGGCAGCAGGTCCGGCAGATCGTCGAGACCAAGCGCAAGGACCTCAACGCGTACGAGACCGAGGCCGCGATGAAGATGATCGAAGGCACCGCGCGGTCGATGGGGCTCGAGGTCATCGAGTGAGCAAGCGGCACGGCAAGAAGTACATCGAGGCGGCCAAGAAGGTGGAGGCCGCCGTCGCCGCCAACGGCAACGGCGGGCTTGATACCGAGCAGGCCGTTGCGCTGGCGAAAGACACGTCGATCTCCAAGTTCGACGCCACGGTCGAGGCGCACATTCGCCTTGGCGTCGATCCCCGCCACGCCGAGCAGATGGTGCGCGGCTCGGTGGTACTTCCCAACGGCACGGGCAAGAAGGTTCGCGTCGCAGTCTTCGCGGTCGGAGATCGGGCTCGCGAGGCCCAGGAGGCCGGCGCCGACTTCGTGGGTGGTGAAGACCTGGTCAAAAAGGTGTCCGAAGGCTGGACCGACTTCGACGCCGCGGTGGCGACGCCGGACATGATGTCCAGGGTCGGGCCCCTGGGCAAGATCCTCGGTCCTCGCGGCTTGATGCCGAACCCCAAATCGGGCACTGTGACTCAGGACGTTGCGCGCGCCGTGCGTGAGGTGAAGGGCGGCAAGGTCGAGTTCCGGACCGACAAGTTCGGCATCGTCCACGCCCCGATTGGCAAAGTTTCGTTCGACCAGCAGCAGCTGCACCAGAACCTCACCGCGCTCGTGGACGCGCTCATCCGCAACAAGCCTTCCACTTCGAAGGGCCAGTACCTCCGAACCTTCTATCTCGCGGCGACGCAGGGACCGTCAGTCCCGGTCGACGTCAAGGAAGCAGCGAAGCTCCACACCTCGAGCTAGGCGAAGCTACAGAGCGGCGCCTTCGTCCTTGCGGCCCAACGCGGTCAGGGCCTCGGCCACCGACTCTTTCGCGAACTGGATCGCGTCCGGATTTTCCGGATACCGCTTGCGCACCTCCAGCGCGCGCTGGAAGCAGTCCAGCGCTTTTTCGTATTCGTGGGATTCCATGTATGCGCTGCCGAGGTTGTTGAGCAGCGGTCCCAGCCAGTAAGAGACCTGAGGATCGGCGCTGCCTTCCGCGATCTTGATTCCCTTGTCGGTCCACGCCAGCATCCCCTGGCGATCCGGCGCGGCCAGCGCCGCCATGTGGGCGGCGTCGGCGGCCAGGAATTTCTCGCCGGCCTCGTTCGCAACGTCAAAGGCCGACGCGAACAGGGGGAGCGCTCGCGCGGGATCTCCGCTCGAGCGGCGCAGGCGGCCGCCCTCGAGCAGGATGCGGATTCGCGCAAGGACTCTTTCACCTGCGATCCCCTCGGCCTCCGCGATGAGGCGATCGCCTTCGACGAACTGTTCGCGGAGGCCGTTCACGCGTGCCAGCTGGGTGAGGACTTCGGCTCTGCCTTCGTCGGTGGCCTCATGCTCGAGCTGTTCCCGAAAACGGCGCTCGCTGGAGTCGAGGTCATCGAAATCCCACAGCGGGCGCAGGCGGTCACCCATGGCCGGCACTTTAACGCCGGCACGCTCATCTCATAATTTCGGGTCATGTACGGGCCCGTCATCCAGGGCAAGCTGGTCAGCCTCCGTCCGCCAAGACCCGAGGACGCGCCGCTGATGATCACGTGGTTCGAGGACATGGAGATCACCCGATTCCTCGCCCTGCGTCATCCTCCCAACCTCGAGTACGAGAAGGAGTGGCTCGACAAGACCGCACGGGACCCGAACAGCGTCATCTGGGTGGTCGAGCATGGCGGCGCCGTCGTTGGCGTCACGGGAATACACGAGATCAACTGGAAATTCGGGTACGGGACGACCGGGACGATCATCGGCGACAAGAGGCAGTGGGGAAAAGGCCTGGCTCGCGAGCTCATGCAGCTGCGCGCTCGTTATGCGTTCACCGAGCTTCCCCTGCGCAAGCTCAAGTCGCAGTACTACGACGGCAACGTCGCGAGCGGCAAGGCCCAGGCCGCCGCGGGATACCAGGTTGTCGGTCGAGGCCGCAAGGAGGCTTTCATAGGCGGCAAGTGGGTGGACGCGATCATGACCGAGGTTCTCCGCGAGGATTGGGAAAAGGCGAACCCCGTATAATTCGCGACCTGCCCTAGAAAGTAGGTGCGGTGCCGAGCGCCGCTTAATTTCCTACCGAGGCGAAAAGTGTGAAGGACGATGGATCCTTCCTGCCTCGACGTGTGCGGGCAGGGAGGATTTTTTCTTTTGCCGAAAGCCAGGAAAGAGCAGAAGGTCGAGCAGGTCGATGTGCTCACCGAGAAGCTGAAGAAAGCCAAGGTGGCGGTGCTTACCGACTACCGCGGGCTGACTGTGAGCCAGATGCAGGAGCTTCGCGCGAGGCTCCGCACCGGGAACGTGGAGTACCGCGTGGTCAAGAACACGCTGGCGCGCCGCGCCGCGGACGCCGCGGGCTACAAAGCACTCGAGTCGGAGCTCAAGGGCCCCATCGCTATCGCGTTCGGCTACGAGGACCTGAGCCTGCCGCCGCGGCTCATCAACGAGTTCGTTCGCACCACCCGTCTGAAGCTCGAGGTGGTGGGCGGCCTCGTCGAAGGTCGCGTCTTCAACCGGGACCAGGTCAGGCAGCTGGCCGACCTGCCGTCCCGCGACGTCCTGCTCGCCCAACTGTTGGGCACGCTTCAATCACCCGTCGGCCAGCTGGTCGGAATCATGCAAACCCCGCTTCAGCAGCTCATGGGCGTGCTCGAAGCGTACAAATCGAAATTGGAGGCAGCGTAAACATGGCAACCAAGCTCACACCCAAGGATTTTGTAGAGGCCCTCAAGGATTGGACGATCCTCGACGTGGTCGAGGCCGTCAAGGCAATCGAGGACGAGTTCGGCATCAAGGCCGCGGCTCCGGTGGCCGTGGCGGCGGCGGCTCCGGCGGCGGGCGGCGCTGACGGCGCCGCGGAAGAGGAGAAGACGGAGTTCACCGTCAACCTCGCCGCGGTCGGCGAGAGCAAGATCAACGTGATCAAGGCGGTCCGCGAACTGACCCAGCTCGGTCTGAAGGAAGCCAAAGACCTCGTCGACGCGGCGCCCAAGCCGGTGCTCGAGAACGTGAGCAAGGCGGATGCGGAAAAAGCCGTCGCGCGGTTGAAGGAAGCGGGGGCGACCGCCGAGATCAAGTAGCCGGGCGGCGCGCTTCGCGCGTCGTCTTCGGCCGCGGCAAGCGGCTCCTGGGTGTGACTGGGGGCGAGAGGGGCTTCGGCTGCTCGACGCCGCGCTGTGCCGGCGCCCTGTGCGGCGGCTGCTTCGGCGGCTCGACGGTGGCGATCTTTGGGATGGCTTTGGTCGCCGGATTTCCGCGCGAGAGCCGCACCTCCCGCCCGTGATGAAGGAAGGTGAGCGCCGGACCGCTCACCAGGGTGTAGGTCGCGCGGCGCCTTTCGATCCGCACCCGCAGCCGGCGGCCGAGAAATGTGAGGCGGAACGTCAACTGGTGGATCCTGGGTGGGAGGCGGGGCGCGAAGCTGAGGGACTCCCCGTGGTGGCGCATCCCGCCGAGGCCTCCCACCACCGCCAGCCACGCGCCGGCCAGCGAGCCCATGTGCACGCCGTCCTGCACGTTGTGCTCGAGGTCGTCGATGTCCATGAGTGCAGCCTCCGCGAGGTAGTCGTGGGCGAGCTGCATGTGTCCGACCTCGGCCGCCATCACCGACTGCGTGCACGAGGAGAGCGACGAATCGCGCACGGTGATCGGTTCGTAGTAAGCGAAGTTGCGCGCCTTCTCCTCGGCTGTGAAGGCGTCGCCGCGCAGGTGCATCGCAAGGACCAGGTCGGCCTGTTTGACGACCTGCTTGCGGTAGAGGTCGAAGTAGGGGAAGTGGAGGAAGAGGGGGTATTGGTCGTTGCGGGTCCGCCCGAAGTCCCACCGCTCGTGGTCGGTGAACTGACTCGCCTGCTTGTGCACGCGTAGGTCCTGGTCGTAAGGGATGTAGACGTTGTCGGCCGCATTGCGCCAGGCCTGCACTTCGGCGCTCGTGACTTTGAGCCGCCGCGCCACGCCGCGGTGACGTTGGGCGGCGTCAGCCGCGGCGCGCAAATTTCGCTGCGCCATCAGGTTGGTGTAGAGGTTGTTGTCCATCAGCGCGCTGTACTCGTCCGGCCCGGTGACTCCGTCGATGCGAAAGCTCCCACTTCGCTCGTAGTGGCCCAACGACTGCCATAGGCGCGCAGTTTCCACCAGGAGCTCTGTGCCGACCGCTTGCCCGAACTGCATATCGCCGGTCGCGCTGAGATACCGAAGCACCGCGTCTGCGATGTCGGCATTGATATGGAAGGCGGCGGTGGAGGCCGGCCAGTAGCCCGAGCACTCCTCGCCGCGGATCGTCCGCCAGGGAAACGCCGCGCCCTTGAAGCCCAGGTCCCGCGCCCGGCCGCGGGCAAGGTCGAGGATCGAGAATCGCCAGCGGAGCACGTCGGCCGCCGCGTACGGCGCGGTGTATGTGAGGAGCTGGAGCACGAAGGTCTCGGTGTCCCAGAACGTGTGGCCGCTGTAGCCAGGGCCGGTGAGACCCTTGGCCGGGATTGCGCGCTGCTCGGCGCGAGCGGCCGACTGGAGGACGTGGAACATCGCGAATCGGATTGCCTGCTGGACCTCGGGGTCGCCCTTGATCTCGACATCCGCGCCAGACCAGTAGTCGGCGAGATATTTTTGCTGAGCCGACGCAAGTCCTCGCCATCCGTGCCCCATTGCCGTGGTGAGCCCGCCCTCGACCTGGGACCGGAGTGCGGGCGCCGAGCGGAGGCTCGACCACGCGTAGGCGACGAACTTCACGAGCTTCAGTCGCTGGCCCCGCTTCAGGCTTGCGGAGACGGTCAGACGGGCGTGGTCTTCGCCGCTTTCGACGCTCACCTTGGCCCCGCGGGGGCCGCTGATCACATGGTCCATACCTGCTGCCAGCCGCAGCTTGCTCCCCCTCGTCGAGTGGATGAGGATGGCGCGTTGGCCCCGGTGCGACGAGAGCTCCGCGACGAGCGGTGACTCGACGACCCCAGCCGTCCGTGGATCGTGGCGGTCGATCCCACCTGCCGGCTCATTGGCCACCAGCTCCGACTGGATGACGATGTCGGCCGGCCCGTCGAGCGGCTCGACCTCGTATTCGATCGCCGCCAGGGCTCGGTGAACCAGCGACACCAACCGGGTCGACGTGACCCGGACCGTTCGGTGGGCGGGCGACTCCCATTCGGAGGTGCGGCGCAGGACCCCAGCCTTCAGGTCCAGGATGCGCTCGTGCGAGATGAGATTTCCATAGCGGCAGTCGAACGGTTCGTCATCGACGAGGAGTCGGATGATCTTGCCGTTGGTCACGTTGACGATGGTCTGGCCGGCCTCGGGATATCCATACGCGGTTTCCGCGTACGGAAGCGGCACGTTCTCGTAGACGGCGTTGAGGTACGAGCCCGCGATGACGTGGGGCTCGCCCTCGTCGAGGTTGGCGCGCCAGCCGATGTGCCCGTTCGAGAGGGCGAAGAGAGACTCGGCCTGGCCGAGGTGTTCCTTGTCGAGCCGGATTTCGCGGACGGCCCAGGGCTCGACCCGAAAGCGATCGTTGACGATCACTGCGCTTGCATGAGCTCCGCGAGGTCGGTGACCACGGCGTCGGCGCCGTGCTGCCTCAACGCCTCGGCCTGGCCGACGCGGTCGACGCCGATGACGATGCCGAAGCCACCGGCTCGGCCGGCCTCGACGCCGGCCAGCGCGTCCTCGAATACGGCGGCTTGCCGCGGTTTCGCGCCCAGCATGCGGGCCGCTTCCAGGTAGGTGTCGGGGTCGGGCTTGCCTTTCAGACCCTTTTCTTCGGCGACGTTGCCATCGACCTGCGCGTCGAACAGCCCGTCCAGCTTCGCGGCGCGCAGGACCTCGGTGCAATTCTTGCTCGAGGTCACGACGGCTACCTTGAGCCCGGCAGACCTTGCGGCGCGCAGGTATCTCACCGAACCGTCATACACCTCGACGCCGTGGGTGTGGATGAGGCCGAGGAAGATCTGGTCTTTCCGGTTGCCGAGGCCGTAGATGGTCTCGGATTCCGGGGGGTCGTCGGGAGAGCCTTCGGGAAGGGGGATGTGCCTGGCTTCTAGAAACGACCGCACGCCTTCGTGGCGGGGCTTGCCGTCGACATAGAGGTCGTAGTCGTTGACGTCGTCGAAGGGCTGGAAGGGTTCGCCGGTTTTGGCTGCATGGTCTTTCAGAAAGGCGTCGAACATCGTCTTCCAGGCTTTGGCGTGGACCTTGGCCGTCTTGGTCAGGACGCCGTCCAGGTCGAAGAGGCACGCGGTGACCGCGGGCGGCACGCCGAGCCTGGTCTCCATGCCTAGAGAACGTTCCGCGCGTATGGGTGCGAGATCGGACGTTTTTCAAGTGTGAGCAAGAGGACTTCTACGCGCTGGTATATCGGCGCCTGGCTGGTGTGGTTGGTCGCTCTGGCAGCGTTCTTCGCAACGGCCCACAAGACGTTCACGGCCTCTGCCTTCTATGCGATTGGCACGTCTCCGATCTCGGGGATCGCCTGGGTGGTGGCGGGGATCGCCTCGATCGTGATGCTCGTGGTGTGGATCGGCGCGCTGATCCGGCTCGGGCAGCAGCACAGCTGGGGATGGTTTGCCGCGGTGCTCCTCCTTCATCTCGTCGGGCTGGGAATCATCGGCATGCTGCTGTACGCGATAGCGGGGCGCGACGACATCGTCGTCTACCGTCCGACGGTGACCTGACCGCCAAAACCGTTTGCTAGCGGGCCCGGGTCCCGGCTCCCAGATGCTGCAGGACCATGTCCATTCCGCGGTCGAGCTCAGGCTCGGTCACGCACCAGTGCGGTGACAGGCGGATCCGGCCCGGTCTCGAGTCGACGATCACGCCTTGTTCGTGGAGCTTTCGCTCGACCTCCTCCGGATGGTCGCACTCCAGGGTCACGATCCCGCAGCGCTGGTCGCGCGGGCGGGGCGTGAACGTCTTCACGCCGGCCGAATCGCAGCGCTCGAGGATGCGGTCCGTCAGGTCGCGGAGTCGCCCCTGGATGTGCGCGACCCCGACCTCCAGGATCAGCTCGAGGCCGGCCAGCCCAGCGTAGTGGCAGGCCATCGCCCAGGTGCCGGTCTCGAGGCGGCGGGCATCGTCGGCGAAGTCCAGCTCTTCCAGGGTGAACGAGAACGGGTCGCGGGTGGCAAACCAGCCCGTCCCGTGAGGCCGAACGCTGGGGATCAGCCCGGGCTTCACATAAAGGAAGGCGGTGCCCGGCCCGCCCGAGAGCCACTTCAAGCAGCCGCCGACGAACGCGTCGCAATCCATCGCGCTGACGTCGATGGGCACGCACCCACATGTCTGGTAGCCGTCGATCAGGCATAGGGCGCCTTTGGCGTGCGCAGCGTCGGCGATCGCCCGGACGTCTTGCAGGTAACCCGTGGTGTAGAAGAGATGGGTCGTCGCCACCAGGGCGGTGCGGTCGTCGATCCGCTCGGCGAATGCCTCGGGCGGGATGGTCATGCCGTCGTCGCTGGGCACGAACTCGACCTCGAAGTCCGGGCGCGACAGCCACTGGTGGCCGATGGTCGGGAAGTCGAGGGCGCCGATCAGGACCTTGTTCCGGCCCGCGGGCAGGGGCAGGCCGGAGGCCAGCGTGGTCAGGGCCACCGACACCGATGGGGCGATTGCGGTCGAGCCCGGCGGGGCGTTGAGCAGGCTCCCGACCCGGGCCCGGAGACGCTCCAGCAGCGGCAGCCAGTCGGAGAACCATACCGGGGTGCCCTTGGTGTCCCAGTCCTGGGCGTAGCGCTCGAGCGCCGCTCGGCCGGTGCGGGGGAGGGGGCCGAGTGAGCAGGCGTTCAGGTAGATGTACCGGTCGAGGAGGGGAAACTGGTGGCGGAGGGCCTTCCAGTCGGGCATCAATGCAAGGCTAGTCCAAGCCGTTGTCGAGAGTGAACACCCCACCCGGGCGCGCGCTTCGCGCGGGCCCGACCTCCCCGCAGGGCGGGGAGGTGAATGGCGGCGAAACACCCCACCCGGGCGCGCGCTTCGCGCGGGCCCGACCTCCCCGCAGGGCGGGGAGGTGAATGGCGGCGCTTGTGGCGGCGCCAGTGCTATAGTGCCCCCACCTCGGTCAGGAGGGACCCCTCCTGGCCTCGATTTCGCGTCCCCACAAGGGGCCGTGAAGTCGTATACTGGCGTTTCGTGCACGCCCGGCCGCTCACTCTGCCTATTGCCTGAGCGCGCCCTTTTTCCTGGAAGGAGTAACGAATTGATCTCAGAGATGAGAGCGCCCTCGCGTCTTTCTTATGGTCGCATTCCCAACCTGGTCGAGCTGAAGGACCTCATCGCGACACAGGTGGAGTCGTTCAACTGGTTCAAGTCGGAGGGCCTCCGCGAGCTCTTCGACGAGATCAACCCGATCACGGACTACACCGGCAAGAACTTCGAGCTCAAGTTTCTTGACTACGAGTTCGGCCAGCCGAAGTTCTCGGTCGAGGAATGCCGCAACCGCGACATGACCTATGCCGCCCCGCTCCGCATCAAGACCCGTCTGACCATCAAGGAGACGGGGGAGATCAAGGAGTCCGAGGTCTACATGGGCGACTTCGCGATGATGACCAGCGAGGGCACCTTCATCGTCAACGGCACCGAGCGCGTCGTCGTGTCGCAGCTCGTGCGCTCGCCTGGCGTGTACTTCACCGCGGCCGAGGACCCCAACACCGGTCGCAAGCTTTTCGGCGCCAAGCTCATCCCCAACCGCGGCGCGTGGCTGGAGATCGAGACCTCGGCCAAGGACCTGCTGACGGTGAAGATCGACCGCAAGCGCAAGGTCCCCGTGACGGTGCTGCTCAAGGCCCTCGAGCTGCCGCAGCTCAAGGGGACCGAGAACGACCGCGAGGCGCAGAAGCGCGCCCTGCTCGAGATGTTCGGTGACGTCGACAACAACCCTGAGCATCGATACATGGAGTCGACGCTCGACAAGGACACGACGATGAAGACCGAGGACGCCCTCCTCGAGCTGTACCGCCGCGTCCGGCCGGGCGATCCCCCGTCGGTCGACAACGCCCGCAACCTGCTGCAGAGCCTGTTCTTCAACCCGCGCCGCTTCGACCTCGGCCGCGTCGGCCGCTACAAGGTCGACAAGCGGCTGGGCCGCGACGAGGAAGACATCCTCGCGCGCGTGCGCCAGCGCGAGCTGCGCATCCTCGAGAAGGGAGACTTCATCGCCTTCCTTCGCAAGCTCATCGAGCTCAACAACGCGGCGCGCGAGAAGCAGATCCCGGACGACATCGACCACCTCGGCAACCGCCGTGTACGCGCGGTGGGCGAGCTGCTCCAGAACCAGTTCCGCATGGGCCTCATCCGCATGGAGCGGATCATCAAGGAGCGCATGACGATCAGTGACCCGCACACGGTCACGTCGGCGTCGCTCATCAACGCCCGTCCGGTGGTGGCGGCGATCAAGGAGTTCTTCGGCTCCAGCCAGCTCTCGCAGTTCATGGACCAGCACAACCCGCTATCCGAGCTGACGCACAAGCGGCGCCTGTCGGCGCTCGGGCCCGGCGGCCTATCGCGCGAGCGCGCCGGCTTCGACGTTCGCGACGTGCACCACAGTCACTACGGACGCATCTGCCCGATCGAGACGCCGGAAGGTCCGAACATCGGACTGATCGGCAACCTCGCCACGTACGCCAAGGTCAACGAGTTCGGCTTCGTGGAGACGCCGTTCCGCCGCGTGTACAACCGCATGTCGGTGAGCGAGGAGAGCACGGAGAAGCTCACGGGCCGAACGCTGCGGCGGCCCGCTGTCGACAACAAAGGCAAAGAGGTGCTTCCGGCCAACCAGAAGCTGGACGAGAAGGCCGTGCAGTCGCTGATCAAGGGCCACGTCCCCGGCATCGACATCGTGCCCTGGGTCTCGACCGAGGTCGAGTACCTCTCCGCTGACGAAGAGGACATGTTCGGCATCGCCCAGGCCAACGCCGCGCTCACGCCTGAGAACCATTTCGCGGACGCGCGCGTACCCGCGCGGGCCCGTGGCGATTTCAAGATCGAGGACGTCGGCAACATCCAGTACATGGACGTGTCGCCGAAGCAGATCGTCTCGGTGGCAACGGCCATGATCCCGTTCCTCGAGCACGATGACGCAGGCCGCGCCCTCATGGGCGCCAACATGCAGCGCCAGGCGGTGCCCCTGCTGGTGACCGACGCGCCGCTGGTGGGCACTGGCGTCGAGTACTACGCCGCCAAGGATTCAGGCGAGATGATCGTCGCCGACGTCGCCGGGACGGTCGTCGACGTCGCGCACCCCAAGGACCTCAAGGCCGTTCACGCGACGCCGGTCTTCGAGATCGTCGTCAAGCCGGACGGTAACGGGCCCGAGCGCCACTACCCGCTCCAGAAGTTCGCCCGCTCCAACCAGGGCACCTGCCTCAACCACCGCGCCAAGGTCAAGCCGGGCCAGCACGTGGAGAAGGGAGACATCCTGGCCGACGGTCCCGCCATCGAAGACGGCGAGATGGCACTGGGCCGCAACGTGCTGGTCGCCTTCATGCCGTGGGAGGGATACAACTTCGAGGACGCCATCCTTCTGTCCGAGCGCGTGGTCAAGGAGGACATGTACACCTCGATCCACATCGAGGAGCACGAGTCCGAAGCTCGCGAGACCAAGCTCGGTCCCGAAGAGATCACCCGCGACATCCCCAACGTCGCCGACGACGCGCTGCGCAACCTCGACGAGCGCGGCATCGTCTACATCGGCGCCGAGGTCCAGCAGGGCGACATCCTGGTCGGCAAGATCACGCCCAAGGGCGAGACCGAGCTCTCGGCTGAGGAGCGCCTCCTGCGCGCGATCTTCGGTGAGAAGGCGCGCGAGGTTCGTGACTCGAGTCTCCGCGTACCTCATGGCGAGCGCGGCATCGTGGTCGACGTCAAGGTGTTCTCGCGTGAGAACAAGGACGAGCTCGGCCCGGGCATCAACGAGATGGTCCGCGTCTACCTCGCCCAGAAGCGAAAGATCTCGGCCGGCGACAAGATGGCGGGCCGCCACGGCAACAAGGGCGTCGTCGCCAGGATCATGCCCGCCGAGGACATGCCGTACCTGCCCGACGGCACCCCGGTCGACATCGTGCTCAACCCGCTCGGCGTGCCGAGCCGGATGAACCTCGGCCAGGTGCTCGAGACGCACCTTGGCTGGGTGGCTGCCACGCTCGGCATCAAGATCGCGACGCCGGTTTTCGACGGCGCCCCGATGGAGACGATCGTGGCCGAGCTGAAGAAGGCCGGCCTGCCCGAGGACGGCAAGGTCCGGCTGCGCGACGGCCGCACCGGCGAGGAGTTCGACGAGCCGGTGACCGTGGGCATGATCTACATGCTCAAGCTGGCCCACCTGGTCGAGGACAAGATCCACGCACGCTCGACCGGGCCGTACAGCCTCGTCACCCAGCAGCCGCTGGGCGGCAAGGCGCAGTTCGGTGGACAGCGGTTCGGAGAGATGGAGGTCTGGGCGCTCGAGGCCTACGGCGCGGCGCACGTCCTCCAGGAGATCCTGACCGTCAAGTCCGACGACATCGTCGGCCGCGTGAAGGCGTACGAGGCGATCGTCAAGGGCGACAACACGCTCGAAGCCGGCATCCCGGAATCGTTCCGAGTGCTGGTCAAGGAGCTGGAAGGCCTTGCGCTCGGGGTGGAGATCCTGAGCGAGGACGAGCGCCAGATTGTGCTGTCGGAAGAGGACATTCCCGAGATCCCGCTGGACCTCGGCATCAGCCTCGAGCGCGAAGAGCTCGGGGAAGACTCTGCAGAGTAGATAGAGATAGATAGGAGAAGAGGGAACACTTGCTGAAGCTCGAAAACTTCGATGCGCTAAAGCTCTCGCTGGCTTCGCCGGAGACGATCATGTCGTGGTCGCACGGCGAGGTGACCAAGCCGGAGACCATCAACTACCGGACGCTGCGCCCCGAGCGCGACGGACTCTTCTGCGAGCGCATCTTCGGTCCGACGCGGGACTGGGAATGCCACTGCGGAAAGTACAAGCGCTACCGGTACAAGGGCATCATCTGCGACAAGTGCGGCGTCGAGGTGACGCGCTCCAAGGTGCGCCGCGAGCGCATGGGGCACATCAAGCTCGCGTCGCCGGTGAGCCATGTTTGGTACTTCAAGGGCATCCCAAGCCGCATGGGCTTGCTGCTCGACATGTCTCCGCGCAACCTCGAGAAGATCCTTTACTTTGCCAACTACATCGTCACCGACGTCCATGAGGAGGCGCGGGCCGACATGCTCGCCGCCCTCAACATGGATAAGGACGAGCGCGCGATCCGTTTGCGCGCCGACGTCGACGCCAAGTCCAAGGAGCTGCGGGCGGAGCACGAAGGCAAGACCAAGAAGCTCAAGGCCGAGGTTGACGCCGAGGTCGCCAAGCTCGAGGAAGAGCTCCAGGAGGCGGTCGACGCACTGACCACCCAGGGCAAGAAGATCACCGAGACGATCAAGGCCGGGATCGGCACCAAGGCCCGCCGCGACTACTCGGTGGGCGCTGATGGCGAGGAAGAGGTCGTCGTCGAGAAGGGCGAGACCTTCGCGCGCGAGATGTCGCGTGCGGTGCTCGGCAAG
>VBHB01000195.1 GCA_005880315.1 Chloroflexota bacterium | reverse complement strand
GCATCGTCTACGACCCGACGGTCGTCGTGTTCCATCAGCGCCGCCCGGTGCTGCGTAAGCACCTTGCCCAGCTGGGCAATGTCGGCCGGCATCGCGGCTACTTCGTCAAGGCGTATCCGCAGACGTCGCTCCGCCCGTCCTACTTCCTGCCCACGCTGGGCACCGTCGCCCTGTCCGGGTTTCTGGTCGCGGCGATCTTCAGCGTGAAGGCTCGGGCCGCGCTCGGCGTCGCGGCGGGCGCCTACGCGGTGGGAGGAGTGGTGTTGGGGCTGGCCGAACGCGATGACCCTTCTGTCGCGCTGACGCTGCCGGGCGTCGCGCTCGCGTCACACGTCACGTACGGCATCCAGTTCGTGAGGGGGCTGCTGACGCGGCGGCTCGAGCGATACGGGGTGGACCGCGTCGTGCCCAATCCCCGCGTGACCGGCGAGGCCGCGCGCGCGATCCTCAACGCTCTGGCGACTCACGAGCTCATCCTTTCCATCGACTCCGACAACTATCTCGTCGGTGCCGACTGGCTGCGCCGCATGGTGCGTCCTCTGCAGGAAGATGCGACCGTGTTCGCGGCCGAGCCCTTGCGCTGGGATTACACGCGAGCGGACCCGCCGCTGAACCGGTACTTCGCGCTCACCGGCATCAACGACCCTGTCTCGCTGTTCATGGGCAACTACGGCCGTTTCAGCCACCTGACCGGCAAATGGACCGAGATGCCGCATCGCGAGGAGAAGCGCGACGGCTACTTTGTCGCCGAGCTCGAGGCTGGCCACGTTCCGACGATGGGCGCCAACGGGTTCCTCGTTCGCACCAGGGTGCTGCGTGAGAACCCGAGCGGTGAGTACTACTTCGACATCGACGTGGTGAACGAGCTGGTGGCGGCCGGTCACCGGCGTGTCGCGAAGGTTGACGTCGCCCTGGGCCACCACTTCGCCCGTGACCTCGCGTCGTTCCGCCGGAAGACACGCCGCCGCATCGAGGACTTTCTGTACTGGCGCGAGCAACGGCGCTATCCGTGGCTTTCGTCAGGCAGGAAGCCGATCGTGCGCTTTGTTCTCTACACGCTGCCCGTGGTGCCGCTGCTGTGGCAGGCGGCGCGAGGCTGGAGCAAGGTCCGTGACGGTGCGTGGCTCTACCACGTCCCCGTGTGCTGGACGACGCTGTGGCTCTACGGGTGGGCGGTGGTCCGCTCGGCGCTGCACCGCGCCCCTCACTCACGTGAGGGCTGGCAGCACTGATGAGCCTGGGACGAGTCCTCTCGAGCTCGGGCAGCATCCCGACGGCCGTGGTCCTGTCCGGCGTCTATCTCTACAGCCGCCTGCAGGCCGGGGGCGGCCAGGTGCTCGCCTCTTCGGACCGATCGTCTGCCCGTTCATCGGTGGCGTCCTCCCGCCTCGCCCGCCATCCGATGCGGTTCCGGCTGCGCGATGGGTCGGTCGTTCGCTGCCGGATCGTCGACGCGGGCGGCCTGCTCTCGGTGAGCGTGGATCGCGATTACGACGTGCCGGGGCTCGACTGGACCGCGCTGCGCACGATCGTCGACATCGGCGCGCACGTCGGCACGTTCACGGTGTGGGCGGCCAGGCGCTCGCCGCGCGCGCGCATCCTGGCCGTCGAGCCGAACCCGGAGACGTTCCCCTTCCTGCAGCGAAACATTCGCGACAACGGCCTCCAGGACAGGGTGGTCGCGATCAACGCAGCGGTCGGGCCCGAGTCCGGAGCCGGCACCCTGGAGCTCGTCGAACACTCGCTGGGCACCAGGCTGGCGCGAGCCGGCAGCGGCACGGTCAAAGTGAACGTCGAAACGATCCCATCGCTCCTGGGCGCCGCCGGCATCGACGCGGTGGACCTGCTCAAGATCGACTGCGAGGGGATGGAGTACGAGGTGTTCGGCACACTCCCGCCAGACCAGCTGTCTCGGTTCCGTGTCATCGCGTGCGAATTTCACCCGGAGCCGGGTCACAGCGTTACGGAGCTCGACGATCTGCTGCACGCGGGTGGATTCAAAGTCCAGCGACCGGACGCGCCGCTTGGGGTGCTCTGGGCCACCCGCTGAGCGGTGCACGTCCTGTGAGGGTGGCGGTCATGATCGACCGCCTGGTGCTCGGCGGTGTCGAGAAGACCGCGATCGAGGAGGTGCGCTGTCTGCGCGAGAGCGGCATCGACGCGAACCTCCTCGTGCTCAAGCGGGACGGCTCGATTCCCGCGGCGTTTCGGCAGCGGTTGACCGAGATTCCATTTGAATTCCTCGACGATCGCCTGCCGCGTTTCCTACGCACGTCATGGCGCATACCGGGGTTCTACTTCTTTTCGGTGTTTCATCTCCTTTACGCGGCGACGCTGCCCTGGCGGGTGAAGAGGACTGAATGGGAGATGATCCTGTCCCACAACAGCTACACGACCTTCACCGCCTGGATGATCGCGAGGCTGCGGGGAATCCCCTACAGCATGTACGTCTGGGACCCCGTCGAGTCGGTGATCGTTCGGGCATACACGCGCGGACCGATCAGGCTATTCAAGGCCGTCCTGCTGCCGATCGCGACCCTGGTGGACCGTGTTCTTGCGCGGGGTGCGCGGCAGGTGTTTCTGTCGAGCCACTCGTACGAGGGCTACATGCGGCGCTTGCTTCCCGCGGGGGCGACGCTCGCGATCGTCCCTCCCGGTTGCCACCCGACTGACAAGCCGCGTCCGAATGCCGGAGGCCATCTGCTCGCGGCAACTTCGTGGAAGGAGGGCAAGAGCCTCGAGATCCTGCTCAGGGCGCTGGCCCAGGTTCCCGAAGCGAGGCTCCTGATCGCCGGTCGATGGCTGCATCCCGGCTATCGCGCTCGGATGGAAGCGCTGATCGGCGAGCTCGGCCTGGCTAAGCGCATCGAATTCGAAGGCGAGTACGACGAGGCCAGGATGGCCGAACTGGCGCGAGACGCGTTGTGCATCGTGACCATGAATGCAGAGCTCGGGTTCGGGATGCCGTCGCTCGAGGCCGCCGCCGAGGCCTGCACGTTTGTGTGTCCGGGGGTCGCAGGCGTTGCCGCCTATTTCACCGAAGGCGTCGAAGCCTATTACTACACGGAGGGAGACCCTGCCGGCCTCGCAGCTGTTCTTCGCCACCTGGTGGCGGAACCAGGCCGCGCCTACGCCGCAGGCATCGCGGCCTGGGAGCGCGCGCGCTCGTCACTGACCTGGCGCCACCACGCGACTGCGATCGCGCAGGTGATGGGCATACCGGCGCCGGCTCAATCCACGAGATAGATGTCGACGCCGTCGATCGTCTTCACATAGGTGAGGCCGTCGACGGTGGTCGGCACATCCCAACCCGCGGCGATGTAATCCGCGCGGTGAACGAAGACGTAGCGGACGCCGTACGTCTTCAGCTGCGCGGCCACGCCAGTCTTGTAGTAAGGCTCCAGCTGCGCCGCGGCGTCGGCCACGGTCCCGTTGAGCGCCGTTTCGTTGAGGAAGGTGGGGTGGAGGTGGACCATCTGATAGAGCATGTACTGGCGGATCTCCACCTCCTGTCGCAGCGGTACCGAACCGGAGTTGGCCGGGTACTCCATCAGGATGCCCTGGGGCTGGCTCGCCAGCCACGTGTACTCGGCAGGTGCCGGAAAGATGCCGGTCACGTGGGACGGAGGCATGTTGTTGAACTCGACCGCGAGCAGGAGAAACGGCAGCAGCATGAGCAGCTGCCGCCGGCCGATGCCGATGCGTGCCTGGAGGGCCGCAAAACCGGCCGCGGCGAGGATCGAGGCGCCGAGCATGACGAGGATGGCGAACCGGGCGTAGACGCGGAAGAAGGTGATGAAGTTGTACAGGTAGTGCGACGGCGTGTTGAAGGAGACGCCGAGGATGTGCGCCGTCGGCGGTTCCGACATGACCGCCCCGACGAGCGCGATGCCGATGCCGAGAGCGGTCGGAAATCGCCGCCGGTTCAGAACCAGACCGACCAGCGCCAGCACGATGACCACGTAGCCCAGGAAGAGGCTGTTTTCGATCCAGCTGCTGCCGTGCAGGCGGGCGTCCTCCCAGGTCTTCACCAACGCGGGGACTAGCGGGTTGTCGTGCCACGGTTCGATGTATTCGTTGATCCGGGCCGAGTAGATCTGCAGCTCGACGACGCTGCGGTGGACCGCGCCGATGGACGCGCTCAGCGATCCCGGTCCGGGCCTGTGGGCGGTCAGCAGGGTCAGCGGGCCGAAGAGCGCGGCGACGACCGTCATCACCGCTCCGGCCGGCACGTGGCGCCACAGCCATCGGGGCGTCCACGCACCGTCCACGGGGATCAGCGCGCTGACGACGAAGAAGGCGAGCAGCCCAAACACCAACACGTAGGACAGCGAGTAGTCCATCCACAGCTGCAGGCCCGCCATCACGCCGGCGAGCGCCGCGTAGCGAATGCGTGCTTCCTGGCGCCACCGCACGAGGAAGTAGAAGGTCAGGGCGATGAACTCCATGTGCGTCTGGTTGCCGTGGCCCATCGCCTTTTCGATGTGGTAGGGCGAGAACGCAAACGCGAGGCCCGCGAAGGCCGAAGCCAGGTTTGCAAACCCGAGACGGCGCACGAGCAGGAACGTCGCCCACGCGGTCAGCGGAAAGCCGCTGAGGATCAGCAGGTTGTAGCTTGCGACCGGGCCGATTGCGGCTGAGAGCGGCGTGAAGACGATGAGCGGAAGGACGACAAACGGGATCTGCGCCCACTCTGATCCGAGCGGCACTCCCTCGAGCGTGTTGTCGAAGATCGAACCGCCGTGGACCAGGGCGTAACCCCACCACCAGTACTGAGTCACGCCGCCCGTGGCGTCGCCCGGAAACCCATAGATGTCGTCGCCGAAATGGAGGATGACGGGAAAGGTCACGACGATCGCGAGGAGAGTCGCGACAAGAAAGACGAGCGTCGCCGGCCGTCGCAGAAATGAAACGAGCCCGGCGCGCAACACGCGCGGCCGGTCGCTCGACACCCTCATCGGCGACTATGGTATTGCCCCTATGAGCGTGCCGCCCCGAGCGGACTGGAAAGTCCGCGGCCGCCGGTCCGAGCTGCGCAGGCTTCCATGGCTCGAGGTCTTCAGGGAGACGGTCGAGCTGCCTGGCGGGCGGCTCGTCGACGACTTCTACACCGTGGAGATGCAGGACTTCGTGGTCACGGCCGCGTTCACAGTCTCCGGCGATGTCGTCGTCGAGCGCCTGTACCGTCACGGGTCGCGGCGTGTGACCTGGTCGCTACCCGCAGGCTACGTCCATGAGGGCGAGGAGCCGCTGGGCTCGGCGATGCGCGAGCTGCGCGAAGAGACCGGCTACGAAGCCGATCGATGGACGGCCGCAGGACGATTCATCGTGGACGGCAATCGAGGATGCGGGTGGTGCCACTGCTTTGTCGCCCATGGTGCGCGCAGAGTGGGGGAGCCGGTCAGCGACGACCTGGCGGACGTTGAGGTCTCGGAGATGCCATGGGACCGATTGTTAGAATTGCTGGCCGCGGGTGAGGTCACTGAGCTGGCGAGCGCAGCCGCCATCGGGCTGGCTTGTGTTCGCCTCGGGGATTCCGGTTGAATAACCCTGATCGCACCCGGACATTGCCAAGGAGACATGCGTGAACTGGTCAGGTAAGCGAGTCCTCGTCACAGGCGGCGCTTCATTCATCGGCTCGCATCTGGTGGATCAGCTCGTGGCGCGCGGCGCCGACCACATCAGGATCGTCGACGACCTCAGCTCGGGAGAGATCGAGAACATCCAGGGGCATCTCGACTCGAGACGGGTGGAGTTCCTCCAGCTGGACCTCCTCGACCAGGACGTCGCGGCGGAGTCGGTGAAGGGCATCGACACCGTCTTTCACCTCGCCGCGATTCACGGAGGACGCGGATACGTCGACATGCACCAGGCCGAGTGCGCCAAGAACCTGACGCTCGACGGGATGCTGATCAAGGCCGCGCAGGAGGCGGGCGTCGACAAGTTCGTTTTCGCCTCCTCGGGGTGCGTGTATCCCAACTACGTCCAGCAGGACGTGACGCAGGAGCTGTATCTCACCGAGGACATGGTCGGCCCGCCCTTTGACTCGGACGGCATGTATGGGTGGGCGAAGCTGATGGGGGAGAAGACGCTCCAGGCATTCCACAAGACCTACGGCATGAAGGCCGCCTCGTGCCGGTTCTTCACGGTTTACGGCGAGCGCGGGGTCGAGAACCACGCCGTGATCGCGATGATCGCGCGGGCGTTCGTCGGCCAGGACCCGTTCGAGGTGTGGGGCGACGGCACGCAGGTGCGGAACTGGACCTACGTCGGAGACATCGTCGACGGGATGATCCTCAGCGCCGAGAAGATCCATGACGGA
>VBHB01000194.1 GCA_005880315.1 Chloroflexota bacterium | reverse complement strand
CCCACATGAAGGTCTGGTCGCGGTAGTAGCCCGCCCGCCAGTCGCCCGGACGGAACGCCTTCGCCATCGCGAGCTGGGCGACCTCTTTGCCGTCGCCGAAGATTCCGAAGGTGGCGTTCCCGCGCAGGACCTCGGCGCGCCCGATGATGCTGGCGCGGCGGCTTGAGTAGGCGAGGCGGTAGTCGGCGCAGACGGTCTCAGCGGCCAGGGTGAGCTTGGAGTTGCGAAGCGTTTTGGCCATCTAGAACGCTGAAGTTACGTTATCACGCCTTTTCTGCGGTCCCTGTGGGTAAGTGGAGCCCCCATCCGGACGGCTCGCTTCGCGAGCGGTCCGACTTCCAGGCCCGGCCGGCTCGCGGTCAGGGCCTTTTTCATGTGCACGTACGCCCGCTCGAGGTCGCCGCGGCGCTCGAGGATCTCGGCGTACATGCCATGGCATCGCAGGAGCCTCTCGCCGCTCCCGAACTTGGCCAGGCCGTGCAGCGCGAGCTCGAACTCACGATCGACCGCCGCGCCGTCGCCGCGTTGGTCGGCGACCCGGCCGAGCCACATGTGGGCTTCGGCGATGTTGATGCCTTCCTGCAATCGCTCGGCCAGGCGGAGGGCCTTCTGGGCGAAATCGGCTGCCGCTTCGACGTGGCCTTCCTGGAGGCTGAGCTCGCACAGGCTGAGGAGCACGTGCGAGCGCCCGGTCTCGAGGTCGGTCTCCTCGCTGAGGTCGAGCGAGCGGTCCAGGTGCTTGCGTGCCGATTGATGGTCGCCCTTCGCCATCAGGATCAGTCCGAGCTCGTTCTCCACGCGCGCCAGCGAGATGCGGTCGTGTAGGACCTCGAGCAGCGCCACCGACCGCCGCGCGTATCGCGCCGCGACCTCGATCTGGCCCTTCTCGCGATACGCGATGCTCAGCCCGTTGTACATGTTGGCCAGGCGCCGGAGGTCGTAGAACGAGCCGGCCACGTCGATGGCGTCCTTGTAGTACCGGGTGGCGAGGTCCCACTGGTGGTTGACGATGTGGACGGTGGCGAGCACGGCCAGCAGCCGCGCTTCGGTGTTGTTGGGGACGGGGTTCAGGCTGCGGCACAGGGCCAGCGCTCGCTCAGCAAGCTCGAGCGCTTCGGGCTTCTGGGTCATGTACGCCAGCGTCGCCTGCGAGCCGGTGCACTCGGCCAGCATCAGGACGTCGCCGCCCGCCTCGAAGTGCGCGGCGGCCTGCTGGAGCAGGCCCGACGCCTGGTCGGGCTTGCCGGTCGCCAGGTACGCCTGCGCGATCTGGTACCGGATGCGCCCGAGCCGGTACGCGGACGCGCCCTCGCTCAAGAGCTTCTCGCCGAGCACGATCACCTCATCCTCCCGGCCGTCGAGCAGCATCCTCTCGAGCTCGACGAGGCCGTCGTGGGTTTCGTCGCTCCTCCCGGAAGGCTCCGCGAGGAAGAACTCGACGGGCTTGCCCGTCCGCCGCGCGATGTGCTCGAGCGTGGGCAGAGAAGGCCGCGTGCGCCCGGTCTCGATGAGGAAGATCGCGGGGGCGGTGACGTGACCTTTGCCGACCTGGGCAAGGCTCAATCCCGCCTCCTGGCGCGCCTGCTTGACAGAACCGGCACGAAGGTTCACCCCGGGCAGCCGCCGCCGCTCCGACCTCGGAGGCGCACTCTCCGCAACAGATGCGCCTCTCTGGCGACTCACGACGAGAGCTTAGTCGAAATTACTTAATGGGTCTAGACGGCCGCCGCTGAAACATTCGTTACTGCGGAACCAGTTTTTCTCCGGCGACCGGGAACGTTCCAAACAGCTTGATCTCGGCGGCGGTCTCTTCGAGGTCGCTGAGCGCCGCTTCGGCGGCGGCGGCCGCGCCAACCTCTCCGTTGATAGAAAAGTCGAGATAGAACCGGTACTCGAACGGCCGGCCGAGCTGGGGTCTGCTGTCCAGCCGCGTCAGGTTGACGTTGCGGCGCGCGAAGCAGTCGAGCGCATGTGCGAGGCTGCCGGGCCTATGTGCTGCCACAAACGCGAGTGAGCACTTAGATAAGGCGCTCCCCACGGAGTGGGGAGCTCCCTCGCGAAGCGAGGGTGAGGGGAGATGGGGGCTAGAGATGAGGTCGGCCGGGCGCACCGGATCCCCCTGCTCGACGACCACGAATCGGGTTCGGTTCTCGGAGTCGTCCTGGATCGAGTCGGCGAGCACGTACAGGCCGTATCGCTTGGCGGCGGCGCGGCTCGCGATGGCCGCCGTGCCGGGCTGGCGCTGCTCGGCGACCGCGCGCGCCGCGCCCGCGGTGTCATGAAAAGCGACCGGGCGGATCTGTCGCCCATGCAGGTAGCGGCTGCACTGCGCAAGAGCTTGCGGATGTGAAAGCGCGCGCTCCACCGGCCCCGGCCAGCCGAGCAGGCAGTGCTGCACCGGCAGGACGTGCTCGCGCACGACGCGCAGGCCGGGCAATTCCCACAACAGGTCGGACACCTCCTGCACCACGCCGGCGCTGGTGTTCTCCACCGGCAGCACCGCGGCGTCGACCGCGCCCAAAGACAGCGACTCGAAGGTCAGGCGAAACGTCGCGTGCCCGACTGCCTCGGCGCCTGGAAACAGCGCCGCGACAGCCTCGTCCGAGTAAGCACCAGGTTCGCCCTGGTAGGCAATCTTCAAATAAGGATCGCTACTACCCGAAGATCATGTGACGCAGGGTGTCGGCGACGTGGTTGTGCTCGTTGGGCACGTCGATCGCGGTGGCATGCCCGTTGCCGTTGGACTCCCCCGAGGCGATTTTTCGGAGGTCGTCGTCGTTGACCTCGCGTTTGGTGTCGGCCACCAGCAGGAACCGCTGCCATGCCGCTTCCGCTTTCCCGTCGGCGAGCTTGATTCCAAGCCGGCCCAGGCGATGGTGGAACGCGTGCCGCCCGGAGCGGGCGGTGAGCACGATGCGCGAGTCGTCGAGACCGACGTCCTCGGGCTTCATGATCTCGTAGTTCAGGCGGTCTTTCAGGACTCCGTCCTGGTGGATGCCCGACGCATGCGCGAACGCGTTGGCGCCGACCACCGCCTTGTTCGGCTGCACCGGCGTGCCCGTCAGCTCAGCCACCAATCTCGACGTGGTGGTGATCTGCGTGGTGTCGATTCCGCACTCCAGCCCGAGGCGGGCCTGGCGTACGCGCAGCAGCATCACGATCTCCTCGAGCGACGTGTTGCCGGCGCGCTCACCGATGCCGTTGATGGTGCACTCGACGCGCCGGGCACCGGCCGTGATCGCGGCGAGCGAGTTGGCGGTGGCGAGGCCGAGGTCGTTGTGGCAGTGCACCGAGAACAATGCGTTCTCGCTGCCGCGCGCCTCGTTGATCACGCGCCGCACCAGATCGCCGAACTCACCAGGGAGGCAGTAGCCGGTGGTGTCGGGGATGTTGATGACGTTGGCCCCGGCGGCGATCATCGTCTCCACCGTCTCGATGAGGTAGTCGATGTCGGCGCGCCCGGCATCCTCGGGCGAGTACTGCACGCGATCGCACAGAGACCGCGCGTACGCGACCATCTCCGCGCCGCGCTGCAGGACCTGGGCGCGGGTCATGCCCAGCTTGCGGTCGATGTGCACGTCGGAGACGGACAGGACGATGTGGATCTGCGGCGTCTCCGCGTCCTTGATCGCGCCCCAGACCGCGTCGATGTCCTCTCGAACCGCACGCGCCAGGGCGGTCACGGTCGTGCCGCGGATCTCGCGCGCGATCTGCCGGCAAGCCTCGAAATCACCCGGTGACGAGATCGGGAAGCCGGCCTCGATCACGTCCACGCCGAGCTTCTCCAGCTGGCGCGCGATCTTGAGCTTGGAGCTGGCGTCGAGGTGGAAGCCCGGCGACTGCTCACCGTCGCGCAGCGTGGTGTCGAAGATGTATACGCGGTCTACGTCAGATCCTTGGGTCATTTTTCTACCGGCTCCAACCAGGTCATCATCGAGCGGAGCTCGCGCCCGACCTTTTCTACGGGGTGTTCGGCATCCTTCCTTCGCATCTCCTGGAACTTCTCGCGGCCGTTCGAGTTCTCGTCCAGCCACTTCTCGGCAAACGAGCCGTCCTGGATCTCGCGCAGCACCTGGCGCATGTTCTCGCGCACCTGGTTGTCGATCACGCGCGGGCCTGAGACGTAGTCGCCGTACTCCGCGGTGTCCGAGACCGAGTACCGCATGAAGCCGAGGCCGCCGCGGTACATGAGGTCGACGATGAGCTTCAGCTCGTGCAGGACCTCGAAGTAAGCCAGCTCTGGCTGGTAGCCGGCTTCGACCAGCGTCTCGAAACCGGTCTTGACGAGCGAGCTGACTCCGCCGCAAAGCACCGCCTGCTCACCGAACAGGTCGGTCTCGGTCTCTTCCTTGAACGTGGTCTCGAGGATTCCCGCGCGGCCGGAGCCGAGTGCGCGCGCATAGGCGAGCGTGCGCCGGCGCGCGTGCCCGGTGGCGTCCTGGTGGATCGCCATCAAGGCCGGGACGCCCTGGCCGGCGACGTAGGTGCTGCGCACGAGATGGCCCGGGCCCTTGGGAGCGATCATCGCCACGTCGATGTCCTGGTTGGGCTTGATCTGCGCGAAGTGGATGGCGAACCCGTGCGCGAACATGAGCATCGCGCGGGGCTGCAGGTGCTCCTCGATCGACTCGCGGAAGAGCTTGCCCTGGCCGGCATCAGGCGTCAGCACCATCACCACCGTCGCCTCCGACACGGCTTCGGGGACCGGCACCGCGCGCAGGCCGTCAGCCTCGACGCGTTCGATCGACTTGCTGCCTGGATAGAGCCCGACCCGAACGTCCTCGCCGCTGTCGCGCAGGTTGAGCGCGTGCGCGCGGCCCTGGCTGCCGTAGCCGATCACCGCCACCGGCTCACCAAGCTGGGGCGGGCAGTCCGCGTCGTAATTGATCTTCATGCGGTTCTCCTCATCACGACGGGACCTGAGCGGACCACGTCCTGGACTCCATGCCGTGTCAGCTCGTTGACGAAATCGCCGACCTCTTCGCCGTCGCCCGCGAACTCGACGGTCGCCTCGGCGGGTCCGCTGTGCAGCAGCTTGGCGCCCTTCTCGAGCAGCCCGGCCAGGTCGGACGCGGCGACGCGCGCCACCACCAGCTCGCGGCTGTGCACGTCGTTGTCGGTGAGGTCCTGGACGTCGAGCACCTCGACCAGCCGTTCCAGCTGCTTGCGCACCTGGTCGGCTTCGGCGTGGCCGTGGTCGACCTGCAGCGTCAGCCGAGAACGGCCCGGCTCGGGGCTGGGTCCGACCGAGATGGCGGTGACGTGAAAACCCCGGCGGCGGATGACACCGGAAACCTTGCTCAGAGTATTCGGCCCATCCTCGACGAGCACGGACAAGACCCTGATTTTGTCAGGCATTCTCAGGAGCCTCCCAGAAGTCGTTGAGGCTCTTGCCCAGCGGGACGATCGGATAGACCTTGGCCTCGGGGTCGATTCGGAAGTCGATCAGGAAAGGGCCCTTGGTGCGCTCGGCCGCATCGAACGCCGCGCTGACCTGGGACAGCTTGTCGACGCGCACCGCCGGCAGGCCGTATGCGTCGGCGAGCTTGACGAAATCGGGCATGTGCGTGAGGTCGACCTGCGAGCGGACGCCGCCGTAGAAGTCGTCCTGGAACTGGCGGACCATGCCGAGTGAGAAGTTGTTGAGGAGCACGATCTTGACGTCGAGCTGGTGCTCGACCGCCACCGAAAGCTCCTGCGCGGTCATCACGAAACCGCCCTCACCGGCGACGCACCACACGGGGAGCTCGGGGCGCGCGAACTTGGCGCCGATCGCGGCCGGCAGTGCAAAACCCATCGTCCCGGAGCCGCCGGAGTTGAGGAACAGCCCGGGGCGGTCGTAGTTCCACCACAGCGCGGCCCAGATCTGGTTCTGGCCCACGTCGGCGACGACGATCGCCTCGTTGCGGCACCGCTTGTACATGTCGACGAGCACGTCCTGCGGCTGGAGGTGGCCGTTCGAGTGCGTATAGCGAAGTGGGTGCTCCTCGCGCCATGCGTCGATCTGCGCCAGCCAGGTACCGCGGGTTTTTTCCGGTTCGGGAAGGTGCGGGATCATCGCGTTGAGCGCCTGCTTGGCGTCGGCGACCAGCTCCATCTGCGGGCGGACGTTCTTGCCCATCTCGGAGCCGTCGATGTCGATGTGAATGAAGGTCTTGACCTTGGGCGCAAAGTCGGCGAGCCGCGCGGTGACGCGGTCGTCCACGCGCATGCCGACCATCATCAGGACGTCGGCGTTCTGGACCGCCTTCAGGTTCCAGCCGGTGCCCATGAAGCCGGTCATGTGCAGCGAGAGCGGGTGGTTGACAGGGAACGCGCCGATGCCGAGCAGCGTGGTGCCGACCGGCGCCGCCGCGCGCTCCGCAAACTCACGAAGCTCGGATTCCGCGTGGCTGAGCAGCACCCCGTGGCCGGCGAGCACGACCGGGCGCTCGGCTCCGGCCAGCGCGATCGCGGCGGCTTTGGCGAGGTCGAGGTCGGCGTGGCCGTTGGGCTTGTAGCCGGGAATTTCCAGGTGCTCGGGCGGCACGCTGGCGGCATCGGCCTGCTGCACGTCCTTGCAGATGTCGATCAGCACCGGCCCCGGTCGCCCGGTGGTGGCGATGTGGAACGCCTCGTGGATGACGCGAGGCAGCTGGCTGATATGGGTGACGAGGTAGCTGTGCTTGGTCACCGAGCTGGTGGCGCCGATGACGTCGGTCTCCTGGAATGCGTCCCGCCCGACCTGCGTGCTGGCGACCTGGCCGGTGATCGCGATCATCGGCACCGAGTCCATGTACGCGGTGGCAAGCCCGGTGACGAGGTTCAGGGCGCCGGGGCCGGAGGTGGCGAACACGACGCCCGGCTTGCCGCAGGCGCGCGCGTAGCCGTCCGCCATGTGGGCCGCGCCCTGCTCGTGACGCACGAGGATGTGGCGGAGCTTGGGGTGATCAGGAAGGTG
>VBHB01000193.1 GCA_005880315.1 Chloroflexota bacterium | reverse complement strand
CCGCGTTTCCGGCCATCACCCCGCGCGACGCGGTCAAGCGGGTGGAGGGCAACCGGCTCGTGGAGAGTCTCGACCGCTCGCGGATCGTGCTCGCGCAGACGCCGCAGGCCTTTGCATACGAGCTCCTGGCACGCGCCCACCGCGAGGCGGCCGACGCCGGCCTGGTCGGAGATGACGACGCACAGCTCGTGGCCGCGACAGGTCACGAGGTCACGGTGGTGGAGGGCGAGCCCGGCAACATCAAGCTCACGACCCCGGAGGATTTCGGAGTGGTCGAGGCGCTGATCAAGGAGCAGGAGGCTCTACCCACGTGAGGATCGGCACGGGTTACGACGTCCACCGGCTCAAGGCCGGTCGCGACCTGATCCTGGGCGGCGTTCGCATCGACCACCCGCTCGGCCTCGAGGGCCATTCCGACGCGGATGTCCTCACGCACGCGGTCATCGACGCCCTCCTGGGTGCGGCCGCGCTCGGTGACATCGGCGAGCACTTCCCGGACTCAGATCCGCAGTGGAAGGGGATGTCCAGCCTTGATTTGCTCGAGCTCTCGGCGCGGCTCCTCGAGAAGGCGGGCTATCGAGTCGTCAACATCGACAGCACCCTGATCGCCGAGGAGCCCCGCCTACATCTCGTCCTTACCGAAATGCAGAGGAACATCGCCCGGCGGCTGGGGCTGAAGCGAGACGTGGTGAACGTGAAGGCGACGTCTCCGGAAGGGCTGGGCGCATTGGGCCGGAGCCATGGGATCGCGGCGCAAGCGGTCGCTCTGATCGAATAGGAGAGTGACGCTCAAGCTCCATAACACCCTGACCGGGTCGAAAGACCCGTTCGAGCCGCTGCAGGACGGCCAGGCCGGCATGTACACATGCGGTCCGACGGTGTGGAACTTTGCGCATGTTGGCAACCTGCGCGCCTTCCTCTTCTATGACCTGCTCCGCCGCCAGCTGCAGGCGGACGGGTATCGGGTCACTCATGTGATGAACCTCACGGACATCGATGACCGCATCCTCGACCAGGCCATGCATGCGGGGACCACGATCGCGGAGTACGTCAAGCCATACGTCGATGCCTTCTTCGAAGACATGCGTGCCCTGCGCGCCCTGCCGGCCGACCGCTACCCGAGGGCGACCGAGCACATTCCCGAGATGGTGGCGATGATCGGAACCCTGCTCGAGCGAGGCTACGCATACGCGGCCGATGGCGACGTGTATTTCCGCATCGACAGCTTCCCGCGTTACGGAAGGCTGTCGCATCTGGATCGATCCGGCCTGCGTGCCGGCATGCGGGTGTCGACGGACAAATATGACAAAGAGTCGGTGAGCGACTTCGCGCTGTGGAAGAAGGCGCACCCGCACGACGAGGAGCTAGGTGCGGCGTGGGATGCGCCTTTCGGCCGCGGCCGGCCCGGCTGGCATATCGAATGCTCCGCCATGGCCAAGCGATACCTGGGCGAAACATTCGACATCCACGGCGGCGGCGTCGACCTCATGTTCCCCCATCACGAGAACGAGATCGCGCAGTCAGAGGCGGCGAACGGCAAACCGCTGGCGCGCGTGTGGCTTCACTCCGAGCACCTGGCCGAGGCCGGCGGCGAGAAGATGTCGAAGAGCGCCGGCGGTTTCACAACTCTGCGCGACCTCGGCGCCGCTGGGCACGACCCGCTCGCTGTCCGCTTCTTCCTCATCGCCAACGCCCATTACCGCTCCCGTCTTCGCCTGACGACGGAGGCCCTCCACGCGTCGGCGGAGCAGGTCCGGCGCCTGCGGGATTTTGCCGACCGCGTGCGACGGACCGATCAGGCGACGGCGCAGGATCAGGCGTTGATCGCCAGGGTCGGCGAAGTCCGAGCCGCCTATCGCGAGGCTCTGGACGACGACCTGAACCTACCTCAGGGCATCGGCCTGGTGTTCGAGCTGGTCCGCGAGGCCAACACCGCGATGGACGAAATGCGTATGGGAGAAAACGGGCGGCGTGCGCTGCTGGACCTGATCGATGAGGTCGACCGGCACCTCGATGTGATGGGTGCTGAAGAGCCTGGGCTCGCCGAGGAGGTGGAGCGTTTGATCGCGGAGCGCGAGGCCGCGCGCGTGGCAAGGGACTTCGCGCGCGCGGATGTCATTCGCGAGGAGCTGAGGCAGCGCGGGATCGCGCTCGAGGATTCGCGCGGCGGCGTGCGGTGGCGCCGAGTCGTGCCGGAGAAAGCGAGGTGAGCGACCGCCGTCGTACCCGGCAACGTCCGCGCGCCGCGGCTCCGGCTGCCGCCGTCATCCATGGGCGCAACGCGGTGCTCGAGGCGGCGCGCGCGGGCCAGGTCGTGAAGGTGTTCCAGGCCTCCGGCCTCGGCCACGATCCGCGGCTGGACGAGCTGGCGCGGCTGGCGCCGATCGAGGTCGTCCCTCCCGATCGCCTCGAAGCGATCGCCGCCGGAGTGCACCAGGGCGTGGCCGCCGAGCTCAAGCCCAGGCGAGAGTGGACGCTGAAGGAGCTCCTTGCCACCAATCCGACCCTGCTGGTCGCCCTCGACGGGATCATGGACCCTCAGAACCTGGGCGCCATTCTCCGCAGTGCCGAGGTGGCAGGCGCCGGCGGCGCCATCATCCCGGAACATCGGAGCGCGCCGCTGTCGGCTGCGGCGGTCAAGGCGAGCTCCGGGGCGAGCGAGCTGCTGCGCATCGCGCGTGTCTCCGGCATCCCATCGGCGATCGCGGATGTGAAGCGTGCGGGCATCTGGTGCGCCGCACTCGACGTCCGTGGCGAGACCGCGCCGTGGGACTTCGACCTCACGCAGCCGGTATGCATCGTCATCGGCAGCGAGGGTGGGGGCGTGCACAGGCTCGTCCGCGAAAGGTGCGATGTTCGGCTGCGACTCCCGGTCGCCGGCCACGTCTCGAGCTTCAACGCGTCCGCCGCTGCGGCGGCTCTGCTCTACGAGGTGCAGCGGCAAAGAGCCGGCTCGAACACCACCCGCCCCTAGACTTTCGAGCTGATGAGTGACGCCACCGCGGAGCTCGAGCGAGCCGCCGCCGACATCCCGCTGAACCGGGACGCCCGCGACGTGCTCGAGCGCGCAACCGATTTTGCCTCCAAGCGGGGCGCGGCGCACGCGGAGCCCGTCGATGTGCTCGAGGCGATCCTTGCCGATCGCGGGTCCTCCGCCAACCAGGCCATCAAGAAGCTGGGCGGCGACCCGCACGCCATCCAGACCTTCATCACCACCGGCGACGGCGCGGCGCCCTTGCCTCTGCGCCAGCTGCTGGTCAATGCCAACCGTGAGGCGCAGGTCCTGGGTCACTACCAGGTCGACTCCATCCACCTGCTGCTGGCCCTCATGTACAGCGACGCGCGCGCCACGAGCGTGGCGCTGCAAAAAGCCGGCATCACCCTTTACGACCTAAGGAGGCACCTGCAGACGGGCGCCGGGCCCGACATCCCGGTCGAGGCCGGGGTCCATTCGCGGCAGGACCGCGCGCTGCGCCGAAAGCCGCTCGTCTCGTTGAGGGGCGCCCTCGGGATCAGCCCCATCTTCTTCGGGCTGATCGCGATCACCGCCGTCAGCGGCGTCGCGCTGTGGTTCGACGTGCTGCCGGGTTCGGAAGCCGCGATGACGATCGTCTTCGTCACGTCGGGGTGGATCGTCTCGCTGTGCATCCACGAGTTCGGCCATGCCCTGTTCGCATACCTGGGCGGCGACCGCTCCGTGAAGGCGTCCGGGTATCTGACGCTGAATCCTCTCCGCTACGCGAACGTGCTGATGAGCGTGATCTTCCCGGTCGTCTTCCTGCTCCTCGGTGGCATCGCGCTGCCCGGCGGCGCGGTTTACATCGACCACTCCGCGATCCGCAGTCGCATCTGGGACTCACTGGTCTCGCTGGCCGGGCCCGCGGGCAACGCGCTCTGCGCGCTGCTGATCGCCATCCCGTTTCTGTGGCCCGGCCACCTCGGCATGATGACTTCGACCAACCTCAACTTCTTTGGCGCGCTCGCCTTCCTTGGCTTGATGCAAGTGATCGCCGTGCTGCTCAACCTCATTCCCGTCCCCGGCCTCGACGGCTTCGGCATCTTGCGACCCTGGCTGCCCTACTCGATCCAGGTCCTCTCGGTGCGTTACTCACAGATCGCGATCGTGGGGGTGTTCATCGTCCTGTGGAACGTGGCGGCAGCGCGCGACGCCCTGTACTCGACGGCGATTCACATCACCGACAGGCTGGGGATCGACCTCATCCTCATCATCGCCGGCCAGCTCCACATGCGGTTTTGATCCGGCGCATGGACCGATTGATCGTGGACGGCTACAACGTCATCCATGCGTGGCCGCCGCTCAAACGCCTGCTTGGCGTGTCGCTGGAGGCGGCCCGCGACAAGCTGGTCGATCGTCTTTCTGTTTTCGGGCTTGTCACCGAGACCGACGTCACCGTGGTCTTCGACGCCCATCACTCGAGCGCGATGGCAAACGCGGAGGAACAGGTCGAAGGGGTGCACGTCGTCTTCACGCGCAAGGGACATTCGGCGGACCACGTCATCGAACGCCTTGCCTACGCCGCCACCGGCGCCGGCGACAACCTGACCGTCGCGACCTCCGACCGCTTTCAGAGCGACCTGGTGCGCGGCATGGGCGGAGCCGTGATCAGCGCGCCCGAGCTGGAGCGCCAGGTGATCGCGGCTGAGGAAGACCTGGGCCGCCGCGTGAAGCGCTACCAGCGCTGATGATCCGGCGCACCCGCATCGTCTGCACCATCGGGCCTTCGAGTGCATCGCCCACCATCCTGCGGACGATGGTGCAGTCGGGCATGGACGTCGCCCGCCTGAACTTCTCTCATGGCGACCACGCCACTCACGGGCAGGCCGCGGAGGACGTGCGCGCGGCGGCCGACGCCGTCGGACGGCCGGTCGCCATCCTCGGCGACCTCCAGGGACCGAAGATTCGCACCGGCCCGCTCGATTCCGCCTTCATGCGCCTGGCGCGGGGACGCCAGGTCTTGCTCGTCGGCGGCCCCCGGAGCGCGGCCAACGAGATCGAAGTGAGCCATCCGGAGCTGGTCGACGCCCTCCGGCCCGGCGATCGTGTGCTCATCGACGACGGCCGCATCGAGCTCGTCGTCAAATCCATATTTACCGGCAGGGCAGAGTGTTCGGTCGTGCGCGGCGGGCTGCTGGGCGAGCGAAAGGGGGTCAGTGTCCCTGGTCGGCCGCTGCCGCTGCCGGCGCTCACAGAAAAGGACGTGGAGGACTTGAAGTTCGCGGTCGCGCTCGGCGTCGACTACATCGCGCTCTCGTTCGTCCGCAACCCGGAAGACCTGCTCGTTTGCCAGAAGCACCTGACGGAGCTCGGCTGCCGAACCCCGGTGATCGCCAAGCTGGAGAAGCTCGAAGCGATCCGCAACCTCGATCGAATCCTCGAGGTCGCCGACGCCGTGATGGTTGCGCGCGGCGACCTGGGCGTGGAGCTGAAGCTCGGGGAGCTGCCCGCGGTTCAGAAGGAGGTCATCGACCGCGCCAACCGCGCCGGGGTCCCGGTCATCACCGCCACCGAGATGCTCGAGTCGATGGTGACGTCCAACCGGCCGACCCGCGCCGAGACGTCCGACGTGGCCAATGCCATCTGGGACGGCACCGACGCGGTGATGCTTTCGCAGGAGACGTCGGTGGGCGCGCACCCGGTGGAGGCGCTGCGCGCGATGGCGCGCATCTGCCTGTCCACGCAGCGCCACCCGGCTTTCGGGCGCGAGAGGCAGATCTGGCGAGAGCCGGGCGAGGTGGGGAGCGCCATCGCGCACGCGGCGGCGGCCAGCGCCGACGAGCTCCATGCTCGCGTGATCATCGCCTTCACGGAATCGGGCACCACCGCTCTGAGGTGCAGCAAAGCCCGGCCCAGGGTTCCAGTCATCGCGGCGAGCCCACACCCCGACGTTCTCCGCAAGACCGCCCTCTACGCCGGCGTGATCCCCTTGCTCGTGAGTCCCGGCAACGACACCGACCAGATGGTCAGCAATGCGACCGAGGCGGCCGTCCGGAGCGGGCTGGTGCGCTCCGGTGATCGGGTGGTGGTGGTGGCGGGGGTGCCGGTGGGTCGGCCGG
>VBHB01000078.1 GCA_005880315.1 Chloroflexota bacterium | reverse complement strand
AAGTACCTCTGTATGCAGCGGCTTGAATCGATGCAGCTCTTCGAGGTGCGACTCGAGCTCGGTGACCATCGTCTCTTCGATGTGGAGCACTCCGCCGCACAGCTGGCAGACGGCGTGATGGTGGTCGCCTGACGCGAGCTCGTAGTGCGTCGGCCCATCGCCAAGGTGCGCGGCGTAAACGGAGCCCGACGCGGTGAGCGCCTCCAGCGAGCGATACACCGTGCTGCGCGGAAAACGCGGCTGGCTCTTGTGCAGCTCGGCCGTGATTTCGTCGGCGGTGCAATGCCCGCCCAATCGCACGATGGCGTTGTAGACCATCGACCGCTGCGCCGTACGCCGCATCCCCGGCGCCAACATTGTTTGGTGGTGGGAATCGGTCATCAGCGGACCTGACGCAGAGACCGATCGGCCGAAGTAAGCAGGCGGCACCCGCCCTCTTCCACCACCACGTCGTCCTCGATCCTCACCCCACCCCAGCCAGGGATATAGATCCCCGGTTCGACCGTGAAGACCATGCCCACCTCGAGCTTTGTGCTCGAGCCGGGGTCGAGCGATGGATCTTCGTGCGTCTCGAGGCCGAGCCCATGCCCGGTGCGGTGGAAGAAGGCCTCGCCCATACCCGCCGCTTCGATCACACTCCTGGCAGCCGAATCGACAACCCCTGTAGTGGTCCCCGCGCGCACCGCGGCGATGGCGGCGTCGTGGGCCGCGAGGACGAGGGCATGGATCTCGCGCTGGCGCGCGCTCGGCTCGCCGACCACTGCCACGCGTGTGGTGTCGGCCCGATAACCCTCGAACGCGGCGCCGAAATCGAGCAGCACGAGGTCGCCCTTTTCCAGCCGGCGGCCCGACGGCCGGCCGTGCGGCAGCGCCGAGTTGGCGCCTGACAGGACGACGGACTCGAATGCCAGCGTCCCGCCGCGCGCGCCGATCGACGCCCCCAGCGCAATCGCAACCTCCAGCTCGGTTTCTCCCGCCCGCAGCGAGCCGACGATCTCGTCCGTGACGGCATCGGTGATGGCGGCGGCCTGGGCAAGCTTCTCCAGCTCCGCGTCGGACTTGATGAGGCGCAGTCGCCGGATCTCGCGACCGATGTCGTCCATCTCGGTCGCTCCGATGCGCCCCCGCAATGCTTCGGCGACATCGAGCGTCAGATGGTCCTTCTCTACGCCCAGCCGATCGAAATGGTGAAGTGCGCGGTGCACGAGCCGGTACGGATCCTCGCCGTCACGCCACGAGTCGACGTCGACGTCGGGCTTGACCCTCTCCGCGTTCTCGAGCTCGATCGCGGGCACGATGAGCGTCGCCTGGTCTCGTCCGACGACCAGCGCCATCAGCCGCTCGTAAGGATTGGCGTGAACGCCGGTCAGGTAAGCGATCGAAACCGGTCGGGTCACGAACGCCGCGTCGACCTTGCGGCTCTGCATCAGGGCGCGAAAGTCTTCCAGCCGGGTGGTCGGAGGGGCGTCAGTCAACGCCGACGACCCGCACCTTGTACGCGCCGTTGGGCGTCTTGATCTCCACCTCGTCGCCGACTTTGTGCCCGATCAGCGCCTTGCCCAGCGCCGACTCGTAGCTGACGCGGCCGGCCTTGGGGTCCGCCTCGGCGGGCCCGACGATGCGATACGTCTCCTCGCCCTCGCCGTCCTCGGCAAAGCGGACCGTGCTGCCCATCGCGACCACACCGGTGCTCTTCTTCGGCTCGATCAGGACGTGGTTCTTGATGATCGCCTCGAGCTCGTTGACCCGAGCCTCCATCATCCCCTGCTCGTTCTTGGCAGCGTGATACTCGAAGTTCTCTGACAGGTCGCCGAACTCGCGGGCCGCTTTGATCTTGGCCACGATCGCCGGGCGCTTGACGGTGGTCAGCTCGTGAAGCTCGCTCCTGACGGCGTCTAGGCCCTCCGGTGTGATGTGAACGTCGTTGGTCATCATTCCGAGTCTAAACGTCGGCGGCCCGCATGAAGTCCCGCCGTTTGAGGGGCTCGACCTGGGGTCCCTTCCGATACAGTCGCGACATGAAAAGGCTGTTCTTGACCGTCGTGATGCTCCTCATGGGTATGGCGCTGGTCGGCGGCGCCGCGGCCTCGCTGGTCGGCACCGCCCTGATCCCCCTCGATCAACAGGTCGGTACGCACACCTCGGCGGCCGGGGCCGTGCTGGGCATCGGCCTCATGGCGGCTGCCATCAACCCCTCCGCCAACATCGGCTGGGTGAGGGCCGGGATCCTCTACGGGATCGTGGTGTTCGGCTTCGAGGTCGGCTCGCACTTCCTCCTCGGGGCTCCGTTCAACATCGGCCCGGTGGTGTTCGGCCTCGCTTGCGCCCTGCTACTGGTGGCGCTGTACCCAGAGCGGAGGGCGCTGATGCCGCCCGCGACCGACATTCCGTCCAGGCGCGCGCCCAAGGTCGAGGAAACGCCCGCCGCACCCAAGCCGCCTGTAACCCCGGAACCGTCTACCAGCAGCCCCGGCGCCTAGCCTTTTCGATCGCGCTCGGCGCCGACTAGGTCTTCGGGGCGAGCGCCTGTACCTCGGTCATCATCCGGCGCTGGAGTAAGTACGAGACGCCGTACACCGCCCCGGCCAGAGCGGTCCCGACGATGATCGCCAGCGCGGCATGCACGGCTGAGTTGGGGATGGGTGAAAGGGCCACGGCGTCGTCGCCGATGATCGCTGCCAAAGCCAGGCCGATCGGTGTGAGAACCGGCAGCCGCTGCAGCCGCTTCATCACAGGCGGCACGGGCGGCTCTACGCGCCCCACCATGCGCTGACCCATCACCCCCACCGACCTCACATGACGGAGGTTGGGCGTGACCGTAAGGACGACGTTGACCTGGTTGCCAGGCACCTGCTTGAGCTTCGCGGGCGGCACCAGGAACTGCTCGACCCCACCACGCGTTTGGACCATCAGCATGCCGAGGCCCATCGACGTGCTCACGGAGCTCGCGCCCATGAGCTGGCCCTGCACGAGCTTGCCCTCGGCCTTGCGATCTTTCTGTGCCAGCCGGAAGGCGGGGGCGATGAAGCTCGCGAGCAGCGCGATCGGCAGCACCCACGCGACGGCGGCGGCGATCGCGTCCGGCAGGCCGTAGAAGCGCGGGACCACGATCATGATCGCCGCGATGATCGCCACGCACGCGACCGCGATGCCCGCTGCGATGTATCCCAGCCGGACGACGAAATCGGGCGCGTAGCCCTGAAGCATTCCGCCGGCCTGCACGAACCTCTCCCGCTGCCGCCGGGTCTGCCCGCCCGACGCGGCCGGCGCGGCTTTCGGCTGGATCTTGCGCATCTGCTGGCGCACCTGGCGCGTCTGCGCGCGCTTCTTGCCCACCTAACTCCCTCCCACTACATCGGCAGTGTATCCGCGGCCGGATACGAGATGCGCCCGTTCTCAACCCGCGCGAAGGGAGTGAGCGAGTGGAGGGATGGGGACGACTTGCCGGTGATGTGCCGCACCTCCACGCCCCGAACCGTGAGGGCGTCAGAGATCAGGGAGCGATGACACCGCCACGGCACCGCCTCCGCGCACATGATCGCGGTCGGGCGCGTCCGCGATTTCTCCACCAGGGCGTCGAGCGCCACGCGGAACGCATCCCCCTGCATGTAGTCGGCGAAGGCGCGAAAGGAGGCATTACGCCATCCGGTGTTGATGGAGTCGGGTCGCGCGGTGCGATGACCGCCAAGCTCAGGCATGTGCGTGTACGCGATGCCTCGTCCAGGCAGCGAGAACTCGAGAGCCGCCTTCGCGAAATGCGGCATGCGCCGCGACCCGGGCGCCGCACGCACGTCGACCAACGATTCGACTTGATTCAACGCCAGCAGCTCGACGAGCTCATCGAGCGTCCGCGTCGAGTGCCCGATCGTCAGGACGATAGCTGCGAGGGGTCCACCGCGGGCACGAGGACCCGCTTCACATAAGTCACGCCGTTGTGGGTGAAGGTGCCCGAGAAGAGAAACGCGGGCTCATAGAAGCTGTGGTCGCCCGCCCACACGAGCGCGTAGACAAGCTTCGCGCTGGTCAACCTCACAGTAGGTGGCGGTGTTGCAAATCCGCCACCGTTGGTCGAGCTGGCAACCGCTGATCGGGCCGCCTGGTCGACCGAGATGATGCGGTAGTCGGCCGATTCGATGCTCAGGGGCAGCGGCCCCGTGACCATGACGGGTTGGCCGCTCTCAAGCTGCACCCGGAGGCCATAGCCCGTGCCCGACGGGTCGACCAGGTACGCGAAGGTGTAGCCCGGCACCGCGAACTGGCGGAGGTAGTTCACGTACATGAGATTGCCCGACTGGTCGACAGTCACGTTATCGGGCCACCCTGGTGAAAGACGATGGGCGGCTAGAAACGAATCGGCCGTGCTGGCCGGCGTCGGGCCCGGAGCTGGAAGCCGCGAGCGATCCGTGACATTGACGACGTACAGCGGCTCGCGTGAGTTGGGTGTGCTCGAGAGCACCTCGAGCGTGAAACCGTCGCCGGAATATCGCCCGAGCTCTTGCGCGCCGGATGATTGCAAGGCGGGCGATGCCCCCAGCGCCATTGCGAACTTGTCCGCGTCGACGGCAGTGGGCTCATAGAACCGATAGACCGGGGCGGTCGACACGGGAATACTCAGGTGCCCGGCCCACACCAGCGTCGCCGGACCGGTGTAGAGCGGAGCGTTGAGGGCGAGCGACGATTGGGAGGGATATGTGCTGCTTGCTGAGCCGGGAGCCGCGGGTGCCGGCAGACGGCCGAACGAACCTGAACCGACGGCAGGAACGTGCTGGGCGCCCTTCTCGTCCTGGAAGGGCGAGCCGGCCGACGTGGCGGCACCCCCACCGCGGAGATGGAATCCGCCCTGAGCGAGAACGCCGATGAAGATCGCAACCACCAGCAGCGCGGCGACCGCGCCGGCGGGAGCGGCGGGTATGCGCCGAATGCCGCCCACCAGCCCGGCTATGCCGGCGCGCACGCGCTGCCACCACGGCCGCCTCACCTGAAGCTCCGCCCATAGATGGTCCTCGAAGCCCGCGCGCGGGCGGGTGGTCTGGAAGGCGTCGTCGAGCTGCCGCTGCAGCGCCTGGAGCTCGAGGTCCTCTTCGTCGCTCATGCCATCTGTTCCTTGACCGACTCACGAAGCGCCTTCAGCGCCCGGTGGTACAGCATCTTGGCGGCGTCCTCGCTGCAGGTCATCAATACCCCGACCTCTTCGAAGCTCAGGCCCGAGTGTCGCAGCGAGATGGCCTCGCGCTGGCGCTCCGGCAGCTTGGCCACATGCTGCAGAAGGGCTTTGTACTGGATGCGTTCCTCGGCCATCCCGGCCGGGTCTTCCTCACTCATCGGCTGATGCTCGATGGTGCGCCGCAACCGCTCCCGCCTGCCGTGGGCGCGGAAGTGGTCGAGTGTCGCGTTCCGCGCGATGCGAAACAGCCACGCCGCCGGCGTGGTGTTGCGCACCTCGAAACGCCCGTAGGCCTGGTAGGCGTTCATGAAAACCTGCGCAGTGATGTCCTCCGCGTCGGCCGACGTCGCGACCTGCGCGCGAACGTACGCGTAGATCCGGCCGAGGAACTCCCGGTAGAGGTCCTCGAAGGGCGGTCGGTCGGCAAGCACGGCCGAATCGTATGGGTATGCATCGGTACTTGAGCCAACGCCCCCAACGGGGCTGGTGTAACGCTAGGGTCCGGCGCCGGGGGCCCGCCAGCAGATTCGCGGCATCGGCGGCCGGAGCCAAGGAACGGGTGGCGCAAGGAGGAGCGCATTGTTGATGCGCGACGACGCCGCGCCAGGCCCCGTGACGCTGGCTTAAGCGCCCATCTCGGGGTCCCCGTCGAATCGCTAGATTCGGCGGGGTGAGTCGGCGCCCGGCCGCCTAGGCCGCGAAGATGCAAGGGACCTCCGGAGCTGGACCCTAAGCGGTGGCGTAGGACCGAAGCATCGGGGCGATCTCGAGCGGCCGGTTGGTGAAGATCGAATCCGGACGGCACAGCTGGCACCACGCGACGGCCGCCTCGTCGTCCACCGTCCACACCCCGACCGCGCCGCCGGCGGAGTGGATCTCCTTGACGAGCTGGGGGTCCGTGGCGCCCCAGTGCGGGGAGTAGACGTCGGCCCCCGCCTCTCGCATGATCCGGGCCGGGTCGATTGGCCGCGCGCCTTCGAGCACGCCGAGCTGCAGCTTCGGCTCCATCTCCCTGAGCTGGCGGATCGAGGGGTGATGGAACGACACCGCTGCACATTCCGAAACCGCTCCTAGCTGCCGCAGCATGGCTACGAGCTTCTCCTCGAGCCCCGGGTACTGGATGGGCACCTGCTTGATCTCGATTACCAGCCCCACCTTGCCAATCGCCAGCTCGATCACCTCCTGGAGGAGCGGGATACGCTCGCCCTCGCCCGCGTCAAGCCGGCGAAGCTCCGCGGCGCTGTGATCGCGAACAAGGCCCTTGCCATTGGTCGTTCGCTCGAGCGTGTGGTCGTGGATGACCACCAGACGGCTGTCGGACGAGAGGTGCACGTCGCATTCGATGAGGTCGCAGCCGGCGCTGATCGCTGACCGGAACGACCGCAACGTGTTCTCGGGGTGCTGCGCCGGATTGCCGCGGTGCCCGCCGATGAGCGGGCGGCCGTCATCGTGTGCTGCCTCGTAACGGTCGCGGATGGATTGAGTCAAGGCGCCGGAAAGTCTAACCGCGCCGCCGCGCTTTTCTGGCGTCCGGCTTGTCTATAGTGCTGATGATGACCGCCCCCGCTAAAACCATTGGCGACCTCCGATCCTCAGGCCATGTGCGGGAGAGCGTCAAGCAGGAAATGCGACGAAACCTGCTGGCACGCCTGCGCAGCGGTGAGCCTCTTCTTCCTGGCATCGTCGGCTACGACGATACGGTGCTGCCGCAGCTGGCCAACGCGGTGATCTCCGGCCACGACGTGATCATGCTCGGCGAGCGCGGCCAGGCGAAGAGCCGCATCATGCGCTCGCTCATCAACTTCCTCGACCCCCAGGTGCCCGCGATTGCGGGCTGTGAGATCAACGACCATCCTTTCGCCCCCATCTGCCGGCGCTGCCTGGATCTCGTGGCCAAGAACGGGGACAAGGTCGAGGTGACATGGATCGACCGCGACCAGCGCTATGGCGAGAAGCTCGCGACGCCGGACATCTCCATCGCAGACCTCATCGGAGAGGTCGACCCCATCAAGGTCGCCGAGGGACGCTACCTCGCCGACGAGCTGACCATCCATTACGGTCTCTTGCCGCGCACCAATCGCGGGATCTTCGGAATCAACGAGCTCCCCGACCTCGCGGAGCGCATCCAGGTCGGCCTGCTCAACATCATGGAAGAGAAGGACGTGCAGATCCGCGGCTACCGCGTGCGCCTGCCACTCGATCTCTTCGTCATCGCGAGCGCCAATCCCGAGGACTACACGTCGCGGGGCCGCATCATCACGCCGCTCAAGGATCGCTTCGGCTCGCAGGTGCGCACGCACTATCCGCTGACCATCGGCGAAGAGATGCAGATCATGGAAGCCGAACGACATTCGGTTCCAGAAGATTTCGAGCTCATCTTCCCGAGCTACATGAAAGAGATCGTCGCCGAGCTCACGCACCTCGCGCGCCGCAGCCCGCACATATCGCAGTCCTCGGGTGTGTCGGTGCGCATGTCGATCGCGAACTTCGAAAACCTCGCCAGCAACTCCGTGCGACGCGCGGCGCGGTTGGGCGAGTCTCTGGCGGTACCGCGCATCACCGACCTCGCCTACCTCACTTCATCGACAGCAGGTCGCGTCGAGATCGAAGCGCTCGACGAAGGCAAAGAAGAGCAGGTGCTTTCACGGCTCGAGCGCGGCGCGATCAGTGCGGTGTTCAGCCGTCATTTCTCCGCGGCTCAGTTCGACGGCATCGTCGCGCGGTTCGAGGATGGCGCGATGCTCGAGGTCGGCGAAGGAATTCCCGCGCGCACATACACGCGCGCTATCGGCGAGCTGCCTGAGATCGCGACCGCGTTGAAGAAGCTCTCGCTGCCGGATCGCCCGGAGGTGCGCGCCTCGGTCATCGAGTTCCTGCTCGAGGGCCTGCACCTGAACAAGCGCCTCAACAAGGACGAGGTCGAAGGCCGAGCGGTCTACCGCCGCTAGCCCCCGCCGCTTCCGCATCTTTGGACCCAAACAGGCGTATCAAGCGCGTTTTTTCCGCACGTTTGGCGCCGAACGGTCGTTATCGCTGGGCGGCGTAGGTCCAGGTGAAGGCGATGACTACGCCGACCACGAGCAGGAAAAACAGCAGCTCGACCCTGATCGCCAGGCGAACCAGGCGCCGCGCCCTGCGCGTTCGCGCGCCGCACCGCTCGCAGTAGGCGGCGTTCGGGACCAGCTGGGCCCCGCAGGCATCGCAGGCGGCCTGGGTCTGTTGCATTGAGTTGAGTATGTACATTTCACTCAATGGAACTCCAGGAGGAGCTATCCCCCGCTGACGCCGTCTTACTGATGAGCTCGGTGCCGGAGCGCATCGGGGATCTCGTCTACGGCCTCGATGAGGCCCGGCTGCGCTACCGCCACGGCCCGGCGTTCCCCACGCTGGGCGGCCTGATCGGGCACCTGCTCGAGTCTGGATCGAAGGTGGACGGCCTTCTCCGGCATGCCCACCTGGACGGGCTGGCCGCGGCGGACGTGCGCGCCACCATCGACCCCAGCCACGACCATGAGCTCGACCGGCCGCTTCAGGAGGCCCTCGAGGACTTCGCGCGCGTGCGCCGGCGCACGGTCGACCTGCTTCATGGTTGGGGCAAGACCGAGTGGGAGCGAACCATCTCCGATCCTCGAGGGGGCACGTTCACCCTTCTCGAGGTTTGCCAGCTCGTCACACGCCACGAGGTGGCCCACATCGCCCAGATCCGCAACCTCACCGCCCTGCTTCCCGACCCCGGGGACCTGGGCCCGCTGCAGTCGCATGATGTGACTCCGTGAGCGACGAAGAACCGGCCGCGTCGCCGGCGCCCGCTTCCGACCGGCCGCCCAAGTCGGGCCGGTCGCGGCGCAAGCGCAAGTCGGGGAAGTCGGAGGGGCGGGCCGCTCAGTACTGGATGGTGGTCAGCTCTCCGGAGAACTTCCGCAAGACACGCGAGCTGGGCTTCACGATCCAGGGCTTGAAGAGCCGGCACCGGCGCCGGGTCGAGACGATGCGCGTCGGCGACCGAGTCCTGTACTACGTCACGGGACGCATGGCGTTCTCGGCGACCGTGACCGTGGCCTCGCCGATGTACGAGGACCACACTCCGACCTGGCGTTCCGCTCGTCGCGACGAGGACTATCCGTGGCGCGTGCACATCCGGCCCGACATCGTCCTGGACGATTCCGACTGGGTGCCGGCGAAGGAGCTCGCCTATCGCCTCGACTACGTGCGCAAGTGGCCACCAGAACACTGGACGCTTGCGTTCCAGGGCCACATCCACGCCCTGCCACGCAACGACTTTGGAATCGTCGAGGACGAGATTGCACGGAGCGCGCGGCAGAAACGGTCCCTCGCGGCCAGCTGATTGAAAAAGAGGCTGACGGAGCTCTATACCTTTCATTTCAAGAGCGAGCGGCGGGAGCGGCTGTTCCTCGCCTCCGTCGGGTTCCTGCTCACGTTCGGCATCGTCCGCGGCGTCACACACCTGATCCGGGCGGGCGTTGGGCCGATTCACAATGTCAGCGCCGGCGGCCTCCACATCCACCACCTGGTCTGGGGCATCCTCATCCTGATCCTCGTCGGCTATGTGTGGCTCATCGAACAGGGCGTCGGGTCGAACTGGATCGCCAGCGTCACCGCCCTCGGATTCGGGGTAGGCGCCGCGCTCACCCTCGATGAGTTCGCCCTCTGGCTGAACCTCCAGGACGTCTACTGGACTGGAGCCGGGCGCGAGAGCATCGACGCCGTGATCATCTTCATCTCGCTCCTATCGGTCGGGCTCTGGGGCGGGCCCTTTCTGCGCGCGCTCGCGAAAGAGCTCGTCTTCATCTTTCGCCGCCCTGTCACAAAGCAGGGCTAGGTGGTGCTTGGTGATTGATGGCGGCGAATCTCGAGGCTGTGCCTGAGGGCAGAACCAGGTTGGTGAAGTCCCGCGAAGAGGCGTTCGAGGCGCTGTTCAAAAGTGAATACGCGCGTGTGGCCGGCATCGCCAACCGGGTGCTGGCCGATCCGCATGAAGCCGAGGACGTCGCCCAGGAGGTTTTCATCAACTTCCACCGGCTCCACTCGGCGAGCGCGCCGTTTGCGCCCGCATGGCTCCACCGAGCGGCGGCGCACACCGCGTTGAATCGCGTTCGAGGCCGCCGTCGGCGCGAGAAGCGAGAGCTCGCGCAGGCACCCGAGGAAGCCTCGAGAACAGTGGATCCGCAGCAGATGCTCGAGGTCGGCGAGGACAGGCGAGTCGTGCGAGCCGCGCTCGCCCGGCTGGCGCCGAAACCGGCCGCCGTGCTCGTGCTACGCGCCAGCGGCCTCAGCTATGCCGAGGTGGCGCAGGCGCTGGGAGTTGGAACAGGTCAGATCGGAACATTGCTGAGACGCGCAGAAGCAGCGCTGCGCAAGGAGGTCACCCGTGGCTCATCTATCTGAAGGAACTTTGCGCCGGATGTTCGACGATCCGGACGCTCTCACCAGCTCGGACAGGCAGCACTACGCCGGCTGCGCCGGCTGCCAGGCACGGTATGCCGGGATGGCGGACGACGCACGCGCCGTCGCGACCCTGTTGGCCGCGCCCGACCTCCAACCTGATGTGGCATCGGCGTTCAAGCGCGTGCAATCCGCGCCGGCCGCGAAGCCTCGCTTCGGCTTCAGCCTGCCGATCCTGCGCCCATCCTCGCGGCCGATGTTCGTGGGCGTCGCAGCCGCGGCCGTCGCCCTCGCCGTGGTGGCCACCGCCTTTGCCAACGTCCTGCCCCTGTTCCAGCCGAAGACGGTCGAGCCCGTGCCGGTGACGGTTGCCGACATCCAGTCGCTCTCCGCTCTCAGCGAGTACGGGACGCTGACGTGGTCGACGCAGCCGCAGCCGAAGATCGTCCTTTCCGCGGCCGACGCCGAGGCGATCGCCGGCTTCAAGGCGCCGGCAGCCGGTTACCTGCCGTCCACGATGTCCAAGACGATCACCTACGCCGCGATGCCGAAAGCGGTCGCCGTGTTCACATTCGACGCCGGCAAGGCGGCGACGGCGGCTGCCCAGACGGGCCAGTCGCTGCCCAAGCTTCCGAAGGGCATGGACGGCTCCAAGCTCACGGTGACCGTCGGGCCCGCGATCGTCGAGGTGTACGGCAAGATGAACGCGAGCTCGAGCTCGGACGCCAGCTCACAGCAGATCAACGTGCCCGAGCTTGTGATCGGCGAGTCGGCGGCGCCGCAGGTGACGTCGACCCAGGTGACCACCAAGCAGCTCGAGGACTACATCCTGTCCATTCCCGGCTTGTCGAAGGACCTGAAGGCCGCGCTCAAGGCCATCGGGGACCCCACCAGCACGCTGATCATTCCGGTGCCAATCCAGTACGCCACCTCGACCTCGGTCACGGTCCAGGGCGTCAAGGGCGTTGCGGTCGGTGACAACACCGGCCTCGGCTCGGGCGTGATCTGGATCAAGGGCCATGTCTTCGCGGTCGTCGGCCCACTGAAGCAGATTGAGGTCGTCAAGATCGCAAACGGCCTGAAGAGCTAGCCTGCATGCGTGGCTGAAACAGCCTCGTCTTCTATTTCCACAGCGGCCATCCCAAGCGGGGTGGCCGCTTCATCTCCAGCGATACACACCGTCGACCTGTCGAAGCGATTCGGGAGCACGGTCGCGCTCACCGGGCTTTCGATGACGGTCCCGCGTGGCGAGATCTTCGGATTCCTCGGCCCCAACGGCGCCGGCAAGACGACGTCGGTGAAGCTGTTGCTCGGTCTGCTCAAGCCAACCTCGGGAGAGGCGTGGCTGCTGGGGGAAACCATCGGCGATCTCAAAACCCGCAATCGCATCGGCTACCTGCCCGAGCTCTTCCGCTACCAGGGCTGGCTCGATGCACGCGAGGTGCTTGCCCTTCATTGCGAGCTTGCGCCGCTGGAGCGCTCGACGTGGAAAGAGGAGATAACGAAGGCGCTGGCCACGGTCGGTCTCACCGACCGCGCGGACGACCGGGTGAGCACTTTCTCGAAAGGCATGCAGCAGCGCCTGGGCCTCGCCGCCGCCTTGCTCGGCAGGCCCGAGCTCGTATTTCTAGACGAACCGACGTCGGCCCTGGACCCGGTTGGACGCCACGACGTTCGCGAGATCATTCGCGGCCTTTCTGCGCGCGGCACCGCGGTCTTCCTCAACTCCCACTTGCTGAGCGAGGTGGAGCAGGTTTGCGACCGCGTCGCCGTGGTGGACCACGGCCGCGTCATCGCTTCGGGGACCATGGACGAGCTGCTCAGCGGCACGGCCGTGCGCGTCCGAGTCGGCGGCCTCGATGGCGCGGCCCGGACCAAGCTCGCCGGCTTTGGCCCGCTGGACGATGAAGGCGAGCACCTGACCTTCACGAAGCTGGACGTCGAGCGCGTCCCCGAGCTGGTGTCGACCATCGTTGCCCTGGGCGGCAGGATCTACGAGGTCGCGCCGAGGCACCAGACGCTGGAGGATCGATTCCTGCAGCTTCTTCACGAGGAGGAGAAGTCCTAGTGTCCCGTCCCCGAAGGTCCTTGCATCTTCGCGACCTAGTCGGCCGGGCGCCGTCTCACCCCGCGGAATCTGACGATTCGGCGGGGACCCCGAGAGAGGCGCTGAAGCCTGCGTCGACTCCTGCGCGCGCTCGGTCACGCATCTACGCGATGCGCTCGCTCGCGTGCTCGTCGTCTCCTTGGCTCCGGCCGCCGATGTCGCGAAATATGCGGCGGACCTCGGGGCGGAGACACTAGTGCCGCCGGTTCTGGTGTTCGCCAGGCTCACCATTCAGGAGGCGTCACGCCGCCGCCTGCTGTTGGCGCTGCTCGTACTCACGCTCCTCGTGGTCGGATTCTCCGCGTGGGGCTTTCACAAGATCACGACCGTCACCCGCAGCGACGGCACGCTGCTCCCGCCGACCCAGGTGACCCTGATCACGTCGCAGCTGCTGATCGTCGTCACCTTCATGTACAGCGGGGTCCTGGCGCTGAGCGCCGCAGTCGTCGCGGGACCGCTCATCTCGAGCGAGGTGGAAAGCGGACTTCTCCTCTCGATGCTCGCCCGGCCGGTCCGGCGCAGCGAGGTGGTCATCGGAAAATGGCTCGGGCTCGCGGTGCTCGTCTTCGTGTACGCCGCGGGTTCCGCGTTCCTCGAGCTGGCGGCGGTGAACTGGGCGACTGGATACCTGCCGCCGCATCCGATCGAGCTCGTCCTTTATGTGGCGGCCGAAGGCTTATCCCTTTTGTCACTTGGGCTGGTCCTTTCGACGCGCCTATCCGGCATCACGGGCGGGGTGATCGCGCTGGTGGCATGGCTGATGGCATGGATCGCCGGCGTCGTCGGCGACATCGGGGCGGGGCTGCAGAACTCGGCGCTGCAGAACGTCGGCACGATCAGCCACCTGCTCCTGCCCACCGACGGCCTGTGGCGCGGGGCTGTCTACGCGATGGAACCCGACGTCATCCTGGCGGCGCTGCGTGCGGCCGGGACCGCCGGGCGTGCCAATCCCTTCAGCGCCGTCGACCCGCCTCCGAATGCATTCCTAGCCTGGGTCGTGGTGTGGTTCGCGCTGATGCTCACTCTTGCGATCTGGAGCTTCCGAACCCGCGAGATCTAGGGGCCTGGAGCCGTCGGGGCGGCCGGATACGACCATTTGTGCCCGAATCGCGGGATCTTTCTGCAGCCCATACGACCATCTGTGCCCGAATGGCGCGATCCAGCTCGGATCAGGACGCCGGTATCACCGCCTGTGTCTGCGTCACCCGGGCGACGCGCCGACCCTGTGCGTCGAGGATGTCGGTCTGCACCACGATCGTCGTGCGGCCGACGTGCAGCGGCGTGCTCACCGCCTCCACGAATCCCTCGCGCACCGCGCGGAAGAAGTTGGTCTTCGACTCGATCGTGGCTGTGCCGGCGCCCGCGGGAAGGTTGAGCACCGCGCAGTAGGCGCCGACCGAGTCGGCGAGGGCCATCAGCACGCCCCCGTGCAGAACGCCGCCTGTCGTGCACCGCTCCGGCGCCCATTCCATGCGCCCACGCGCCTCTTCAGGCGATGCCGAGACGAGCTCGGCGCCGATCAGGGTCGCGAACGGCATCGCCGCGAGCGGATTCTCTCCGCTCAGGGATAAAGCCCTCGTTCTCGGGTGGCGCCTGCGACACGTGAGACCGCACGCACGTAAGCGGCCATCCGCATGTCCAGCTTCAAATCCAGCTTTGTCTTCAAGACCTCGGAGAAAGCGCGTGTCATGATCGCCTTCAGCTTCTGGTTGACCTCGTGCTCCGACCAGAAGAATGACTGCAAGTCCTGCACCCACTCGAAATACGACACTGTGACCCCGCCCGCGTTGGCGAGGATGTCCGGCACCAGGAAGATGCCGCGCTCGCGAAAGATCGCGTCCGCCTCAGGCGTCGTCGGCCCGTTGGCGCCTTCGACGATGAGGCTCGCCTTCACGTCACGCGCATTGCGCGAGGTGAGCTGGTTGCCGATCGCGGCCGGCACGAGCAGGTCGCAATCGACCGTCAGCACATCCTGGTTGCCGATCTCCGTCGCTCCCGGAAACCCGCGAAGCGTCTTTTCGCGCGCGCGATATTCGAGCACGCGCTTGATGGAGAGGCCGAGCGGGTTGTAGATTCCGCCGTAGTCCTCGCTGACCGCGACGATCGTGCAGCCGGCCTCTTCCAGCAGCCGCGCGCTGATGCTGCCGACGTTGCCGAAACCCTGCACTGAAACGCGCGTCTGGTGAGGCTGGCGGCCGAGGTGCTCGAGGGCTGCAATGGAGCAGATGGTCACGCCGCGACCGGTTGCTTCTACACGACCCAACGAGCCGCCCACCTCTATCGGCTTGCCGGTCACGGAGGCGGGTACCGAGTAACCGAGGTGCATCGAAAGCGTGTCCATGATCCAGGCCATCGTCTGGCCGTCCGTGTTTACGTCGGGCGCCGGGATGTCGCGGTCGGCGCCGATAAGGATCGATATCTCCGTCGCGAAGCGTCGGGTCATGTGTTCGAGCTCGCGTGGGGACAGCACGCGCGGGTTGACGATGATGCCTCCCTTGGCGCCGCCGAACGGGATGTTGACCACAGCGCACTTCCAGGTCATCCACATCGCCAGGGCCTTGACCTCGTTCAGGGAGACGTCGGGGTGGTAGCGGATGCCGCCCTTGGCCGGGCCGCGGTTGATGTTGTGCTGCACCCGATAGCCGGTGAAGATGCGATGCGTCTGGTCGTCCATCTCCACAGGAAAGTTGCAGGTGAACTCGCGCTGGACCTCGCGCAAGACCTCGCGCAACCACGGCTCGAGCTTGATGATCTCGGCCGCGGTGTCGAACTGCGACTGCGCGGTTCGCCATTCATCGGCTTCGACGACGGGGTGCAGCTCGGCAGTGCTCACATCAGCACCGATGATCGCGGATATTCCGCCTGGGGATCACAAATTACGTTGATGCAGGCGGGCAGGCCTGAGGCGAAAGCCCGCTCGAGCGCGGGGCGGATCTGATCGGGGCGGTCGACCATCTCGCCGTGACCGCCCAAAGCCTCGACCAGCCTGTCGTAGCGGGTGCCCTGGCCCAGGTCGGCGGCGACGCTCATCCCCAGCATGTTCTGCATCGGGTGCTTCTCGAGAGCCCAGATCCCGTTGTTGCCGACCACGCAGACCACGGGGATTCGGTGCCGGACCATGGTGTCGAACTCCATAGCCGAGAACCCGAAGGCTCCGTCGCCCGAGAGCAGGAGGACCTGCCGGTCGGGGCGGGCAAGCTTGGCCGCCATCGCGTAGGCCGGGCCCGAGCCGAGGGCGCCAAAGGGCCCCGGATCGAGCCACAGGCCGGGCTCGCGGCGCTCGACGAGGCGGCCCGCGAAGGACACGAAATCGCCGCCGTCGCCGACGATGATCGCGCCTGGGTCCGCGAAGCGGTCGACCTCGGCGATCAGCCGTGCCGGGTGCACGGGCGACGAGTCCACCACGGTCAGCGCAACGTCCCGGGACCGCGCGGCCGCCTCGGTTTCGAGCAGTCGCGCGAGCCATTCGGATCGCTGGGGCGCGGCCGCCGCCGCGGCCAGCGCCGCGAGTGACGCCCGAAGGTCGCCGTAAAGGGCGGCCGCCGCCGGCCGGTGCTTGCGGTGGTCGTCGACGTCCACGTAGACGAGCTTGGCGTCTTCGGCAAACACCGGGGGCTGGCCGAAGTTGAGACGGAAATCGAGCAGCGCTCCGATGACGAGGATGAGGTCGGCCTCACCCAAGGCCTTGCCGCGAGCCCGAGGAAAGAACAGCGGATGGCCCGGCGGGAGCACGCCTCGGGCCATGCCGTTGACGTTCAGCGGCAGGTGCGCGGCATCCACAAGCCGTCTCAGCTCATCCTCCGCGTGCGACCACCAGACGCCGCTTCCGGCGATGGCGGCCGGCCGCTCCGCGTCGCGGATGAGCCGGCCGATCCGCTCGACCGTGTCCGGGTCAGGCGGCGGCCCGAGGTCGGGCGTGAGGTGCTCGGTCGCCTCGGGGATGTCGGCGGCGCCAAAGAACACATCGAGGGGGACGTCCATGAACACCGGGCCGGTGCGCCGACTCAATGCCGTGCGGATCAGCTCGGCGGCCGTGCCGTAAGCGTCTTCCGCCGAGCCGAGCGTCAGTGCCTTCTTGGTGAGGCTGCGGACGACCTCGACGTGGTCCATCTCCTGCAGCGAACCCATCCCCCAGCGCGCTTCGGGCGCTCGCCCCCCAATCATCAGCAGCGGGCTGTCGGCCGATTGCGCCTGGGCGAGAGCCGTGACCGCATTGGTGACGCCAGGACCCGCGGTGACGGAGACGACACCGCATTCGCGCGTTACCTTCGCCCACCCTTCCGCGGCGAACGCCGCCGACTGCTCGTGACGCACGTCGATGATGCGGATGCCGTGCTCCTGGGCACCGACGAGGATCGGCCAGATGTGGCCGCCGTTGAGAGTAAAAAGGTGGCTGACGCCGGCGCGTTTGAGCGCCAGCACGATCAGCTCGCCGGCGTTGGCGGAGTCGCTCACTGAGCAGTCGCGAACGGCATCGCTTGGGTGTTGAAAGCTGCGTGAGGAGGTCCGTTCCTTCCGATGAGGATCACCCCTCCCTGCGCCTGCATTGCCTTGCCCAGCAGGGCGACGGCGCCCTTCGCCACCGCAGCCGGATCCATTCCATGCTGCAGCTCGACAACCATCAGACGCGCGAGGCCGAGGCGGATGAACGCCTCGCCCTGCCCCGTGCCGCAGACCGCGCCGAACAGGTCGTCGGCGTACATCCCGGCGCCAGGAATGGGCGAGTCACCGATCCGGCCCGGCAGCTTGCCGCTGATTCCACCCGTCGACACCGCCACCGCCAGCCGGCCGTCGGCATCGCGAGCGACGGCGCCAACGGTGTCGGCGCCGGCAAGGCGCTGCTGGCGCTTGCGGTTGTTGATGAAGATCGACGGGTCGGTCATCTCGAGCCCGTGGTCCCGCGCGAAACGCGACGCGCCCGACCCCGAGAGCAACACATGGCGGCCGTCGCGCATGACTTCGGCTGCGAGATCCACGGGATGGCGCACGTCACGCACGCAGGCGACCCCACCCGCCCGCAGCGTCGCGCCCTCCATCACGCCGGCATCCAGCTCCACCTCGCCGTCGGCGTTGAGGCAGGCGCCGACGCCGGCGTTCAGTAGAGGCTCGTCTTCCATGTGGCGCACCGCGGCGACCGCGGCCGCCAGCGCGCCTTTGCCGATCTCGGCCCACCCCCGCTCCCGCCCGCGCTCGACTGCGGCTTGACGCCGCGGCCGCTCGGCGGCCCCAACTGGGCCCGCGCCTCCGTGGACGATGAGCGCGGGAGAGGCCAGTGCGCTACTTCAAGCGGGCTGGAAGGCGCGGCGGTCCATCACCCGGCGTTCCTCGGTTCGCCGGTCGGGCACGAACTGGTCACGCCGGCCGACGGTCGCGCGCTCGGGCGACCGCCTCTCGCCGAAGCGCCGCTCGGGGTTCGAACGCCGAATAGTCGATCGCCTTTCGGCACCGCGCGCAACCTGGTTTTCGCTGGGCACTAGGACCACTCTCCCTCTCGTATTTCGAGACACTCGATGCTATAGCACTCGTTGGTCAAATTGACGAAAGCTTTTCGTCCAGGCGGCGTTCCGAGCGCCGGCGCTCCAGCTCGTCGCCCGGCCCCATGTCGACGAACTTGGCGTATCGCGCCAGCCGGGGATGGACCTCGCTCACCTGCCGGAACATCTCCTGCGCGACCCATCGGTAATCGGGGTGGCCCTGGGGAGTCGTGCGCAGCTCACACAGGTGGTAGATCTCGCGGAGGTTGATGCGGAAGTACCAGCGCACGCGATAAGCGAGCGGGACCACATACTGCGCGAGCGCCGGACCCAGGTCGCTCTCGATGCGGCTATGAGCCGCGGCAGCGGCTTCGATGGCGGCGGTAAAGCGGCCCTCCATGCCTAGCTCGGCGAGCCCAGGCGGCGTATCGAAGCCGAGCGACGTGCCGAGGAGCTGGCGCTCCTGGGTGAGCATGCGATGGCGGTGCAGGTCGCGGTAGGCCGCGAAGTTGGCGACGATCTCGAAGGCGTACTGCGCGTGCTCCAGGGCTCGCGCCGGGCGCTGCCGCCGGTTGGAACGATCGGCCAGCAGCGCTTCGAGCGCCTGGCCGGGGTCAGCGCGCACCTCCTCCCAGCGGGCGTCAGAGTGCGGGAACAGCGCCGCGGCGGCGACCTTGCGTTCGGCATCCGGGTCGTGTTCGAGAAGGCGAACCACCGGCGCCGATTCCCGGGCGCCATTCCTCGAGGCCAGCCCGGCCGTCGCTTCCCGCACCCGAGCCAGCCGTTCGGCTGCCGGCAGGCCGTAGCGCTCGTCCAGCGCGCGCTTCACGAAAGCGGGGATGACCAAGGCGAGCTCGCGATGCAGGTCGGTCGCCAGCGCGCGGCATTCCGGAAGCTCGTGGGCGGCGAGCTTCGTGATCAGGTATTCGAACGCCCGCCCGTTTCCGAAGAGGCCGAGGTTGGTGAGGGTGCCCGCGGGCAATAGACCGCGCAGCATGTCGAGTGCCTTGGCGCGGGTCGCGGCCTTCCAGGCGCGATCGGTCTCGCCCTCCTCGATCGGGAACCGCTCGCGTATGGCGAGCGTCAGCGGCTCGACCAGCGCACTGTAGGTCTCGAAGAGCAGGTCTGCCGCCGGCTCGTAATCGGGATGCGCCAGCTCGGGGCCGCGGTGGTAGAGAAATCGTCCGTCCCGGCCGGGGCGGTCGAACCTCACATAACGAGTCGACTTCTCGAGCGGAGAGATCCCGATGCGGCTGTCCTCCAGGGCCTTCGCGGCCAGCGTCGAGGTGCGCTCGACCGCGACGTGGGCGCCCGCGAGCTCGGCCACCGAATCGTCGCCGTAACCGACCAGGACCCTCTCGTAGAACTCCTCGGCCCGGCGGACGGCGACCATGTCGTCGACCCCTCCCGAAGCGGTGGCGAGCGCCTCGAATCCGGAGTCGGGTTCGTTGATGAACTCGTCGAGCAGCACCCGGCGGAGGCTCTTCTCGGTGCGCGAGTAGCGCGAGAAGAGGGCTCCCTTGACGACCTCGGGCAGGTTGCGAAGCGCGAACACCGGGCGATCGAGGTTGGTGAAGTAGCGGGCGAGGACACTGGCCTCGGCGGCGTTGAATTCCGACGACGGTTCGACTGCCATGGATTCCCGCCTATCCTAGCCTCGGCCCTATATCTGGTGGGTGTGACAACAATGACCCCATCATCTGGGCCGAGGCCCTCGAAGTTGTCCCCTGCTTGTCCCCAAAGGTGTTAACAAGCTAGCGTTCGGGTCAAATGCAGGTGGGGATAACCGGGGCAAAGGCGGCGGCCGATTGGGCCGAACGATGGCGCGAGATTGTCACCCGGCGCGCAGCCGCAGGAGAAGGTGGGCACCCCGGAGAGCACCGGCGTTCGGACTACTGGGACCGTCGCGCGCCCTCCTACGCGCGGATCACAAGGCAGCGCCACGACGAGTTCCTGCGAGTCGTCCGACCGTACATCTCGCCGCGCAAGACGCTGATCGACGCCGGCGCCGGCGCCGGCCGGCACGCGGTGCCGCTGGCCGAGCTGATGGAGTGGGTCACAGCGGTCGAACCCTCCGAGGGGATGCGCGCGCAGATCCCTCATCGCGACAACATGACTGTCGTCGCGAGCACGTGGCAGGACGCGGAGGTGGCCCCCGCCGACATCGTCATCTGCTGCCATGTCCTGTACGGCATCGAAGCACCCATCCCATTCATCGCCAAGCTGCAGGCGTCCGCGCGCGAGCGCGTCTTCATCATGCTGCGACAGGGCCCGGTTCCGCATCCGGCCACCGAGCTGCGCAGGCGGATGCTCGGCACGCCCGACCTCCCCGTGCCGCAATTCAGCGACCTGTTCATGCTGCTCATCCAGATGGGCATCGCGCCCGAGGTGACCTTCGTGCGCTACCCAGTCGTCAACCGCTACGCGGACATGGACGAGGCGCTGGCCGACAGCCAGATGCTGTTCGGCGCGGGCTGGGACGAGGCGCGCGCCCGTAACCTGCTCGATGAGATGTCCACCAGGGATGGCGACCAGATCGTGATCGACAGCGGCATCGCTCTATCGGGGATCGCGCATTGGAAACCCGCGACTTAGTCATGCGGCCGGTGAGGCCGGCCGATCGGGACCGCATCGTCGAGATGACCAGGGACGTCTGGGGCGGACACGACTATCTCCCCGAGGTCTTCGACGACTGGGTTGCCGACGCCGCATCGGCCTTCGAGGCGCTGGAGGTCGATGGCGTGGTGGTGGGCGTGCAGCGCATGAGGCCGTACGCGCCCGGCCTGGTCTGGTACGAGGGCCTGCGCGTCGCGTCGAGCCACCGCCGGCAGGGCTTGGCGCGCGCGATGTTGACCTCGGCGATCATGGAGGCGAAAGAGCAGGGACATCGCGAGATGCGCCTGGCGACGGGCAACCTGGATGCAGTGTCTCTTTTTGAATCGGTCGGTTTCGAAAGGCTGGTGGACGTGCGCTGGTGGAGGGGAGCACGCATCGAGGGTGGCGAATCGGCGCGGATCCCTGGTGCGGCCGAGGCCGAGAAGCTGTGGCCGGCGATCGCCAAGACCCCCGGCATCGAGCTGTACCACGGCGTGGTTGCCGACTTCAACGGCGCGCGGGACCTCGGCGCGGCCGAGCTGGCGCGGCTGGCCGAGATCGGCATGCTGCGCGTGGGCCCGGGCGGCCGCGCCGTGGCTGGTATGCGGCGGCCCTGGGGAGACAACATCGCCGTCGGCTTCATCGCCGGCGCAGGCAGCGCGCTTCGCGACCTGCTCATGGAGCTGCGTTTCGAGGCCGACGCCGATGGTCTGGACGACGTGGTCGTGACCCTGCCCCGCGATCATCCGGCCGCCGATGACCTCCGGGCTTCCGGATACGATTTCGCGAATGACGACGACCACGCCTACATCTACGCGCTCACGCTTTAGTTGAGTCGTCGTTACGTAATCGTCGGCAACGGCATCGCCGGGCAGACGGCCGCGGAGGATCTTCGCAAGCTCGACGCCGATGCGTCGATCGTCATGATCGCCGCCGAGCGTCACCCCCTCTACAACCGCGTCGCCCTGCCCCGGTACCTGCGCGGCCAGGTGCGCCGCGAGAAAGTCTTCATGCGGAAAGTCGAGGACTACGCGAGGCAGAACCTGGAAATCCACTTCGAGACGTGGGCGACCGAGGTTGACGTGACGCGCAAGGTCGTGCGCACCAACACCGGCAAAGAGCATGCGTACGACGCGCTGCTGGTGGCGACCGGCGGCCGCCCGAAGCCGCCGCCGTGGCCGGGCTGCGATGAGGTCTCGCAGACCATCGGCTTCCAGACCCTCGACGACACCGACGCCATCATCGAGAAGGCCGATACCGCCGAGCGCGTGCTGGTGATGGGCGGCAGCTTCATCGGGTACGAGCTCGCCGAGGGGGTGAGCTTCCGCAAGAAGGCCCAGCTCACCTGGATCATGCGCGGGCCGTGGTTCCTCCGCTATGTCCTCGACGAGGAGGGCGGACAATTGTGCCGGCAGCTCGGAGAGGCCCAGGGCGTGGAGTTCGTCACATCCGACGAGGTGCAGAAGTTCAGCCGCCTCAACGGTCGCTTCCTGGCCGAGACCGTCAACGGCAAGCGCGTCGAGTTCGACCTGCTCACGTATGGCGTCGGGCTCGACTACTACACCGAGCCGGTGAACGGCGGCACGGTCAAGCTGGACAAAGGCATCGTCACCGATTCCAAGCTGCGCACGTCGGCGCCAGACGTCTATGCCGCCGGCGACATCGCGGTGTTCTACGACCTGATGGTCGAACGCCACAACCAGATGGGCACGTGGGACAACGCCGAGGCCCACGGCCGTGTGGCTGCTCGCAACATGGCGGGGGCGGACGAGGACTTCTTCGACGTGCCCACGTACACGACGACCATGTTCGGCTCGACGCTGGCGGTGATGGGAGTGACGCCCGACGTGCAGCCCGGCCTCGAGTCGGTGCGCACCTACAGCTTCGAAGAGAAGTTCTATCGCAAGCTCTTCTTCAAAGACGACAGGCTGGTGGGCGCGATCATGATCGGGCCGCCGAAGGGCCGCAAGAAGCTCATCGAGATCATGCGGTCGCGCCAGCACATCGACCGCCCCAAGCAGGAGCTGCTGGACCCCAACAACCTCAAGGACTAGCGGTGCCCAGCACCCGAGGTCACTGATGGCGGCTGAGTACCACTTCGTCACGCGCTGGAAGATTCGAGGCACGGCGCGCGAGGTGGCGGAGGTGCTTGGCGACCCGCTCAGCCTCGCGCGCTGGTGGCCGTCGGTCTACCTCGAGGTGCACGAGCTCGATCCCGGCGACCCGGTCACCCACGTCGGCCGCGTCATCGACCTCTACACGAAAGGATGGCTGCCCTACACGCTGCGCTGGCGCTTCGCAGTCACCGAATCGCGTGGGTTCGATGGCTTCACGCTCGCTGCCGAGGGCGACTTCGTCGGCACCGGCGTCTGGACCTTCGAAGAGTCGGAAGGCGTCGTGGACGTCATCTACGACTGGCGGATCCGGGCCGACAAGCCGCTCCTTCGATACGGGACCTTCATCTTCCGCCCCATCTTCGGCGCCAACCACCGCTGGGCCATGGCCCGTGGCGAGGAGAGCCTGAACCTCGAGCTGCAAAGACGCAGGGCCAAGACCGAAGCCGAGCGCCGCGCGATTCCCCCGCCACCGCGCCCCACCTTCCGGTAGACTTCGCTACAGAAGAATGCCTTTCGCCTACAGCGAATCAGCCCACATCGTCCGTGGCGCCCTCGGGGCAGTGATCCGGCAGCGGCGTGAGGCGGCTCACCGGACCCTGACCGAGGTGGCGGCCGAAGCCGGGCTCTCTCCGGCCCATCTTTCCGAGGTCGAGCGAGGCCGGAAGGAGGTCTCGACCGAAAGGCTGCTGGCGGTCGCGCACGCGCTGGGGATTCGTCCGGCAGACCTCTACGCGGAGCTCGCTCGGCTGCTCGGCGCCGACTCGGATCGGCCCTCGTGGCCCGAGGACCCGCCGGCCAAGCTCCGGCTCGCAACGGCGAGCCTCCCGCTCGAGGCGCTGCGCAGCGTCGCCGACTTCAGCGCGTACATGGCCATGTCCAACCCGCCACCCAAGGCCAGGCCACGAATCGGCTTTGACACCAGGAGGTAAGTGACGATGCACCTGATTCCGACCGTGATCACCAACGACGGGCGCGGCGAGCGCGCCTATGACATCTACTCCCGGCTGCTGAAAGACGGCGTGGTCTTCGTGCGCGGCGTCATCGACGACGAGCTCGCGAGCAATGTGACGGCGCAGCTCCTGTTCCTCGAGAACGAGGCGCCGGACCGCGACATCCAGCTCTATATCAACAGTCCAGGTGGCTCGCTGACCGCTGCGCTGTCCGTCTATGACGCCATGCAGTACGTCGGCCCCAAGGTGGGAACGCTGTGTACGGGGCTGGCAGCGAGCGGGGCATCGATCCTGCTTGCCGGCGGAACGTCGGGCATGCGGATGTCGCTGCCACACGCGCAGATCCTCATCCATCAGCCGTTCACGCAGGGCATCCAGGGACAGGCGACCGACATCCAGCTGCACGCCCAGGAGATCCTCCGCCAGCGCGAGGCGATGGCGCGCATCTACGCGAAGCACACGGGCCGGCCGCTGGAGGACGTCGAGCGCGCGATGGAGCGCGACTTCTTCATGAATCCCGAGGAGGCCAAGGACTGGGGCCTCATCGACCTGATCGTCGATAAGAACCCGCATGTGGCATCGCCCCTCCCCACCGGGGAGAAGGTCAAGGAGAAGGGCTGAGAGCAGTCATCCTCGGCGGCACGCGGTTCATAGGCCGCGCCATCGTCGACGAGCTGGCCGCGGCGGGCCACGAGCTGCTGATCGTGCACCGCGGGACGCTCGAGCCGGAGGGACTGCCGGCCGCGAAACATCTTCATACTGACCGCTCGCAGCTGCGCGACCATCGCGCCGAGCTCGCCGCGTTCCAGCCTGATGCGGCGATCGACTGCCGGGCACTTTCGCGTGCGGACGCGCAGGCGGCTCTGGATGCCTTGCCTGGCGGAATCAGGCTCGCGGTCATCTCGAGCATCGATGTGTATCGCGCTTTCGGCGCGCTCCACGAGCAGCGTGAGACCGACCCCGTGCCCATCGACGAGGATTCACCCGTCCGGCTAGAGCGTTACCCGTACCGCGGCCGCCTCCCGGACATGGACGACTACGACAAGCTGGACGTTGAGGACGAATACCTCCCCGCCGGGGCCACCGCCTTGCGACTGCCGATGGTCTACGGGGAGCACGACTACCAGCGCCGGGAGGAGTTCATCCTGCGGCGAGTCCGCGGCGGACGCCGGCGCATCCCATTCGGCGCGGGCATGTGGCTCGCATGCCGAGGCTATGTGCGCGATATCGCGCGCGGCGCGCGGCTGGCACTCGAGTCGCCGGCGACGAGAGGTATCGCGCTCAATCTCTGCGAGGACCGCACCTTCTCGATGCGGATGTGGGCGCACATGATCGTCGAGGCCGCTGGCTCCGAAGCGGAGTTGGTACGGGTCGACGACGCCGCGCTGCCGGAAGACCTGAAGCCGACCGGCACCATGCCGCAGCACATCGCCGCCAGCGCGCACCGAGCGCGAACATTGCTCGGCTGGACGACCTCGGATCCGGTCGAGACTCTGCGCACCACCGTCCGCTGGCACCTGGACAACCCGCCGTCCGATGCAAACATGGATTTCACCGCCGACGACCGCGCTCTAGAAACAGCACCTCATGGCGTGTAGGCCGGATTACTCCGGCCCCCGGCGTTGCTCGTACCGCTGACTCCGCCGAGGTTTTCGCTCATACAGCACCGCGTGGCATGTAGGCCGGATTATTCCGGCCGTCCCCGACGTTGCTCTTACCGCCGACGCGGTGTGTGCGCTAGCCCTTTCAATCAATCCGATCCCGGGGAAAGTGAGCAGCCCCGTCGGCGCAGCCGACCGGGCGATGAGCGAAAACCGCCGAGGTTTTCGCTCATAAGGGAACCGTCTAAGCTTCGGAGGCAGATGACCCGCCGGTACCGGCCGTTTGATCCGTTCGAGCGCGGCGGACCGTTCGAGCCCCGAGAGATTCGGTTTCCTCGCCCGCCCCGGCGCTTCTGGGTCGGCGCCGGGCTGTTCGGCCTGGCGGTCCTCATCTTCTTCTTCGCCAGCCCGGTCGTTTGGTTCTTCACCGAGATGCAGTGGTACGACGCGCTCGGCTTCAAGGACGTCTTCACCACCAGGCTCTCGATGCAGGTCGCGCTCTTCGTGGCCAGCTTCGCTCTCGCGCTCATCTACCTGGCGGCCAACGTCCTCATCGCGCTGCGGTTGCGATCGGGCCCCAGCCTGCGCGCCGTCGGGATCAGGCGCTCGAGCATCCGAAGCGGCATCGGCGGCGCCGCCCTGGGCGCGTCAATCCTGGTGGCGCTCGTGCTCTCCGGCGGGGCGGGCACGCAGTGGCAGAGCCTGGCCCTGTTCCAGCATGCGAAGCCGACCGGCGTCACGGACCCCGTGCTCGGGCAGGACATCTCCTTTTATCTGTTGACGCTGCCGTTCTTGCACTCGGTGGTCAACTGGGCGCTCGGCCTGGGATTCCTGACCCCCCTGCTGGTCGGCGTCATTTACGCGTGGCGTGGCGACACGTTCGACCTCAACCTCAGCCCACTCGCGATCGGGCACCTGTCCGCCCTGCTGGCAATGTTCGCGATCGTTCTCGGAGCGTTCATGTGGCTTGGGCGGTATGACCTTCTCTATCAGCACAACACCAACGTGGTTTGGGGCGCCGCGTACACGGACGTCAACGCGAGGCTGCCGATCATCACGTTCCAGTCCGGGCTGGCGGTCGTGCTGGGCGGCGCCCTGCTCGTCAACGTATGGCTGCGCCGGCTGTGGCTGGGGGTGACCGCAGCGCTCGTCTGGGTGGCGTTTCTGCTGATCGGAGGGATCTATCCCGCGGTCGTCCAGTACGCCTTCGTCACGCCGAACGCGCAGACATATGAGCTTCCCTACATCGATCGGGAGATTGCCGGCACGCGAGCGGCCTACGGATTGAGCCATGTGAGCGTCAGCCAGTTCACGGGCGACAAGCCGCTGACCCTGGCCGACGTCCAGAACGACCGCGTGACCATCAACAACCTGCGGCTTTGGGACTTCGCGCCGCTCATCGACACGTACGACCAGCAGCAGACGATCCGTACCTACTACTCGTTCAATCGAATCGATATCGACCGCTATAACGTCAACAACCAGTACACCTCGCTGGAGATCGGCGCGCGCGAGTTCGACTTCAACAAGTTGCCTGACGCGGCCAAGAACTGGGTCAACCGGCACCTGCAGTACACACACGGGTACGGCGTGGCCGCCAGCCCCGTCAACGCGGTGGTGGGCGAGGGCCTGCCTGACTACGTGATCCGCGACATTCCACCCGCGGGCCAGATCGCGGTGACACAGCCGGCGATCTACTTCGGCGAAGCGACTACCGACTACGTCCTGGCGCCGAACACCAACAAGGAGTTCGACTACCCATCCAACCCCGACGTTTATAACAACTACAAAGGCACGCACGGGGTGCCGATGACGACGGTGAATCGGGCGATGTGGTCGCTCAAGCTCGGAGACTTCAACCTGCTGGTCTCAGGCCAGGTCACCAGCCAGACGTTGATGCTCTACCGGCGCCAGATCATCGACCGGGTCAACGAGATCGCTCCCTTCCTCAACTACGACTCGGACCCGTATGTCGTCGTCGTCGACGGCCATCTCTACTGGATCGTCGACGCCTACACGACGGGAAGCACTTATCCCTACTCGCAGACCGTCCTGTTCCAGGGCAACAGCGAGATCAATTACATCCGCAACTCGGTGAAGGTCGTCATCGACGCGTACGAAGGCACAGCGGTGTTCTATGTGTTCGACCCGAAGGATCCGATCATCCAGGCCTACGAGGCCACCTTCCCGCACCTGTTCACGCCGTCGGACGCGATGCCGGCGAGCCTGCGGGCGCACATTCGCGTGCCCCTCGACCTCTTCAACACCCAGATCCAGATCTACGCGACGTACCACATCACCGACCCCAAGGTCTTCTTCGCCCGCGAAGACGTATGGGACATCCCGACGGCGCCGGCAGCCCCGGGCAATCCGCCCACCGCGGTGTCGCCCTACTACGTGCTCTTCCGGCTCCCTGGCGAGCAGACACCGGAGTATCTGCTCATCATGCCGTTCACCCCTCACAACAAGAACAACCTGACGTCGTGGATGGCGGCTCGCAACGACGGGTCCCATTACGGCGAGTACGTGTCTTTCGTCCTCCCCAAAGACAAGGTGATTTTCGGCCCGCAGCAGGTGGCCAACCGCATCAACCAGGACCCGGTGATCTCACGAGACTTCACGCTCTTCCATGGCACCGGGTCACAGGTGCAGCAAGGCAACCTCCTGGTGGTGCCGGTCGGCGACTCGTTCCTGTACTTCGAGCCGATCTACCTCAAAGCCACATCCGGGTCGAGCCTGCCCGAGCTGAAGAAGGTGATCCTCGCCGACCAGGACAACGTCGCCTACGCCGACACTCTGCAGCAGGCTATCGATCAGCTCGTCGGGACCGCGAGCCCGCCGACGAACACCACGCCACCGCCGGCGACGCTCACCGCGGCCCAGGTGAAGCAGATCGAAGACCTGGTTGCCCAGGCCAACGATCACTACAACGCCGCCTACATTGACTTGAAAAGCGGCAACTTCGCGGGCTTCGCCGCGGAGATGGACCAGGTCGGCAAGATCCTGCAGCAGCTGCAGAAGATCACCGGGACGGCGCCGTCGGCCGGGACCGCCTCGCCGTCGCCGACTCCACCGTCTCGCGCCTCCCCTTCGCCCTCACCGTAGCGGGACGAACCGGACCGGGAACAGCGACCGCGACATCATGTCGTCGCCGTGGCGTTCGTAAAGGCGGAGGTCCTGGTGCTCGTCCGAAGCTCGTCCCAGCGGAATGACCAGGCGGCCTTGCGGCGACAGCTGGTCGATCAGCGCCAACGGCAATTCAGGTGAAGCGGCCGCGACCAGGATGATGTCGTACGGGGCATATGCGGGCCAGCCCTGGGCGCCGTCCGCGACGGCCACCTCGACGTTCGAGTAGCCCAGCCGCCGCAGCGTCTCGGACGCGTGCTCCGCCAGCGCAGGCTCGAGCTCCAGCGTGACCAGGTGACTGACGAGCCGGCTCAGCACGGCGGCCTGGTAGCCCGATCCTGTGCCGACCTCGAGCGCGCGGTCCCCGGGTCGCGGCGCGAGCGCCTGGGTCATCAGCGCCACCACGAGCGGTTGGGAGATCGTCTGGCCGCATTCGATGGCGAGCGCGCGGTTTTCGTATGCATGCCGGCGGAGCCGTCCCGACAGGAACTCCTCGCGCGGAACCTGGGACATAGCCTCGATCACGCGGGGATCGGTGACGCCGTTTGGCAGCAGCTGCTCGGCGACCATCTTCTGCGCCGGTGTGCTCATCGCCCGTGGCAACTCCTAGGCTGAGAGTACAATCTCGGCGTTTCCTTGGCGTCGTCCGTCCATCTCTCCGTTCCGCAGAAATGGCGCCGCCCAGTCCGCCAAAGATCGCGTCTCGTCAGGCGATCCGGGCCGGCGCACTCGAGGATCGAGTTCGCTCATCCGTCCGAGCAAGAATTCGCTCGCTTTCTCGACTACTACCGAATTCGGTGGGTATACGAGCCGGTGTCGTTCCCCGTCGCTTGGGATGGCACGAAGGTGTCGGAGATGTTCACGCCCGACTTCTATCTGCCCGAGCACGACCTGTATATCGAGCTGACCACGATGAAGCAGTCGCTGGTGACGCCCAAGAACCGCAAGCTACGGATGCTCCGCGAGATCTATCCCGACGTCAACGTCAGGCTCCTGTACCGCAAGGACTACCAGCAGCTGCTCGCCAAGGCCGGCTACGGATCGCTCGAAGTCCAGCACCTGCGCAAGGAGGACATCGGCCAGATCCTCATATCTCCGGTTGAGCTCGAGACGCGCGTGCGAGCGCTGGCGCGGAAGATCTCCCGCGACTACCGGGGGCAGTCGATCGTCCTGGTCGGCGTCCTCAAGGGCGTCACCTTCTTCCTAGCCGACCTCGCCCGTCAGATCAAGGTCCCGTTCGTCATCGACTACCTGGATCTCAGGCGATACGCCGGCGCCCAGCCGCGGGAACGCGTCCGCATCGCACGGGACATCGACTACCCGATCGCGGGCCGGCACGTCTTGCTGGTGGAGGACATCGTCAACACCGGCCTAACCCTCGACTACGTGCTGTCGGAGCTGCGTGAGCGCGGCGCGGAATCGATCGAGGTGGTCACGCTGCTGGACCGTCCCGGCCGCCGCCTGGTCAAGGTGCCCGTCCGATATGTCGGCTTCCAGATTCCCAACGACTACGTGGTCGGCTACGGGCTCGACTACCGCGAGCTGTACCGGAACCTTCCTTTCATATGTGCCTTGAAGGCGAGCGTGTTCGAGCTCGCCGCCGGGGCGCATGCCGGCGCCGGCGGACCCACCGTCGTGGAGGACCTCAAGTAGGAGCGGGAGCCAGGCTTCAGGGCCTCCTGGAGTGGATGGCGCTGCAGGACTTCGCCGCGATCGTTTCGGGAGATCCCAGCCTTCTGCGCAGGGTCGAGCTGATCGTCGTCGACGCCCACCGGCGCATGTACGCGGCCGCGGGCAAGACCTGGTCGGAGCCCATCGCCTATCACTGGCTGCACTACGAGGACCCGATGCCCGTGACACGGCTCAAAGAGGGCGTCAAGGAGCTTATGCGAGCGCGTCTAAGATTCGATGTCGAGGCTGTGGACAAAGCTTGCGCAGAAGCACGCAAGATGGGCTTTCCGAATTGAGAAAGGGGCTGTGGATGCGCTGGGGAAAAGAGATGCCCCAAGAGACCTTCCTGTTTACCCTGAAGTCCCCTATGCGTTTTTCGGTTTCCAGCCACGGCTTGCGCCGCACCTTTCACCTACTCGACGTTCGGTATCCTCAGGTTTACCGTACTCAGCCGCTTGGGGCGTCGCGAAAGTTAACAGGGGCCTAAGAGCGCGTCAACAAATAAAAACATCTCACAGCCAGGCAACCGCTTGGGGGCTTGACACCACATCCGACGAGACGTTAGTGAGGCGGTCGTAGAATCGGCACACCAAGGCCGTAAGGAGACGTTGACCATGCGAGAAGCAGTGATCGTCGAGGCTGTGCGCACGCCGATTGGACGTCGCAACGGAAAGCTCAAGGACATCCATCCAGTCGTGCTAGGCTCGCTGGTCCTGAAAGAGATCGTGGAGCGCGCGGGCATCGATCCAAGCCAGGTTGAGGACGTCGTCTTCGGTTGCGTGAGTCAGGTCGGCGAACAGTCGCTGAACGTCGCTCGCAACGCATGGCTCACCGCAGGCTTCCCGGTCACCACCCCCGCCACCACCGTCGACCGCCAGTGTGGCTCGAGCCAGCAGGCGCTTCATTTCGCCGCCAACCTCATCCAGTCAGGCGTCTGCGACATCACCATCGCGGGCGGCGTCGAATCGATGAGCCGCGTGCCGATGGGGTCGAGCGCAGTTTCGCCAGGTACTCCATTCCCGCCAGAGCTGATGGAGCTCCACGACCTCGTGCCGCAGGGAATCTCGGCTGAGCTGATGGCCCGCAAGTACGGCATCTCGCGCCGCGCGATGGACGAGTTCGGCGTGGAGAGCCACAAGCGGGCGCATGAGGCAACCGAAAAGGGTTACTTCACGTCGCAGATAATGCCGGTCGACGTTCCCGTCGAGGGCAACGGCCACACCCAGCTCTTCTCGAAGGACGAAGGCATTCGCGCCAACGCCAGCTATGAAGCGACCGCGTCCTTGCAGCCGGCGTTCAACCCGGATCACTCCATCACCGCGGGCAACTCGAGCCAGATCTCGGACGGCGCTGCCGCCGTCCTGCTGATGTCGCTGGAGAAGGCTAAGCAGCTCGGGCTGCGGCCGCGGGCTCGCATCCGCGCCCAGGCTGTGGTCGGCACCGACCCAGTGCTGATGCTCGAGGGACCCATCCCGGGCACCGCCGCGGTGCTCAGGCGCGCTGGCCTGGACCTCACGAGCATCGACCTCTTCGAGGTCAACGAAGCGTTTGCTTCTGTCGTGCTCGCGTGGCAGAAAGAGACCGGCGCTGACCTGGAGAAGACCAACGTCAACGGCGGGGCGATCGCAGTCGGGCATCCGCTCGGGGCATCCGGCGCCATCCTCATGAACCGCCTCCTCTACGAGCTCGAGCGCCGCGACCTCCGGTACGGGCTCGAGACCATGTGCTGCGGCGGCGGCCTCGGGACGGCGACGATCATCGACCGCGTCGTCGAATGAAGACGTTCGAGCCGGTCAGCGGCCTTCGCCCATACCAGCTTCGAGACGGCATCACAGCGCGAGCGGTCAATGGCGAGCGCATCACGATGGCGGTCATCGACCTCGAGCCGGGCGCCGTCTCGCCCGAGCACCACCACGACAACGAACAGCTTGGATTCGTGATCGCAGGCTCGCTGACGATGCGAATCGGATCCGAGAAGCGAGTGCTCCGCGCAGGCGACACCTACGCCATCCCGAGCAACGTGCCGCACGATGCGGAAGCAGGTCCGGACGGCGCCACGGCGGTCGACGTTTTCGCACCGGTGCGCGCCGACTGGGAGAAGCTGGCCCGGCTAGACCCGAGGCCTGGCAGCTGGCCGTAAAGCTCTAGGGATCGGCCTCGATAGGGCGGGGGAGTCGTAACAGAAGCGTAGGAGCCGCTTCTCCCAGCGACCGGTGCCCTGGACGCCGACCCTCGGTGTGACAAAGATCCGCCGCTTGGGCGCACCGTCATCTATGACATACAGGTCGGGCGGCTGCAGGGTGATGCCGTTCAGGGCGCGGTCGATGCTCAACGCGCGCGTCACCAAGCCCGGACCACCGCATCGTCCAACGCCAGGCCCAGGCTCCAGCGCGCGGACCAGTACCGCCTGCGGAACGCCCACCTCGCGCGTGACGAAGTTCAAACACCAGTGCATGCCGTAGGTGAAGTAGACGTAGGCATGCCCAGGCGCGCCGAACATCACCTCCGTGCGAGGCGTTCGCCGCCCGCCACGTGAGTGAGCGGCCAGGTCGTCAGGTCCGAGGTAGGCCTCAACCTCGACCAGCCGACCCCACATCCGCACGCCCTCGACTTCGCGCACGAGCAGCTTGCCCAGGACGTCGCGGGCTACCGTGACGGTGTCCCGGTCGAAGAACTCGGGGTCGACCAGGGCGCCCTCTGCGGAGCCCTCGACCTGCGCGGCCGGTCTAGCCAGGGACGCCCTGCGCGCGGCCGGCGCCAATTTTCTTCCGATGTGCGTGGCGGCGCCGCTTGTCCACATAGAGAGCCTTGTCGGCCAGCTGGTACATGGCCTGCCAATCCATCCCCGGCCGCCATGCAACGACCCCGATGCTGAACTCCACGGGCACCGGCGCCTTTCCGGCGCGGTTGAGCTCTTCGAGCGCCGCTCGGACGCGGCCGCCCACCTCGTTGGCGTGGCGCTCGTCGGCGTCTGGCATCGCCACCCCGAACTCGTCTCCACCCAGCCGGCCGCAGGTGTCAGTTGCACGTACGGCGCGCTGGAGCTCGTGCGCCAGCACCCTGATGGCTTCGTCCCCGATGTGATGGCCGTGCTGGTCGTTGATCTCCTTCAGGTTGTCGAGGTCGATCATCATCAGCGCCAGACGCCGCTTGTGGCGCTCAGAGGCGGCGACCGCTCGATCGATCGCGCGCTCGAACTCGGGCCGGTTGGCAAGACCGGTTAGGTAATCGGTGCGCGCCTCCCGCGTGTGCTGGCGGGCGCGGTCGAGGGCGACAGCGATCTGGTCGGCGACGGCGGCCACGAACGCCAGGTCGCTGGGCTCGAACGTTCGCGGCAGGCGGGTCGCCACCGTCATGGCGCCCAGGAGCACGCCTTTGGTCCGCAGCTCGGCGCGGATCGCGCTCCATTCGCCGGCGATGCGGTCGACTCGCGACTCGGCCGGGCCGGACGCGATCTCGACCACGCGCACCCGCCCTCCCGCCCGTCCAGACTCGAACTCTTCTTCCTCGCCGGGCTGTAGGCCTACCGTTTTCGCCAGTATCAGCCTCGCGCCCTCGCGGGTCCACACAGCTCCGGCCTGGAGGCTCAAGACCTTGAGCGTCTCTCGAAGGCCTACTTCGGCGATCTCTGTCACGTCGAGGGAGCGCCCTAGGGCACTGGCGATTTGGTACAGCCCGTTGAGCTCCCTCTGGCGGGCGGTAAACCGCTGTTCGGTGTAGTCGAGGTAGCCACGGATGAAGCTCGAGTTCAGGTGCTCGACCACGTCGCCCAGCCGGCTCTGGGCGAGGAGCAGCGCCTCGTCTGCGTATTCGCGACCCGCCAACTCCTCCGTGACCCGGGCCATGACCGAGCGGCGGAAGACCGCCAGGCCCTCCATGACCGACTCGAGCGGGATGCCTTTTTCCGCGTACCGGCTGGAGGCCACCCTGGCCAGGTTGTAGTAGTGCTGCCAGGGCACGCGCGCGTCGGCGCGGAGGGAGCGGAACAGGATCTCCAGGAAGCCCACGGAGGTCCGCACCAGGTCGTCGATCGACCCGCCTTCTCTCTGCATTCGGAGCAGCTCCGGCTCGAGCGTCCTGACCGATTCCGCCACCACCTGGCCGCTGTCCCGGGAGTCGGCGGAGAGCCGGTCCGCGAGCTCGCCGAGAAGGTCGCTAGCTCGCTCGGTCATGTCGGTGCACTATAGAGTGACGGGAGTGAACCGGAGTACCTGCGGGACGAGATATCCGCACCAACCAAATGTGTAAGAGGAACTGATGGCTACTGTCACCAAGGGGGCGTTGAAGCTGGAGGAGATCCTGGGCGCTGAGGCGTCCGACCTCCTCCACCACAAGTGTCAGACGGTGCCGGCTTCGCAGCTGCACCTTCCCGGACCCGACTTCGTCGACAGGGTCTGGAAGGACAGTGACCGCCCGACTCGGGTGCTGCGCAGCCTGCAGTCGTTGTTCGGACACGGCCGGCTGGCCCGCACCGGGTACCTGTCGATCCTGCCGGTCGACCAGGGCATCGAGCACACGGCCGGCGCCTCGTTTGCCCCCAACCCCATCTACTTCGACGGCGAGAAGGTCATCGAGCTGGCGATCGAAGGCAACTGCAACGCGGTCGCCTCGACCTTCGGCATCCTCGGGTCGGTGGCCCGGCGCTACGCGCATCGAATCCCATTCATCTGCAAGATCAACCACAACGAGCTACTCACCTACCCGACCAAGTACGACCAGGTTTTGTTCGGCACTGTCAAGGAGGCCTGGGAGATGGGCGCTGTCGCGCTCGGCGCCACCATTTACTTCGGCTCTCCGGAGGCGGACCGGCAGCTGCAGGAGATTGCGGTCGCCTTCCACGCAGCCCACGAGCTGGGCATGGCCACGGTGCTGTGGTGCTACCTGCGCAACTCCGCCTTCAAGAAGGATGGCGTCAACTACGAGACGGCAGCGGACCTCACCGGCCAGGCCAACCACCTCGGGGTGACGATCGAGGCCGACATCATCAAACAGAAGCTCGCGGACAACAACCGCGGATTCGAGGTGATCGGATTCGGCAAGACCGCACCCGGCATGTACGACAAGCTCGCCACCGACCATCCCATCGACCTGTGTCGTTACCAGGTGATCAACTGCTTCATGGGCCGCTCTGGCCTCATCAACTCCGGCGGTGAATCTCGCGGCGCGAGCGATCTCAAGGACGCCGTGCGCACCGCCGTTATCAACAAGCGTGCGGGGGGCATGGGGTTGATCTCCGGCCGGAAGTCATTCCAGCGCCCAATGAAGGAGGGAGTCGAGTTACTGCACGCAATCCAGGACGTTTACCTGGACCCGACGGTAACCATCGCCTAAAGCTCGCCTTCCTCGGGACGGGGGCGGCTTTTTCCACCGACCGCTACAACGGAGCGGTCGTTGTGAACGGCCGCCTGCTCCTCGACGGCGGCGCGCCGCTTCTTCCTCACATGCAGCGGGTCGGCGTCGATCCGGGTGCGATCGACGCGGTCTTCCTGACCCATTTCCATGGCGACCACACATTGGGCCTGCCGACCTTCGTGCTGCATCGTGTCTTCGTCGATGATCGGCCTCTCACTTTCGTCGGGCCAGAGGGGGTCGAGGAAAGGCTCGAGGCGCTCTGGGACGTGAGCTGGGGCCCCGACTGGAAGAGGGTCATGCGCCCCAAGTTCAAGGTCACGTACCAGACCGCCACGCCGATGGGTTCGGCGGCCGGCTTCGACTACGAGACCATCAGGCTCGACCACGGCAGCAGCGGCAGCAACGGCTACCGCATCAAGGTCAATGGTCGCCTCCTCGCCTATTCCGGCGATACCGAGGCGACTGCACCTCTCGACGCCCTGGTCGAAGGCGCCGATGTCGCCATTGTGGAGGCGACCGGTCCCGGCGACGTGTTCAGTCATATGAGCTGGGAGTCCGCAGCGGACCTGAAGCGGCGTCACCCGAAGACCCGCTTCATGTTCAACCACCTCTACTCCGGCACGCTCGAAGACGCCGCGACGGACCTGCAGGTGATCGAGGTCTGAACGCCGCGAACCTGGCCGGCGCGGTGATCGGGATCCTTGCCGGCGCCGTCGTGCTGGCCGGCTTCATCGGTCTCGGGCTTCTGCTGGACAGCCGGGTCGCGAGCGACCTGCCTTTAGTGGTGCTGACGCTGGCGGGCGCGTACGCCGGGTGGCTGGTCGGCGTCATCGTGTTTGGCGCGATTCGAGGTGGCAATGGCAGCCAAGCCCGCGAGCGCTGACGGCGTCTCGACCCGGCCGCTGCTCGACAAGCTGGGCGTGAAGCCCGGCTCGAAGGTCGCGATCGTCAACCTCGACGACCCTGGTTTCATAAGACAGGTCAAGGAGCGCACGGCTGACGTCGTCACCCGCAAGCCGCGCTCGAAGGTCGACCTCGTCTTCATGGGGGCCGACGACGCCACTGACCTGGAGCGCCTTCGCGAGGTCAAGGAGTGGATAGAGCCCAACGGCGCGGTCTGGGTGGTGCGCGCAAAGGGTGGACGCGGCCCGCTCCGCGACACCGACCTCATCGGCGCCGGCCTGGCGGCGGGGCTGGTCGACAACAAGATCGCGAGCTTTTCGGATACGCACGGCGCCATGCGGTTCGTCTACCGCTTGCGCGACCGACCCAAATGAAAACCCCACAAAATCTTCGATTTTGCGGGGGCCTCGGATGACGGTAAGCATCCGGCCCGCGATCCAGGACGACGTGCCCGTCATCGCCGAGCTGATTCGCGGTCTCGCCCGCTTCGAGAAGCTGGAGCACGAGGTGGTGATGACGGAGGACCTGCTTGCCACCGCGCTGTTTGGCGAACGGCAGTACGCCGAGGTCCTGCTGGCCGAGGACGAGGGCCTCGCCGTTGGCTTCGCGCTCTTCTTCCACAACTTCTCGACCTTCCTCGGGCGTCCCGGCATCTACCTCGAGGACCTGTTCGTGATGCCGGAGCACCGCAGCAAGGGCATCGGCCGGCTGCTTCTGGCGAGTCTCGCCCGCCTCGCCGTCGAGCGCGGCTGCGGACGCCTCGAGTGGGCGGTGCTCGACTGGAATCGAGAGGCGATCCGCTTCTATGAGCGACTCGGGGCACGGCCGAATTCCGACTGGACCATCTATCGCTTGACCGGCGAGGCGCTCTCGGGTCTTGCCCGACAATAGTTCTGCCATGGAAGTCCTGCGCCCGAAGAAGCTGGAGACGCAGCCAAAAGACCAGGTGATCCCGTGGGCCGGCCGGCAGCTGGAGCTTGCCGGCGAGATCCTCGACAACCCCGGCGGTGGCCTCCTGTTCGCGACACAAACAATTGGTCAGGTGCGCGCGGCCCTGCAGGAACGTGATGCCGATCGCTGGGCGGAAGTCGTGGCGATCCTGGAGCGAGCTGAGGACCAGGCGGTCCATCGAGAGTTCGATGATTCCCGGCGGCTGCTTGCTCAGGCCATAGAAAAGCTCTCGCCTAAGTGAATCTGGCGCAGGCGCTGTTCATGGGCCTGCTGCAGGGCGCTACCGAGCTGTTCCCGGTTTCGTCACTCGGACATTCGGTGATCATCCCGAGCCTCCTGCACTGGAGCTTCAAGCAATCGGATCCGACGTTCGTGCCCTTTCTCGTCCTGCTTCACCTGGGCACGGCTGGCGCGTTGCTGGTGCTCTACCGCTCGCAGTGGATCGAGATCAGTCGCGGTTTTTTCACAGCCGCCGTCCGCGGCAGCATCACGACGCCCGCCGAACGGCTCGCCATGCTGCTGCTGACCGGGACGATCCCGGCCGCAATCCTCGGCGTCTTTTTCGAAACCCGCATCAAGTCGCTCTTCGCGAGCGCGTACGTCGCGGCGGGATTCCTGGTCGTCAACGGCGTCTTGCTCTTCGCGTTCGAGCAGCTCCGGCGGCGTGCGGAGCGTCGCGCGGCGCTCGACACCAAGCCCCGCGAGGAACAGGAGCTGAGCTTCGCGCAGGCCGAGCGGATCAGCTTTTTTGCGGCGGCTGTGATCGGCGCCTGCCAGGCGCTCGCGTTCCTGCCCGGAATCTCGCGCTCAGGAGTCACGATCGGCGGCGGCCTGCTGGCCGGGCTCCGTCATCAGGAGGCCGCGCGCTTCTCGTTCCTGCTCGCCACGCCGACGATCCTGGGCGCCGGCATCGTCGAGGTGCCGCAGCTCTTCTCGACTGGCGTCCCGCTTGGTGAGTACCTGGCGGCCGCGGTGCTGTCCGGCCTCGCGGCCTACGCGAGCGCGCGATTTCTCTTGCGTTACTTCCGGTCCGGACGCCTCGACCCGTACGGCTGGTACTGCGTTGCGGCCGGTGTCGCCAGCCTGGCTTTGTTACATTTCAGCCTGTGATGAAATCGAGCCCGTTCGCGATCGGCCTGGCGGTTTTGGGAGTTGTTTTTCTGATCGTTGCCGCTCTCTATGCGCTGGGCGTGCTGCAGCTCTTTGCATCCACGAGCTCGGGCCCGCATTTCAAGCATGCGATCCTCTTCGCGGTGCTGGCAGTGGCCAGCTTCGTCGCCGCGAACTTCGCGAGGCCGAAGACCGCCTAGCTCTTCGGCGCCGCACCGGCAGCGATTCGCTCCGGCACCTGCCGTCCGGTGAGGTCTTTGTCCCCAACCCGCGATTCCTCGTGGTAGACCGCGTCGGCATTCACTTTCCAGGGGTCGAAGCCGCCCCCTGACACGATGTTTCGCGCCACCAACAGCGCGGTCATCATCGAGTGGTCCTGGTTGTTGTACTTGTGCATCCCATTGCGCCCGGCCAGCTGCAGGTTGGTGAGGTGGGCGCTGATGTAATCGCGGATGACGTCCACTTTTGCCTGATAGACGTCGTCATAAACGGGATAGGCCTTGCGCTGCCTCACCACCACACCGTCGAAGATCTCTTCCGGTCTGCAGATGCCAAGCTGGGCCAGCTCTGTGCGCGCGCGCTCGATGAGCTCTCTATCGCTTGACGTCCACATCCCATCTCCCTCGAAGCAGAAATACTCGAGGCCAAGGCAAGTCTTGCCCTGGTCGGGGACCATGTCCGGGCTCCAGTTCTTGAAGTTCTGGATACGCCCGACCTTGACAGTCGGATCGTGGATATAGATCCAGTTGTCGGGGAACACGTCGGCGCGGTCGATCATCACCGCGACGCTGATGAAGTCGCGATAGCCAAGACTGTCGGCCGCCCGGCGCACCTTTTCGGGCGCTGGTGGGTCGAGCCGCGAGACGAGCTCGCGGATCGGCATGCTCGAGATGAAGTCGCTGCCCTTGTGCTCCTCCACGGCGCCTGACACTGTTCTCGTAACGACCGTCGTGACGCGCCCCTGGTCGTGCTTGATGCGGTCGACCGTCCGGCCCATCAGCACCGGCTCGCCCCGGGCGCGACGCATCTCGGCCACCCGCTCCCACATCTGCCCCGGCCCCAGCCGCGGATAGCGGAAGCTGTCGATCAAGGTCGTGACCAGGTCGCCTCGATTGGCGGGCTTGCGATGCGGCAACAGGGCGCTCTTCAGGACGAGCCACATGTCGAGGCTCTTGATGCGCTGTGCGGCCCAATCCGCCGAGAGCTCTTTGGTGCTGATCCCCCACACCTTCTCCGTGTACGTCTTGAAGAAGATGTTGTAGAGGCGAAAGCCAAACTGGTTTCGGGTCCAGTCCTCGAAGCTGCGTGGATCCTTGACGGGTGTCATCCGCGCCTTCGCGTAGCTCGCCATGCATCTGACCGTCTCCAGCGGCCCCAGGTTCCAGAGCGCGTTGGCTGCCTTGAGCGGATACGCGAAATAGCGTCCTCGGTAGTAGATACGCGAAAGGCGGTCCCGCGTCAGCATCTCCGGGCCGAGGATCTCGGTCCAGAGGTCTTCGACCTCCTGGTTCTTGGAGAAGAACCGGTGGCCTCCGATGTCGAACCGGTAGCCCTTGTGCTCGACCGTGCGAGCCAGCCCGCCCACGTAGGTCGGGTCTTTTTCGATCACCGTGGTCGGGACGTCGTGCTTCATCAGCTCATAGGCCGCGGTCAGCCCGGCCGGGCCGGCGCCGACGATCACAACGTGTTGGTGGCCGTTCCTGGCACCCAAGTCGCGCACAGTATCAACCGTCCCGACGCCGGTCCAGCCCTGTAATTGCGCTCGGGCCTGATTGAAGCTAGTTCAGAGGGCCCTTGCCACGCGCCTCGTCGACTTTGACCAGGGCGTCCCGCAAGCCCTTGAGCCAGTCCGACTGATGCATCCCGACCAGCCGGACGCACCACGCCAGCGCATCGCTCCGGCTGCGTGCGACCCCAGCCGCGACCAGTGTGTCGAGCACTGCCCGCTCAGGCATCCGTAGGCGGGTCATGACAGGGAGGCTGAGCGTGGTGAAGATCCTGGTTTCCTCGCCGCACCGGGCGCCCCACGCCACCTTCCGCCGGAACCGGCGTTCGGCGTCGCGGGCGATCTTGACGCGCTCGTCCCGCGTTTCTTCGCGGAAGCGGTCGATCCGGGCCACCCGCGCCGCCTCGCGCGCCTCGGTCGAGGTCCCGCCGGCAAGCTCTACGTCCGGCAGGTCCCCGATGACCAGGATCTCCTCGCTGTCGGAGCTCACCTCGGGCGGTCCCGCGAACCAGGTCTTGGGCACCCGGTTTGCGAACCAGGCGCCGATGTCTTCGGTCACGGATTACATCATTACGCCCAGGCACCCCACGGCGCAAGGCGGCCATGATACTCAGGGTATGAACTCGCTCGCCTGGGGCGCCTTCGGGCTGGCCGCCCTGGCATCGGCCGGCGACATGATCTCGATCCTCCGCCACGACAAGCGCCTCGAGTACGCGACCAAGCCCGCGGTCATGGTGTTCTTGATCCTGGCCGCATTGGTCCTCCACCCTGCCAGCCAGGGCGAGCGGGCCCTATTTGTGGCCGCCCTCGCCCTCGGGCTTGCCGGCGACGTCTTCCTGATGCTGCCCGACACCTACCTTCTGCCCGGCATCGTCGCGTTTCTTGCCGGCCACCTCGCGTACGCCGGCGGTTTCCGGTTCGCCGGCTTCAGCGCCCTGGGCCTGCTGGCAGGCCTCGCGATCGTGATCGCCACCGCCAGCCTCTTTCTGCACCGGGTCCTCGCCGCGTTGCAGGGCACGAGCCGCGCCCGGCTGCGTAACCCGGTCATCGCGTACGCGATCGTCATCTCGCTGATGACGGTGAGCGCGACCGCCAGCGGCAACCTGGTCGCGGCCGCGGGCGGCTTGCTCTTCTTCTATTCCGACGTGATCTTTGCGTGGTACCGCTTCGTCAAGCCCGTGCGCTGGGGCCAGCCGGTGAACATCGTCATGTACCAGGCCGGCCAGGCCCTGCTCGTGCTCTCCCTGGCGGTGGCAAGCTAGGCCGCCGCGGTCGCCTCCTGCGGCTTGCCGCCGAGCATCTTCATGTCTTCGACGATCACCTCGGTTCGGTACTTCTTGGCGCCCGACGCGGCGTCGTCCCATGAGCTCGTTTGCAGCCGGCCTTCGACGTAGATCTGCTTGCCCTTGCGCAGGTATTCGCCGGCGACCTCAGCCAGCCTCGCGAAGAGCACCAGGTGGTGGAATTCCGTCGCCTGCTTCGCGTTGCCGGATTCGTCCTTGCCTATGTACGTGTTGGTCGCCATTCGCACGTTGGCGACGTAAACGCCTTTTGGCGTGGCGCGGACCTCCGGGTCCGCTGTGAGATTGCCGATGAGTATCACCTTGTTGATCATTCCGAAACCTCCTGAGAATTTCCAGCCCAGCGTAAGAAGCGACAGGCGCGCCGCCAATGCTGGTTGTTAAGACCCGAGCCAAATTGCGGGGTCGACTGGGCGTCCATCGAGCTGCACCTCGAAATGCAGGTGGGCGCCCGTGGCAAGTCCCGTGGAACCGACCTCGCCGACGACCTCGCCCGGCGAAACCGACTCACCCGCCACCACATGCACGCGCCAGAGGTGGCAGTAAAGCAGCCGGACGTGCGGGCCAAAGTTCACTGCCACGTAAATACCGGCTCCGCCCGGGTCGAAGCCTGCCAACGCAATGCCGGCCGCGGCCGCATGCACTGGCGCGCCCGCCGGCGCGGCGAGGTCGATGCCGGTGTGGATGTGCAGACCCGGACAGAATGGATCGAACGGCTCCAGCGCAAAAGACGTGCAGCCGAATGGGAGCGTCTCGACGCCGCCGGGCACGATCGCCATCAAGGGCAGCCGTCGCTGATCGATTACCCGAGACGCCGCGACAGTCCAGATGAGCGCAGCCGCCAGAGCCAACGCCGCGATCCGAATCATCATGCGCGCGCGACGGCGTGCTCGACGGCCTTGAAGCCCGACTTCAGCGCCGACTCCAGCTTGTGCGCAACCTTCTCCGCACCACCCATTGCACCGGGCACCTTGAACACGACGAGGAGCGACGCCAGCGCGAAGAGGTGATGGACTGGGGTGTAGCCATTCCGTTCGAGCGCGAAGCCGATCGCCAGCACGAACAACTGCATCGGCTGCATCAGCAGGTTCGTCAAGAAGAGCGAGCTCCACTGCTTGCCCACGTGGTGGGTCTCCGGCAGCGTGAACAACAGCGCCGCGAGCGGCGCGGTGATGGCGAGGACGATGAGGATCGTGTAGCGGATCAGGTAGGCGATCCCGAGCACGTCGTAACCGGCGATCAGCACGACGGTCGACACGATCTGGAGGACGCCGCTCGACGGATCGAGCTCCAGGTTGTGGAGCCAGCCCGGCCAGTCGGGGAGCGTGCCAAATGTCTGGATGGCGTCGCAGGCGGCATTGCTCGCCTGGACCACCGCCTGGATCAAAGGGAGGGCGAAATTGATGAGCGCCGCTGACAGCAGCAGCCGGGGCAGCATGATCCGCGTGGTGAACTGGCTGCGCAGGCCGTGGCTCCACATGATCCGGTACGAAGCCCAGATCGCGACCAGAGTCAGGGCGGCGTTTGCGACGACCCGAACCTTCGGCTCGAAGTTCTGAATGGTCGCGTTGGATGTGAAATCGCGACCCGTCTCGAAGTCGGTGGTGTGGAGGATGAAGCCGCTCCAGACCTTGAGCAGCAGCCCCAGGCTGTCGTCGAGCAGGGTCTTGACGACGAGATTCGGATGGGCGAATGGGAACAGCGCGTTCGCGATCCCGGTGAGCTGGACGATGAGGTTCTGGAGATCACCCACCACCCGCCCCGGATCCATCAGTGGCTCGCGGGCACCGACTTGGTGAGGATGTCGACCAGCGAGCCGGCGACCTCGACTCCGATGGTGCCGACGACGATGCGCTGGATCCACTGCTTGGCGGCCAGCGCCGACTTGGATTCCGCGGCCGTGATCTTCCAAAGAAACGCGAAAATGAAAGCCAGCGCGCCGACCGAGCCGACCAGCGCCTGGCCGATGTGGATCCAGGTCGTGATCAGGTCGGTGATCGGGGCGATGTTCGGGTCCGCTGCGAAATAGAGCATGTGAGCCTCCAGCGTTTTCGCCGAGGCTACGGATGGCGGAAGGGCTTAGGAACCCGGCCTGTTAAGGCAAGAGCTCAGGCTTTGTGTCGCCTGGAATGCGGCGGAAGGCAAATCATCACACCGCTGCGGTCTGCTGGCTCTTGGCGAACCAGACGAACAGCGACACGAACACGACGATCGCCAGCAGCACCATGACCGCGAGGACCGCGCCGTGCTGGCGCTTGGGCGACGCCGCAAAATCCCACGGGCGCGTGGCAAGCCGAAGCAACTCGTTCACGTCACTCGATCGCCACACCTGCCTCGGATACAGGTTGAACGCGCCCCTGCCATCCGCGTTCATGAAGCGCGCATACGGATAACGGCTTCCCCGCATATACCTGGTTTCCACGGTGCCCGCCAGCTGGGAGATGGGGATGCTCTCGCGCACGAGCCCGAACAGGTAGACCTTGCTCACCTGGTTCGGATCTACCTCTATGCGTATACCGAGAAAATGGGCCGCCGGAAATGCGCCGGCGAGGACCACGAACAAACCCGCCGGTAGTCGTACTGCCAGGTCCTTTCCGTGCGTGGCCGAGCTGTCGAAGATGATTGCAAGCCCGAAGATGACCGCTACTACAGGAAACGCAAGGGCGTACACGTACCCGAACAGTCCGGGGCGGATCACCCGCACCCGATCAGACTCCTCAGCCAACTTTTCCTGCCTATCCCGTCCGGCCCCGTCGAACCCGGCTCTCGACCCCGTCGAGAAGGATGTCGAGTGCGGACGCGGGTTTGCTTTTTGAAGCGGGCTCGATGGCCGGCGTTTCGGCGCGCTGCACCTTTGGTGTGTAAACGTCGAGGCGCAGGTCCACCACGCCGCTGCTGACGTCAAGCTCGTAGCGGTCGCGAGCGTTCGAAGCCCCCTCGCTCTGCCAGTGCAGGTCTGACAGGACAACCTTGGTCGAGAGGTCATCGAGCTTCAACTTCAGGACTCCCGTGTGGACCAGCGCGACGACGGCCGCTCCGGAGGGTCGGTGAAGTGTGACGTTCACCACGCCGCTCGAGATATGGATGGGCACTACACCGTGCGGTTCGGGCAGAAAGCACTCCAGGTTGGTGGCGCCGCTGTCGACATGTATCTCTCGGACGTCCAGCGCGGGCAGGTCGAGCACTGTGTTCCAGGTCGGAGCCTGGACCTTGAATCGCCACGGTCGCCGAGGATTGAGCTCGATCTCTCCCCGCCCGATGCCACGCAGCCGCCTGACGACCACGGTCTCGCCTCTGACGACCGCCGGCGAGGCGGCGGCCTGCTCGTGCGGAACCCGAATCAAGTCCGGCATGTCGGGGCTGCCGCCGCGTAGAAGGACACCGCGCGATCCGCTGTCGATTGCGATCGATGCGGGCTTGCCGCCTTCGTCCAACTCGACATGGGACCCATCGGCTGCGGAGCGGTCCGCAATTACGTAGGTCATCGCCAGGAGCGCGATGTCGGCGGCCTCGACCGCGCGCAGGCCTGCGCCCTGCAGCTGCGCCTTCAGGTCGGCGAAGGCGTCGCTCCGCTCCAATGCATCGGGGACCTCGAGCAGGACCCGATTCGCGTCCTTCTGAGCTGCGACCCGCCGGCGCAGCGCGTCGGCGCTAGCCAGAACCCCCTCGCGCCATGTCGATCGATGACGGGGTCGCGGCACCGACTCCAGGATCGACTCCGCCAGGAGCTCCATCAGCTCGCGACGGTCGCGAACATGCCAGTAGAGTGAGGCGGCCTTTACCTCGAGCTCGTCCGCCAGCGCCCGCATCGAGAGCGCTTCCAGGCCCTCCTTGTTGATCAGCTCGAGGGCTGCCGCGACCAGCCGCTCCCGCGTCAGACCGCGCTGCTTCTCTTCTTCTGGGCTCAATTTCGCGATTCTCCTCTATTTCTCATAGTTGGGCTTGCATATCTAACGTTGTTAGGGTTATTCTATGCCAGCAACGCCCCTAACGGCGTTAGATCGAGGAGGAAATTGAGATGCAGGCGATGGAAACGAGGCGATGGCGATTCAAGGGTCCCGAGATGGAGGGGCCGATCGCGCGCTGGTATGCGCGCGTGCGCGGCTCGCAGAGCCAGCTCGAGGCCTACCGCAAGCAGGGCTCGCAGCTCACCAGCAGCCTGCCGGACGGCGCCGCGGTGCTGGAGGTCGCGCCAGGCCCGGGGTACCTCGCGATCGAGATGGCGAGGCCCGGCCGTCTGCAGATCACTGCGCTGGATATCAGCCGGACATTCGTGCAGATCGCGAGGGAGAACGCCCGCCACGCCGGCGTCAACGTTGATGTTCGCCAGGGTGATGCCGCCGGCATGCCCTTCGCCGCCGAGTCGTTCGATTTGATTGTCTGCCAGGCCGCGTTCAAGAACTTCACGCTGCCGCGCACAGCGCTCGCCGAGATGCACCGAGTCCTTCGCACAGGCGGCACGGCGATCGTCCAGGACATGAGCCGGGATGCGACCCATGCCGACATCGAAGCCGAGGTCGCGGCCATGAACCTTGGGTGGCTGAGCTCGTTCACGACGAGGGCGACGCTGGAGCGGCTTCGCAACCGCGCCTACTCGCCCCTTCAGCTCGAGCTTCTCGTTGCGGAGAGTCCCTTTCAGACCTGCGAGATCACGACCTCGGGGATCGGCCTCGAGGTGCGTCTCAAGAAATCAGCAATCCCCAACTGAGAGGAGAGAAAAAAGTGGAACGGATTCGAAACCACCCGATGGCCGCCCTCGGCGTCCTCGCCCTGGGCGTCTTCATGACGCTGCTCGACCTGACCATCGTCAATATCGCGATTCCGTCGATCCTCGACGGCCTCCACGCAAGCCTCGACCAGGTGCTGTGGGTGCTGAACGCCTACAGCCTGCTATACGCCGTCCTTCTAATCACCTCGGCGAGGCTTGGCGACATCTACGGCCCGCGGAACCTCTTCGCCGCCGGCACCGTCATCTTCACGGCTGCCTCGGTGATCAGCGCGCTGGCGCAGGACCCGACGCAGCTCATCCTCGCGCGCTCGCTGCAGGGCTTGGGAGCTGCCGTCCTGGCACCTCAGGGCATGCCATTGATGCTGTCCATCTTCCCGGTCGAGAAGCGCGGTGGGGTCTTTGCCATCTACGGAGTTCTGGCCGGTCTCGCAGTGATCGCCGGTCCCACCGTGGGCGGCTTTCTCGTCACCCACTTCGGATGGCGCTCGATCTTCATGGTCAACGTCCCAATCGGAATCCTCACGTTTGCGCTCGCGATGCTGGTGATCCCCGACTTGCGCCCGGGGCGGCGTCACCGGCTCGACCTGCTCGGCGTCGGACTCGCCACCGCAGGCCTGCTCGGCGTGATCTACGGCTTGATCGAAGGCCAGCGCTACGACTGGGGCACGGTCGTCGGATTCATCACGATTCCGGAGATCGTCGGCGCCGGCGTGCTCACGCTCATGTTGTTCCTGTACCACCAGGCACGGCGCCAGGGCGGCGAGCCGCTGCTTCCGTTCGAGGTCTTCAAGAACCGCAACTTCACGTTGATGACGCTGGTCATGGCCGCCATGGGTTTCGCGATCCTGGGCCTCTACCTCCCGCTCACCATCTATATGCAGTCGGTGCTGGGCCTTTCGGCCATCGATGCCGGGGTCACGCTGGCGATCCAGCCGGTTGCGATGTTCTTCTCGTCCGGACTTGCAGGCGGCCTGAGCCAAAAGATCAACGGCAAGTACCTTCTGGTTCCCGGACTGCTCATGCTGGCGGCGGGCTCGGGCTACATCGACTGGGCCGCGCACGCCGATTCAGGCCGGTGGGCGTTCACGCCCGGGCTCATCGTGAGCGGCCTAGGCATGGGCTTCATCTGGACGCCGGTGTTCAGCATCGCCACGCGCGACCTGCCCGCACACCTCGGCGGTGTCGCCTCCGGTGTCATCAACACCATCCAGGAGCTGGGTGGCGTGCTGGCGAGCGCCGTCGTCGGCGCCTTCCTGCAGAACCGGCTCGCCCTGTCTCTCCACGACCACGCGGTCGCCGCCGCCGGGCAGCTGCCTACCGAATACCGGGCTCCGTTCGTGAATGGCTTCAGCAATGCCGCTCACAGCGGTTTCGAGGTCGGCGCGGGGCAGTCGGGCGCCAGCCTGCAGCTAACAGAGCAGGTCCAGGCGATCGCGCACTACGTCTTCACGCAGGCCTTCGTCGACGCGATGCACCCGACCCTGGTGCTGCCGATTGTCGCGCTCGTGGCGGCGGCGTTCGCGGCCGCGTTTGCGCGGGCGCACAAGCAAGCTGCCATCGCGGCTCACGAGGAAGAAGCGGCCGTGGCCTAACCTTCTACTGATGGCCAAGAAGCTCGCCGAGTACGAGGCCAAGAGAGACTTCAAGAAGACGCCCGAGCCCGGCGCCAAGGTGCCCCGCAAGGTCACGAAGGCGCCGAGGTTCGTGGTGCAGGAGCATCACGCCCGCCGCCTGCACTGGGATTTTCGCCTCGAGAAGGACGGCGTTCTCGTGTCCTGGGCAGTGCCGAAAGGAGTACCCCTAGACCCGAAGAAGAACCACCTCGCCGTTCACGTCGAGGATCACCCGCTCGACTACATCGACTTCGCCGGCGAGATCCCGCAAGGCGAGTACGGCGGTGGCACGGTGAAGATCTGGGACAGCGGCACGTACGAGACGCAAAAGTGGTCCGACCGTGAGGTGATGGTGGTCCTACACGGCAAGAAGGTGGAAGGCCGCTATGTGCTGTTCCAGACCAACGGCGAGAACTGGATGATCCACCGTATGGATCCGCCGCAGGATCCCGAGCGCGAGCCGATGCCCGCACGCATCGAGCCCATGTTTGCCAAGCTCGTTTCGAAGCCGCCGACCCCCGACGCCGCATGGGGTTTCGAGTTCAAGTGGGACGGCATCCGCGCTCAGGCCTACGTCGAGGGCGGGACGGTCAAGCTGCTCAGCCGTCGCGGCGAGACGATCACGCCCCGCTATCCGGAGATCCATGCGATGGGCCGGGCGCTCGGCGCCACCGAGGTGATCCTCGACGGCGAGATCGTCGCGCTCGACGCCAAGGGGCGGCCCAGCTTCGAGGAGATCCAGCAGCGGATGGGCCTGACGTCAGAATCAGAGATCCGCCGCAAGATGAAAGAGGTGCCGGTCACCTACATGCTGTTCGACGTGCTGTGGCAAGACGGCCATTCCCTGCTCAAGCTGGCCTACACCGATCGACGCAAGCGGCTCGATGCTTTGAAGCTGAAGGGCCCATCGTGGCAGACACCGCTCTTCGAGAAAGGTGGAGGCGCGGCCATGCTCGAGGCGAGCCGCAAGGCTGGGCTCGAGGGCATTGTCGGCAAGAAGCTCGACTCGCCTTATGAGCCCGCACGCCGCAGCGGCCAGTGGGTCAAGGTGAAGAACCGCATGGGCCAGGAGCTCGTGATCGCAGGCTGGCTCGAGGGCGAGGGCAAGCGTCGCGGGCTGCCGGGCGCGCTTCTGGTCGGCTACTACGACGATGGTGAATTCGTGTACGCGGGCAAGGTCGGCACCGGCTTCACTGACGCGATGCTCGAGAAGCTGATCCAGCTCATGAAACCCCTTGAGCGCAAGACGAGCCCGTTGGATCGCGGGAACCCCCCGAAAGGCGCGCACTTCGTCGAACCCAGGCTGGTCGGCGAGTTCGAGTTCGTCGAGTGGACCAAGGGCGGACAGCTCCGCGCGCCGGCGTTCAAGGGCCTGCGCACCGACAAGACCCCACAGGAGGTGGTGCGCGAGCTTGGCTAAGGAAACAGCGGTCGAGGTCGTCATCGAGGGCCGCACGCTCAAGCTCACCAATCTCGAAAAGGTGCTGTACCCCGAAGTCGGGTTCACGAAAGGGCAGGTCATCGACTACTACACGCGCATCGCCCCCGCCATCCTGCCGCACACGAAGAACCATCCGCTGACGCTCAAGCGATATCCCAACGGAGTCGATGCGGAGTTCTTCTACGAGAAGAACTGTCCCAAGCACCGGCCGCCCTGGGTGGAGACGGCGACCGTGTGGAGCGGGGGCAACAACCGCGACATGTACTACTGCCTGTGCCAGGACCTGCCGACGCTGGTATGGCTGGCTCAAATTGCAACGCTCGAGTTCCACACATCGCTATCGCTTGCGAGCAACCTGCCCGAGCCAAGGACGATGGTGTTCGACCTCGACCCCGGACCGCCGGCGACGATCGTCGAGTGCTGCCGGGTCGGACTGATGCTTCGCGATCTCTTCGCGGAGCACGGCCTTGACTGCTGCGCAAAGACGTCGGGCTCGAAAGGGCTGCAGCTTTACGTGCCCCTGAACTCGAAGGTCACATATGACGAGACCAAGGTGGTGTCCAAGGGTCTGGCCCAGCTCTTTGAGGAGAAGCATCCTGACCTCGTCGTTCACAAGCAGCTGAAGGAGCTCCGCACCGGTCGCGTGTTGATCGATTGGAGCCAGAACGACCAGTACAAGACGACGGTCAACGTCTACTCATTGCGAGCGCGGTCGCGGCCGACCGTCTCGACACCGGTGTCGTGGGAAGAGGTCGAAAAGTGCCTCAAGTCGGGCGACCCGTCGAAGCTGGTGTTCGACTCCGACCAGGTGCTGCAACGGGTCGCCAAGCTGGGTGATCTGTTCGAGCCGGTGATCAAAAAGAAGCAGAAGCTCCCCAAATCGCTGCTGCAAGCAACCGGCGGCGCGCCTGCGCTCGAGAAGATGGCCAACCGGCGCCACGGCGGCGGCGGTAGGCGGTACGGCAAGCAGACCGGACACTGAGTTGACCCGGCCCCGGGTCGTCATCGCGGGCGCCGGTTTCGCCGGCCTGACGTGTGCGCGGGCGCTGAAGCATGCGCCCCTCGACGTCCTGTTGATCGACCGCAACAACTACCACCTCTTCACGCCGCTGCTCTACCAGGTGGCCTCAGCGCTCCTGGATCCGGGCGAGGTCGCGCGCCCGGTGCGCGAGCTGGTGCGGCCGCTGGGCAACGTCGAGTTCCGGCAGGCCGAGGTGTTGGGTGTCGACATGCAGCGCCGAATCCTGAGCACCGATCGCGGACCCGTCCCCTACGACTACCTCGTGCTCGCGACCGGGAGCCAGAGCGATTTCTTCGGTAACGCGTCGCTCGCCCAGCACGCGTTCGGATTGAAAGAGCTCGGCGAGGGGCTGGCGCTGCGCAACCGCGTCCTCGCTCGGGTCGAGGCGACGCAGTGGGTCGCCGAAGCCGAGCGGCGCCGAATGATGCTCACCTTCGCGATCGTTGGTGGCGGCCCTACCGGAGTGGAGATGGCCGGCGCGCTATCCGAGCTCATCCGGCACGTGCTCAAGAAGGACTATCCAAAGCTCGACCTCAGCGAGGTGCGCGTGATCTTGGTGGAGGCCGCCGGCTGGCTGCTGAGCACGTTCGACCCAGTCCTGCGCGAGGCTGCGAAGCGGTCGCTGGAGAAGAAGGATGTCGAGGTGATGCTGAACGCCAAGGTGGCGCAGGTCACGGAGGACTCCATCAGTCTCGCGAGTGGAGAGGTCATCTCTGCGGGCACGATCGTGTGGACCGCAGGAGTACGAGCGTCTGGGCTGGGCGCGGTACTCGGAGCCAAGCTAGGCCGCCAGGCGCGGGTGCTGGTTGACGACACGCTGCAGCTGCCGGGTCATCCGGTCGTCTTCGTCATCGGCGACCTCGCAGGCGCAGTTGTTGCGGGTCAGCCGCTTCCGATGCTGATCCCGGTCGCCATGCAGGAGGGCCGGCGGGTGGCCGCGACCATCAAGGACATGGCCGCCAACGGCGGGGCGAGCGCATTCGTCTACAAAGACCCCGGCACCATGGCGACGATCGGCCGCAACTCCGCGGTGGCTCAGCTCGGCCGCGTTCGCCTGTCGGGGTTTCCGGGCTGGGTGATGTGGCTCACGGTGCACCTGGTCAACGTGGTCAGCTTTCGCAGCCGGATCCTCGTCCTCATCAACTGGGCCTGGGATTATCTCTTCTACGACCGGCCCATCCGTCTTATCGTGAGGGCCGATCCCGACCATTCCGACTGAGACGCGAGCGTCACAAACGGGCCGGATGCGGGGCTGATACTTGTGTGGTGAAATCCAGGCTCGCGTCGTTTGGCGCCAGTGTGCTGCTGCTGGCCGTGGTCGCGGGCTGCGGGGGCCTGCAGCCGGAGGACGCCGGCCGGGCCCTTCGTGAGAGTGGCGCCGCGATGGCGAAGCTGAAATCGGTCAACGCCAGCCTCAAGTTCACCAAAGGCTCGGTCAGCTTTCGCGGATTCCAGTTGATGACGGCCAAGGCGGCCCTTCGCCTGCCGGCCGACAGCGACACCACGTACACGGTCCGTCAGCAAGATGTCCAGATCGCCCTCGAGGTGATCATCTCGGGCGGACACGTTTACCTCCACCTGCCCTTCTCTGGCTATAACGAGCTGACCGGGGTGGACGCCGCCGACATCCCGGATCTCGCCAAGCTCTTCGACGCCGCCAACGGTCTGCCCGCGGTCATCCCAGCGGGCCGCAGCCCGAAATACCTGGCCGCCGAGCAGGTGGATGGGGTCGATTCTCACAAGGTGCAGGCAACCTACAGCGCCGGCCAGGTCCACAGCATGCTGCCGCAGCTGAGCTCGTCTGGCGACGTGGACGCGGTGATCTGGATCGGCGGCTCCGACCACCTGATCCGCAAGGCGGTGCTCTCGGGCCCGTTCGGTGACAACGGCGCGGCGAGCTCGGTCGAAGTCGACCTGGGCGGGTTCAACGGCAGCGTCGTGATCGCCACGCCGTCGTTGCCTTAACAGGCAGGGTTGAGCCCTCTTGTCAACTTGCCCAAACTGGCGCGAGGAGCGCCGGTCGGGGGAGGGACGGCAAACGGGAAGGGAGGGCCCCGCCAGGGGTGCGTTCGGGCTCAAAATCGGAGCGGGGCCCACGATTCCTGACCACGAGGCGGCGATGAGGCGACCCTTGCTCCTCCTCGTAGCCGGAGCCGGGCTCTTCATCACCGCCCTCGACGCCTACGTCGTCGTCACCCTGCTGCCGGCCATGGTTGCCGACGTCGGCCTGACCATCGACCGTTTCGAGCAGGCGACCCCGATCGTCACGGGCTTCCTCGGCGGCTACGTCGTCGCCATGCCATTGCTCGGTGCGTACTCCGACGTGCGGGGCCGGGCTCCGGTTTACGCCCTATGCATGCTGGTTTTCGCCGCCGGCTCGGCGATCACAGCCACCGCCGGCTTGTGGACGTTCGCCGGCCTGCCCTGGCTGGTCGCCGGCCGCTTCCTGCAGGGCTTGGGAGGCGGTGGCCTCGTTCCGCTCTCGCTCGCCCTGGCCGCCGACCTCTACCGCAACGAGCGCCGGACGGCCGCGTTGGGGTCCGTGGCCGCGATGCAAGAGGCAGGCAGCGTGTTCGGCCCGCTGTACGGAGCCACACTCGCGGCGGCCGCCGCATCGATCGGGGGCTGGCGTTTCGTGTTCTGGTTGAACCTTCCGCTGGCCGTGCTGTGTGCCACCGGCCTGGTTGCCGGGAGCCGCCGGCAAAGCAGGCTCGATGCGTCAACCGCCGCTTCGCTGGACTGGGTCGGCGCCGCCCTGCTCGGCGCCGGCCTGGGCCTGTTGGTGCTCGCCTTGTACCCGGATGATCCCAACACCCGCGCCACCAGCGGCCTTTTCATCCCGCTCGGCGTTCTCAGCCTCGTCGTGCTGGGCCTATACGCGAGACGCCAGGCCACACGTCTCGAGCCTCTGATCCCAGCCAGCCTTCTTCGCAGCCGCGCATTCATCGGCGCCACGCTCGCCAACCTGTTGATCGGGGTCGCGCTCATGGTCGCGCTGGTGGACGTGCCACTTCTCGGCCGGCTCGTTTTCAAGCTCGACCAGCTCGGCTCGGGCCTGCTCCTTTCCCGCTTCTTGCTCGGCCTGCCGCTCGGCGCGTTACTGGGCGGCCTGCTGGCCACGCGGATCGGCGCGCGCGCCACTGCGGTCGCGGGCATGATCCTCGCGGCGGCAGCGTTCGCGCAGATGACGGGCTGGCGGGCGGACGAGCTGGCCGCGCGCGCCGGTCCACTGCCGGTCGCCGACCTCGCGCTCATCGCATGCGGGCTTGGTTTCGGGATCGTCATCGCCCCGCTTGCCGCCCGCGTGCTCGAGCTCACAAAAACGGAGCATCACGGTCTCGCCTCGAGCCTCGTCGTCCTTTCGAGGACCATGGGAATGCTCGTCGGCCTGGCGGCCCTAACCGCCTACGGCCTGTATCGGTTCCATCAGATCCTGGGCACTCCACAGCTCAACGACCCCGACGTCCGCGCCAGGGTCGATCACCTGGAGCGCCTGGTGGCCGCCGCCTTCCTGCAGGAGTACCGCGAGATATTCGCCGTCGCAGCGGCGCTCTGCCTGCTCGCCGCGCTTGTGGCCGGGCTCACGATCGGAACGCAGCCGAGGGCGGCCTCGAAGACCTGACCAAACGCGTCAGAGCTTGGTGGCCACCGCCATCAGGTAGGAATGGTGGTAGCGGAACGCATCGTCTGGATCGCCGAGGCTGCCCATGGCCTCGTCCACCTCGGCCTCTAGCTCCATGCGATAGCGCGGTCCCAGGGCCCTTATCAGCGTGTAGGGGAGCGGGCCTGCTCCCGCCATCAGGTTGGTCCACTCCCTCGCGTTGTCGGTACGGCCGCCGGTCACCATCTCGGTCAACAGATCGACCTTGAAACCGGCCGACTCCAACAACTGCGGCAGGACCCGCGGCTCGCCGAACTGCGAACGGTCAGAGCTATACCGCGGAAAGCTCAGGTAATGCCTGCGCGCGAGCGGGGCGAGGCCCTGGAAGAAGAGGTCCTGGGCCCGCGTGCTGAGACTGCGCCGCTGGCTCGAGAGCGCGACCCGGCCGCCAACCTTGAGTACGCGATGTGCTTCGCTCAGCGCGTCGCCGGGATCGGCGAGGTAAGCAAGTGTGTCGCCCATGGTCACCAGGTCAAACGTCTCCGGCCTGAACACGAGGCGTTCGGCGGCCATGCCGAGAAACTTCGTGTTCTTGCTCGGCTTCGACCTCGCGATCGAGAGCATGCGATCCGACAGGTCGATGCCGATCACCGAGCCCGGCGTCACCTTCGCCGCCACCAGGTGCGCAACCAGGCCTGTGCCGGTGCCGACATCAAGCACTTGCTGTCCCTTCCTCGGCTTGACCAGCTCGACCAGCCGTGTAGCAACTCGGCCGTGCTGACCGTTGGCCCAGCTGTCGTATGTCGGTGCGATCTGGTCGAAGAAGTCGACCAGATGGTCGATCATCTCGTCGGACGAGTCAGGATCCATCAGCGCCACGAAGCTGACCCCAGGGCATGCAGGAGCTGCAGAAACCCGGTTGCCTCCCTCTCGAGATGTCCGGCGACCACTTTGCTACGATGCTAGCTCGTCAAATCCCCCTCTCTTCCGACTTATGCATCTGTTCGCAAGTCAAGTTCATCGTCGGAGTTGAGCAGGACGAGGAAAAGGCTCGATCACCCCAGTGGAGGACGCCCAAATGGCCCAAGCTGAAAAATCCGGAACACACGCCCCCGCCACCAGCGCCAACGGTGGCACCAACCTGGTCAATCTCGGGCCCCGCGACAGCCTGCACGGACGCCTCGAGATCCAGGGTGATCTCAAGGTGGCCGGCACCGTCGAGGGCGAGCTCAAAGCCAGCGGCGACGTGTCGGTGGACAGCACCGCCAACGTCCAGGCCACAATCGAAGGCTCGAACGTCAGCGTGCGAGGCCAGGTCAACGGCAACGTGACCGCCCGCCGCCGCCTGACGCTCGGCGGCTCGGGGCACCTCAACGGCGACGTCAAGGTCAGCCGGCTTACCGTCGAGGACGGCGCCACGCTGAACGGCAACGTCACCATGTCCCCGGAGAAGTCCTAAGCCCCAAACGCTCGTCAAACAGCACCCCCTTCGGCACGCCTGACCGCCGGGAGCACGACCGTCTCCAGGTAGTCGTGCGCCGCCGCCATGACGGCGTGGGTCACTCTCCACTCCAGCGCCTCGAAGGCCGCTTCGTCGCGGTTGAGGCTCGACATGCGGCCGCGCCAGAACTCGATCCCGAGATTCAAGCCTGGGAAGGGGCCGTGGAAAGTCGCGCCGCCCGCGGGCACTCCGGCTGCCGGCAGGGCGGTGTCGGCAGGCGAAGCCTCGGCGGAAGGAAACCCGACCGTCGGCCCTGACAGGGGCCCGGTCGCGCCGGCGAACGCGTGCCAGGCCACCAGCACCAGCGCGACCACGACCACGACCTCGGCCACGACCATCCACGTCAGCGGCGCCCGGATCACTCTTCCCATGCGGGCCACGCTAGGCGCCGGCGCGAAGGATGAGAACCCTGCCTGTTAACGCCTCTTCAAAGTGCGCAGCGCTTGCATACCGCGCTCGATCGTCTCCAGGCGCTTGGGAAAGCTGAAGCGCAAGTAGCCCCGCCCCTTGTCCGGATCGTGGTAGAAGCTGGAAGCAGGCACCGTGGCGACCGCGACCTGCTCGATGAGGTGGCGCGCCATGGCGGTGTCGTCGTCGAAGCCGAACCCTCCGATCCCCGCCATCACGTAGTACGCGCCATCCGGAGCCGAGGCTTCGAAACCGCATTCCTGCAGCCCCGTGACGATGGCGTCGCGGCGCTCGCGATAGTCGCCCACCAGCTGCATATAAAAGGAAGGAGGCAGCTCGAGCGCGGAAGCGATCGCGACCTGCAGCGGGTGCGCCGCGCCGACGGTGAGGAAATCGTGGACCTTGCGGATCCCGCTCGTGAGGTCCGGTGGGGCCACCATCCAGCCAACGCGCCAACCGGTGACGGAAAACGTCTTGCTGGCACCGCTGATCGTGATCGTGCGATCGGCCATTCCGTCGAGGGTGGCCAGGCTCACATGCCGGCCGCTGTAGACGAGGTGCTCATAGATCTCATCGGTGATGGCGATCACATCGTGCTCGACGCAAAGTTGGGCAATGAGCTCCAGCTCTGAGCGCGCGTAGACCTTCCCGGTCGGGTTGTGCGGGGTGTTGACTACGATGGCCCGCGTCTTTTCCGAGAACGCCGCGCGCAGCGCATCGGGGTCGAATGACCAGTCGGGCGCCTCGAGCGTCACATACCGCGGGGTCGCCCCGCTCAGGATGCAGTCGGGGCCGTAGTTCTCGTAGAACGGCTCGAACACGATGACCTCGTCGCCGGAGTTCACGACGGTGAGCATCGCCGCGATCATGGCCTCGGTCGCGCCACACGACACTGTGATCTCTTTCTCGGGGTCGACGGCCCGGTCCCAGACGACCGATTGCCTCCTCGCGATCGCTTCGCGCAGCTGAGGCGCGCCCCACGTCGTCGCGTACTGGTTGTATCCGTCGCGGAGCGCGTTGGCGGCGGCGTCGAGAATGCGGGGATCAGTCTCGAAGTCGGGGAAGCCCTGGGCGAAGTTGATGGCGCGCTCGGGACCATTGAGGGCAAGGTTCAAGCGCGTCATCTCGCGGATGACCGACTCGGTGAAGCTCTGGGCCTTTAGCGAGAGACGATCAGTGGCCAGGATCGGCGCGCTCCAGTCGGATCTCCGTGCTCGAACATGAATAACAGCGCTCCGGCATCTCCAGCCCCCGTTCCCAGCGCCCACAAACATTGCAGGTCCAGCGTGTGCTGGCAAAGAACTCGAGCACATCCGAGCGGCTGAGCAGACCCACCATCTTGCCGCGCTTAACCACCGGCACACGCCTGATGCGCTCGCCGATGAGCAGGCGGGCCGCTTCGTCAATGCCAGTGTCTTCGCTGACGGTGATGACGTGCGAGCTCATGATGTCGCGCGCCACCTTGCCCTTCTTGGAGAAGACGTCGACCTCTGAGACGATCCCCGTCACGTCGCCATCGGCTCCGATGACCGGCGCACCGGTGATGTGTTTGGTAGCGAGCGTCGCTGCGATCTCATCCACGGGTGTGTCCTCACGGAAGGTGATCACATCTGTCGTCATCACCTCTTTGACCGGGATCATTGGGTCAGCAGTCTAGCCATCGTCTCTAGATTCGCGTTGCCGCCGCTGAGGATGAGGCCGATTCGGCCGCGCCCAAGCTTGCCGGCGAGGTACGCCGCCAGCGGGAGGGCGCCGGTCGGTTCCAGCGCCAAGTGAAGGCGCGTCCACGCGAGGCCGGCCGCGGAGGCGATCTCCGCCTCGGTCACCGTGACCACCTCGTCAACGAGGCCCTTGCCGAACATCACCTCGAACGTAAGCTCGCCGATGGCGGTGGTCCGGACACCGTCGGCCAGCGTTGAGGGCGCCCGCTCGAGCGGAACGATGCGGTGTGCCTTCCAGCTTCGGTACGCGTCATCGGCAGCAGCCGGCTCGACGCCCACCACCTTCACCTTCGAGGCGTGGCTCTTGGCGGCGATGGCGGCACCCGAGAGCAGGCCGCCACCTCCCAGCGGAGCCGCGATCACGTCGAGATCCGGCTCGTCGGTGAGCAGCTCCAGCGTTGCCGTGCCCTGGCCGTGGATGACGTCCCAATCGTTGAACGGATGCACCAGGGTCAGCTGCCGCTCGGCAGTGACCTCGCGCAGGCGCTGCTCGCGATTCGCGAAGGTGACGCCATCCTGCATGACCTCTGCACCCAAGGCGCGGGTTGCCGCGACCTTGGCCGGATTGGCATCCTCTGGTATGAGGATGAGGGCGGGCAGTCCGACGGTCCGAGCAGCCAACGCGACAGCCTGGGCATGGTTGCCGGAGCTCACCGCGATGACCCCGTTTGGGCGCGGGCCGCGCTCGACCAGAGACAGGATGGCGTTGAACGCGCCGCGCGGCTTGAACGAACCGGTCACCTGGAAGCACTCGGCTTTCAGCCGCAGCCCGGGATCGAGGTCCGTCCGGAGCGCAGGCGTGCGACGCACGTACGGCTGAATCCGCGCGGCGGCTTCGCGAACGGCCGCGGCGTGTTGCTCAGCGAACCCGCTCAAGCCACGGCCGATTCGCGCTCGACGGCGGAGCGCTGCCTTCGCCGTAAATTCGTGAGCACCACGCCGATGAGAATCACGAGCATGCCGGTGACCACCGGCAGGCCGAGGCTTTCGCGGAGCAGGACGACTCCCCAGAACACAGCCGTGATCGGAACCACGAACGTGACCCCGGTCGCGCGAACCGGGCCGAGCGTGTTCATCGTGTAGTAATAGAGCAAGTACGCGACCCCCGAGCCCGCCACACCCAGCGCGACCACCGCCGCGATCGAGATGAAGGCGAGGTGAACCTGAGACACAGATGGCGCCGCGAACGGGATCGCGATGATCGCGGTCAGGCCGAGCTGCCCGAGACTCTGTTCGTAGACGTTCATGCCCCGCATCTTCGTCCGCTGGTAGAGCGCGCTGACCGCATAGCTCATCGACGCGGCCACGACAGCCAGGACGCCGAGGACGTTGCCGGTTACGCCGTGCTTCGAGATGTCGGGAAAAACGAGGATCGCCACGCCGGCGATTCCAAGCAGCACCCCGAAATAGTTCACCAGGCTGGGGCGCTCAGCCGGGATGACCCAGTAGATGAAGATGGCGGCCCAGAGCGTGGTCGTCGAGTTGAGAATGCTGGCCAGTCCGCTGGAGATGTGCTGCTCGCCCCACGCTATGGCCACCCACGGTAAGAGTGCGTTGGAGACGGCCATGAAAACGAACGACGGCAGCCTCTGCTTCCAGCTGGCCCCGATGAGGGGACGCCCCATCGCCCGCATGATCACGGCCAAGGCGATCGCGCCCGACCCGGCGCGGATCAGCACGAGCACGGTTGGGCTCATGTCGCGCACGCCGATCTTGATGAGGAGGAATGAAGCCCCCCAGATCAGCCCGAGGGCGGCGAAGGCAAGGTAGGGCAGCAGCCGCCTTCGGCGTTCAGACACGGGTCGGCCAGTCGTCGGTCGACAGGACGAGCGTGACGGGACCGTCGTTTTCGATCGCCACGCGCATGACTGCTCCAAAGCTCCCGGTACGGGTCTCTATTCCGCGTTCTCTGAACCGCTCCACGAAGGCGAGGTACAGCTCCTCGGCCCGCCGGGGATCGCCCGCTTTGAGCAGGCTGGGGCGGCGCCCGCGGCTCATGTCGGCGAAGAGCGTGAACTGCGACACGATCAGCGCCGAGCCCTTGACGTCTTCGAGGCTCACGTTCATCCTGCCCGCGTCGTCGCCGAACACGCGCATGTCGATCAACTTGTCCGCGAGCCTGCGCACATTGGATTCATCGTCATCTGCACCTGCACCCACCAACAACACGAGGCCGGGGCCGATGGTTGCAATCTGTCGGGCGCCCGACTCTTCCCAGGTCACCGAACCCGAAGCCGCCCGCTGTGCGACTACCCGCACTCAGACCACTTAATCGATTTTGGGACCGAAGTGGGGTTCCGCGTGGATGAGCGAATCGATGTACCGAAAGCGCTCGTAGCGGTGCTGGAGCAGCACGTCGGCAGGCTGGGCGAGCAGGGGCTGCGCGTGACGAAATAGGGCCTCGTCGAGCACACGGGCGGCGGCGTCGAAGTCCATGTGGGCGCCGCCCTCCGGCTCTGGGACGACCTCCTCCACCACACCCATAGCCAGCAGGTCGCGCGACGTGAGCTGAAGCTGTTCCGCCGCCTCGACTTTGCGAGAGTTGTCACGCCAGACGATGGAGGCGGCGGCTTCCGGGGACGCCACCGAGTAGATCGAGTTCTCGAGCATGATCACGCGGTCGGCCACGCCCATGCCCAGCGCACCGCCGCTGCCACCCTCACCGATCACTGCGGCAACTATCGGCACGGGGATGCGGAACCATTCCATGATGGCTCGCGCGATGGCCGCGGCAATCCCGCGCTCCTCCGCTCCGGCCCCTGGATAAGCGCCCGGGGTATCGATCAGGGAGATGATCGGGAATCCGAACTTCGCGGCGTGGTGCGCGAGACGCAGCGCCTTTCGGTAGCCCTCGGGGTGCATCATCCCCCAGTTCCGCGCCACCCGCTCCTTCAGGCTTCGACCCTTCTGGTGGCCGAGGAAAACGGTGGTGCGGCCATGCCATGTGCCGACTCCCGCAACCAGGGCCGGGTCGTCGGCCGAGATGCGATCGCCGTGCAGCTCGATGAAGTCGGGCGCAAGGCGGCGGATGTAGTCGAGTGAGTACGGCCGGCTGGCGTGGCGGGCGAGCTCGACGACCTGCCACACCGTCAGGGTCGTCTCTTCGAGCCGGCGGCCGTGGCGTGTCATGGATACATCTCCAACAGATGGGCGAGCAGCCGGCGGAGCTCGGTGCGGATCACGACCATGTCGACCTGCCCTCGTGCGAGCTGAAACTCGGCGCTCTGGAAGCCGGCGGGCAGGTCTGCGTAGGTGGCCTGTTTGATGACGCGAGGACCGGTGAAGCCGATGGCTGCTCCAGGCTCCGCGATGTTGATGTCCGCAAGCAATGCCAGCGACGCCGCGGTGCCTCCGAACGTGGGATCGGTGAGGACCGAGAAGAATGGAACGCCCGACGAATGCAAGCGACCGACGGCGGCGTTGACTTTGGCCATCTGCATCAGCGCCAGCACGCCTTCCTGCATGCGCGCGCCGCCCGAGGCCGAGACGAGGAGGTAAGGCAGCCCTGAGGCCGCGGCCTGCTCCATCCCGCGCGCCAGTCGCTCGCCGGCGACGATCGACAGGGTGCCGCCGACGAATCGGAAGTCGAATGCGGCCAGCCAGATGGGGCGGCCGCCGAGGGTGCAGGTGCCTGTGCGCACCGCTTCATTCAGGCCCTCGTCGGCCAGCTGGTCGATTGTCGCCTGATACGGCTTGGGCACCTTCCAGTTGAGCAGGTCGTGGGATCGAACATCCCCCCACCGCTCATGCCAGCTTCCGCGGTCGGCCAGGAGGATGATCCACGCGTCGGCGCCCAGCCGGAAGTGATGGCCGCACTCGCAGACATAGGCGTGCTTGCGGAGCGTTTCCGGATCAAGGCTGACGCCACAACCTGGGCAATTGGTGGGCAGGGCGATCGGGGGCAGCTTGGCGCCCGCCATCCGGACCTCGTGCTGAACCTTGGCGAGCTGCATCAGAGCGATAGCCCCCCGTCGACCGCGATCACCTGGCCAGTGATGAACCCGGCCCCCTGCGAGCAGAGAAACGCGACCGCGTGGGCAACCTCTTCGGCGGTGCCTTCCCGCTTGATGGGCGTCATTTTCACCAGCTCGCCGACCATGTCATCGGTGAGCGATCCTGACGTCAGCTCGGTGCGGACGTAGCCGGGAGCGACGGCATTGCAAGTGATGTTGCGAGAACCGTACTCGCGTGCGATCGACTTGGTGAATCCGATCAGCCCGGCCTTGGCGGCGGCGTAGTTGGACTGTCCGGCGTTGCCCGTGAGGCCGACGATGGACGAAATGTTGACGATCCGGCCCCATCTCGCCCGCATCATGCCCGACATGATGGCCGCGCGGGTGGTGGCGAAGGCCGACATCAGGTCGGTGCGGATCAGTTCCTCCCAGTCGGTCGGCGACATCTGGATCAGCAGCTTGTCGCGCACCGCGCCGGCGTTGTTGACGAGCACATCAACCCGCCCGATCGCCTTCACCATCGATTCGACCGCGGCTGGGTCGCCAACGTCGGCTTGAACGGCGGTCGCTCCGGGCAGCGCGCCCGCGGTTTCCTCAGCCGCGGATTTGTCGGACCGGTAGTTGACCACCACCTTCGCACCCATTCCAGCCAGCGCCTGGCTGATGGCGCGCCCAATGCCCTTGCCACCGCCCGTGACCAGGGCGGTCTTGCCGTCTAGATCTGCGCTCATCCGGCGGCGGGGCTGTCGGCGAACTCGATGAACAGCTCTTCGGCGTTCCAGGTGTCGACGCCCGGAATGTGCTTGGCAGCCAGGCTCGCCAGCACGCGCCCGGGTCCCAGCTCGACGACCGTCTTCACCTTCATCGCCCGCATCGAGACCATGGTCCGAGCCCAATCGACCTGACGCAGCATCTGCAGCCGAAGCTCCTCCTGAAGGGCGGCGACCGTCCTCATCGCCTCACCCGAAGCGTTGGCCAGCACCGGAATCGAGGGCGCGGTGAACTGCAGCCGGTCGACGACCTTGCGGAAGGCCGCCGCCGCACCGGCCATCAACGGCGAATGCGCGGGAAGGGGGATGGTCAGGATGAGAGCGCGGCGGGCTCCGGCGGCCAGCGCGAGGCGCTCCGCCTCTTCGACGGCCGCGGTCTCGCCCGAGAGCACGAACTGGACGTCGGCGTTGCGGTTGGCCACCCACAGCTTTCCGCGTGTCGAGGCTTCCTCGCGGATAGATTCGATCTGGGCTTCGTCGAGGCCGACGATCGCGATCATCCCGCCCGGCTGCTCGCCGGCCGCGTGGGCCATGATGCGCCCGCGCTCCTTGACCAGCAGCAGCGCCGTCTCCCACGGGATCGCCCCCGCGGCCGCCAGCGAGGCGATCTCGCCCAGGCTGTGGCCGGCGGTGACGCTCACGTTCTCGAAGCCGTAGCTCTCGCGCCACACCTCGTACGCGGCCCAGCACACCACCATGACGCAGGGCTGGATGACATCGGTGCGGTTCAAGTCTTCAACCGGGCCTTCGAAGCACAGCCTACGAACGGGCATCTGCAGCACCTCTTCGGCACGCTCGAACACCCGGCGCGCGGCCGGGTACCGATCATGGAGGTTGCGGCCCATCCCCGGCTTCTGCACGCCCTGGCCTGGGAACAGCAACGCGATGGGGCCGGTGAGCTTTACGCCCACGCTTAGACCCACGTCATCAGGGTCGCCCCCCAGGTCAACCCCGAGCCGAAGCCGGCCAGCAGGACATGGTCCCCGCTCTTGACCCGACCCTGGCGGATCGCTTCCTCGAGCGCCAGCGGAATCGAGGCGCTGGAGGTATTGCCGTACTCGTCGATGTTGATCGCCACGCGGTCGAGTGGAAGGCCGATGCGCCGCGCGGCGGCGTCGATGATGCGGAAGTTGGCCTGGTGCGGCACCCAGAGGTCGATGTCCTCGAGGGCCACGCCTGCGGTGTTGCAGACCTCGTTCGCCTGGCGGATGAAGATGTCGACCGCGAACTTGAAGACGTCGGGACCGACCATTTCGATGTACGGCTGGGCGTCTTTGGCCACGTACGCGCCTTTCTCGATGTTGCCGCAGGTGACCTGCGCGAACCCGCGCCCGTCCGAGCCCAGGCACCAGCTCTTGAAACCGCCGCCCGTCGGCGCAGGCCGAACCACCGCCGCGCCGGCACCGTCGCCGAAGATGACCGCGGTACCACGATCGTGGTAATTCAGCATTCGAGACAGCACCTCGGCGCCGATCACGAGCACGTTGTCGGCGCGCTCGGTAGCGATGTACGAATCGGCGATCGAGAGCGCGTAGACGAAGCTCGAGCACGCTGCCAACGTGTCCCATGCCACCGAGCCGGGGGCGTTCAGCTCGTTCTGGACGCGGCAGGCGACGGATGGAAACGGCCCGTCCGGAGACGAGGTGCCGACCAGGATCATGTCGAGGTCTTCTGCTTTGATGTCTGCGGCGTCGAGCGCCGCGCGCGCTGCCTTGGTCGCCAGCTCGAAAGTTGTCGTACCGGGTTCGGCGATGTGGCGCCGATGGATTCCTGTGCGCTCTGTGATCCATTTGTCCGACGTATCCATCATCTTTTCGAGGTCGAAGTTGTCGATGATTTTGTCGGGCGCGTAGGCACCCATCCCGGCGATTGCGCTGGGACGGCCCTTGGCCTTGTACGACCGCAAGGGCACCGCGTCGGATCGTGTGCGGTACGCGTTCGTGATGGCCACCTCCCTACGCCTCCAGCCGCTCGGCGGTCTTCTGCTCCAGGAATTTCCAGAGGTCGCCGATGACCTTCATCTTCTCGAGCTCTTCCTCGGAGAGCTCGACGTCGTACTTGTCCTCGATGGCGGCGATGAGCTCGACGAGGTCGAGCGAATCCGCCGCGAGGTCGCGCTGGAAGCTCTTGTCCAGCTGGACGTCGCCGGGTTCGATGCCGAGAATCTCCGCCGCGAGGTCTTGAAGCTCCTTGAAATCGAGCTGACTTGCCATATCTCTCCTACCTACCGGCCTCAGGGGCCTTGATCACGAGACTCGCGTTGTGTCCGCCGAAGCCGAACGAATTCGAGAGCGCAACTTTCACATCGGCCTTGCGCGCCTTGTTGGGCACGTAGTCGAGGTCGCACTCCGGGTCCGGGTCGTCGAGATTGATGGTTGGAGGCAACAGGCCCCGATCGATGGCGAGGATGCAGGCGGCGGCCTCGATCGCGCCCGCCGCACCCAACAGGTGACCGTGCACCGACTTGGTGGAGCTCACCGCGAGCTTTTGGGCATGGTCGCCGAACACTGCCTTGATCGCTTTGGTCTCGGCGACGTCGCCAAGCTTGGTCGAGGTGCCGTGCGCGTTGACGTAGCCGACGTCCTTCAAGTCGACGCCGCTCTTCTCGAGGGCGCTCTTCATGGCGCGGATCGCGCCCTTGCCCTCGGGGTGCGGCGCGGTGAAGTGGTACATGTCCGCGCTCGCTCCGTAACCTGCGATCTCGGCCAGGATTCGGGCGCCACGCTTCTTCGCGTGCTCCATCTCTTCGACCACGAGCATCACCGAGCCCTCGCCCATGACGAATCCATCACGGCCGAGGTCGAACGGCCGGCATGCCTTCTCCGGCTCGTCGTTGCGCTCGCTGGTCGCCTTGATCTGGCAGAAGGCGCCCATCGTCAGTGGGGTGATGGTCGCTTCCGAGCCGCCCGCGAGCATGGCGACGGCGTCGCCCCGCTTGATGATCTCGGCGGCTTCGCCGATGCCGTGTGAGCCGGAAGCGCAGGCGCTGACGATGGCGTAGTTCGGCCCGCCGGCGTGGGTGTGGATGGCGACGATTCCCGCCGCCATGTCGGCGATCATCATCGGGACGGTGAAGGGGCTGATCCTCTTGGGACCGCGCTCCATGAGCGCCGTGTGGCTCTTCTCGATCTCTTCCATGCCGCCGATGCCCGAGCTGACTATCACACCGACGTCATCGGGGTCCATCTCAGCCGGGTCGAGGCCGGCTTGGGCCAGCGCCTGCCTGGAGGCGGCCAGCGCGAACTGGCAGTACCGCCCGATGTGACGGGCGGTCTTGCGGTCCATGTATTCCTCAGGGTTGAAGCCCTTGACCTCGGCCGCGATCTTGGTGTCGAAACCGTTGGTGTCGAAGCGGGTGATCTGCCCCACGCCCGACACGCCTTCGACCATGTTCGACCACACGGTCTCCAGGTCGTTGCCGATGGGCGTTATGAAGCCCATGCCCGTAACAGCCACGCGTCGACCGTTGGATTTGACGTTCACGTCATTGAGGATACGGACGCCGCGGCCTAGTCACATCCTCATCGTGTGGGAAAAGGCGGGACGTTGTTTGGACCTTGTGTCCAAACCGCTTCAGATCAGCCTACGAAGGTCAAGGGCCAGATGGAGGCGCAGCCGTGAGGCAGGAGAGTCGAACTCGGGGCCGAGCACGTCCCGCAGCTTGTCAAGGCGGTAGAGAACGGTATGGCGGTGCAGATTGAGCGCGGCGGCGGCGTCTTTGACAGATCCATGGTCGAGGTAGGCCTCGAGCGTCTCGAGCAGCTGCTCGCGGCCGCGGGTCTTGGGGTCGAGCAACGGCCCGAGGCTGTGAGCGACGAAGCGTTCGGCTAGGCGAGGATTCTGGGCGAGGACGAGGTGGGGGATGACCTCGTCGTGGCCATGCGACACCGCCTCCGGACGCAGCTTGCGACCCGCCTCGATCGCCTGCTGGGCCTCCAGATAGGAACGTGAGATCCCCCGCAGGCCGGGGTGGTATCCGCCGACGCCGGCGCGCACTCGGGCGCGAGCCGCACCTGAGCGCTCGACAGCTTCCTTGTGCAGCTGAGTCACGAACTGGCGCGCCCCCTCGCCGTCCTTCGCCGACTCCGCCGGCCAGAGCGTGACCAGCGTCGTCGGATCGGTGACGTGATGGATGACGCCCCGCGGGGTCTCCAGGGATCCAGCGACTTCGGCCAGCGCCTCGCCGCCGCGGGCGCCGTCGCGATTACCGATCACGAGCTTCGACACCACGGCGACGTAGCCGCCGGCGGCAATCGGCATGTTCAGCGCCAGCGCTTGCTTTTGCAGCTCCAGCTCCGAGTCGAAGTTGTCGCTGATCAGGGCGTGGAACAGGCGGGCCCGTGCGCGGGTGCCCCGCTGCATGTGTTGCTCGCGTGCGTGAAGGTATGTTTTGGTGACCTCGGCCGCGACCTGGTCCAGCGCCGCGAACACGTAGTTGGCGGTGAGCATGATGGCCTCGGGCGTCGCCTCGGGATGACCACGCCATGCCCGCAGGATCTCCTCCCAGGCCACCCGCGCCGCGATTCGATAGGCGGCCAGGATCGGCTCGACCGACTGGCTGCTGCGCGCCTGCAAGATGCCGAGCTGGGCCACCCGGCGCAGCTCCTCCGGCGTGGCGGGGCGGGCTTCGCGTGCGGTCGCAAGGAAGAGGTCGAGGCCGGCCTCGCATGCTTTTGCGATCGCTTCCCGCTGCGGGGGGACGCCGGTGGAGTCGTCCCAATGGACGACGGCGACAACGGCGCGGGCCATGTGGCGCGCGAGCCCGGCCCGGCGCCGCTCGAGCTCGGCCATGAGGGCGGGCGGCAGCTGCGAGGGCGGTTTGGACTTCGCGGCCACCCTTGTGGCTGCCCTGGCCATGAATTGACTATAGGCCGGCCGCGGGGATTAGGCCCGGATGTCGAACCGAATTGGCAGTGTGCGTCTTAAGCCGCCCTCCCCCAAAACTAGGGGTCCCCGCGAAATCGCAGATTTCGTGGGGTGTAAAGACCACCCACCCGGGGGGTTCCTGGCGGCCAGAATACGGCCGCGCCCGCCAGCCGCCAATACCCTCTTAACAGTGGGGGTCAGCTGTGCTTCTTGACGAAGGCGAGCATGCGGCGCCAGGCGTCGTCGCACGCCTCCTTCCACTGCTCGTACGTGCGGTCGAAGAAGCTGTGCGGGGCGCCTTCGTAGATGTGCATCTCATGCGGCACTCCAGCGGCGGTCAGCTTGGCCTCGAAGTCCTTGGAAACCTCCACCGGCGTGGCAGCATCGGCACCGGCAACGAGCACGAGCAGAGGCGCCTTCATCTTCGAGATGTACGGCTCGCTTCGGGTGGGCCTGCCGTAGAACCCGATGCAGCCGTTGAGACCAGGATTCAGCGCGGACTGGTTCCACGAGCTCGAGCCGCCAAAGCAGAAACCGACCGTGAAGACCGAACGAACCACACCGCCGTCCTTTGACTTGAGATAGGCCATCGCTGCGGCGACATCCATCCCAATCGTCTCCGGGGTTGTCTTCTCCACGTGC